>JAFAAV010000097.1 GCA_023426375.1 Actinomycetes bacterium | reverse complement strand
TGCGAGTTCTTTCCCGCGGGGCGTCACGTGAGTCAGTCATCCAGCGCTCCTAGTCATCGCCTGGTTGCTCCTTATCTTCAAGGCTACGAAAAACAGGTGGGCAGCGACTCCCCCGAGCGTTGGAACTTCACCCCGCGCGCATGAGGATCGAGTTGTTCGTTACTTCCCAGGGCACTCGAACTGATACTTCCGCGCAGAACTCTTAGGATGATCCAGTGATGAATCCCGCCGCTCAGCCCTCGACGGACACCGCCGACTCCACTCCCCAGCTCAGCGCGTGGGAAGTGATGTTCAAGGACGCCACCAACGCCGAGCTCAAACTCGCGATGGCCGCCTCCGGAACCATCCTGAGCTTGTTCACGGCAGGGCACATGGCCGGGAACATGCAGGTGTACCTGGGCCCGAAGCACTACAACGACTACGCAGAGTTCCTCCGCACCGTCGGTGCTCCGGTTTTGCCGCGCAATTCGGTGCTGTGGGTGGTGCGTATCGGGTTGCTCGCGAGCGCCACGAGCCACATCATGGCCGGCACCGAACTCACGCTGCGGGCCATGCGCGCCGAGCGCCACACGGTCCAGAGCACGGTTCAAGACCTCAAGCTCCAACTCACAGGCAAGCAGCGCAGGCGCCCTCGCGGCCGACGTCGCTCGGTCCCCCAGATCATCGCCCGCTCCATGCGCTCCACGGGCGTGGTGCTCGGCCTGTTCACTGCGTACCACGTGGCGGATCTGACGGTCGGGGCGCGCCCGGCGGCCTCGTCGAAACATCGCCACGGGGATGCCTACGGCAACCTGGTGGCAAGTCTGTCCCGCCCGAGCGTGGCGTTCTTCTACACCGCATCCATGGCTGCATTGGCGGGTCACATGATCCACGGCGTGCGCACGGCCGCCATGGACGCAGGGTTCACAACCACCCAACAGCGTGCCCAGCTGATCGAGGCCGTGGCCAAGCTGGCGGGTGCCACTGTGGCTCTCGGAAACGTCACCATCCCCGTGGCAGTGCAGGCCAAGGTGGTGCGCTGATGCTGCTGACCGTACACGTGTGGCGGCAAGCCACCGCGGAGGACCAGGGCAATTTCGTGGCCGTGAGCCCGGTCGAGGCTCGCGAGGACATGAGCATTCTGGACCTGCTCGATGCCGTCAACGAAACCCTCACTCGCCAGGGCGATGACCCCGTCAGCTTTGACGACGGCTGCCGCGAAGGCATCTGCGGCAAGTGCGGCGTGACCGTGGACGGCGTGCCCCACGGCCCGGACAAGAACCAGGCCTCGTGCACGCAGTCACTGCAGGCCTACCGCGACGGGGACGAGATCTTCATCGAACCCATGCGCGCGGGCTCGTTCCCGGTCAAGAAGGACCTGTCCGTGGACAAGAAGGCCCTTCGCCGCGTGGCCAAGGAAGCCAAATTCCCGGTAGCACTCAAGGCCCTGGGTAACGCGGGCTGCATCAGCTGCGGGGCGTGCGTGGCCGCGTGCCCCAACGGTTCCGGCCAGTTGTACGTGGGCACGTTGCTCAAGGAACTCCCGCCGCTCGCCAAGACTCTCGAGGAGCGCAACGAGCGTTCGAGCAAAGTTCTCGACGCCGCCGAGCACGAGTTCGGCCCGTGCTCCCTTTTGGGTGACTGCATGGAGGTCTGCCCCGCCGGCCTCCCCCTCGAGAACCTCACCGAGGTCGCCCGGGAAAATCTCCGCCGGATGAACCCGGAGAAGTACGCGTAGTCGGCGTGGCCGCGCGGGAGGTGCCACGCGGCGTCGGCGGCGGTCGTCTCGCACCGTGGTCACCGGCGGGCCCCGGTTTGTGAACGCCGCCACCCACGCGACACAATGGACTCACCATCCCGAGCGGCCGAGAGACCTGGATCGACGACGCCGCAGCAACCCGCAGTGATCGGCCTACTGCACGGTGCTACCGCCAGGACCGATGGAGTGCTGCGCGGCCCCGGGCAGTGTTCGGACGGGAGCTGTACGCGGCCGACAAGGAGGAGCCCTATGGCCGAGCACCAGTTCGGTTTCCGCACCCGTGCACTGCACGCAGGCGGCACCCCGGACGCCGAGCACGGCGCCCGTTCCGTCCCGATCTACCAGACCAGTTCGTTCGTCTTCAAAGACGCCGACGACGCCGCCAACCTCTTCGCGCTGCAGAAGTACGGCAACATCTACTCGCGCATCGGCAACCCCACCGTGGCTGCGCTGGAGGAGCGCATCGCGTCCCTCGAGGGCGGTATCGGTGCGGTAGCAACTTCCTCCGGCATGGCTGCCGAGTTCATCACCTTTGCCGCGCTGTGCGGACAGGGCGATCACGTGGTCGCCTCCTCGCAGCTGTACGGCGGAACGGTCACACAGTTGGACGTGACCCTGCGCCGCTTCGGTGTGGAGACCACCTTTGTTCCCGGCACCGATCCCGCCGATTACAAGGCGGCCATCACCGAGAACACCAAGGCCGTCTACACCGAGCTCGTGGCCAACCCGTCCGGTGAGATCGCCGATCTGGAAGGCCTGGCGGAGGTCGCCCACGAGGCCGGCCTGCCGTTGATCGTGGACGCCACGCTCAACACCCCGTACCTGTGCCGTCCGTTCGAGCACGGTGCGGACATCGTGATCCACTCGATCACCAAGTTCCTGGGCGGCCACGGCAACACCCTGGGCGGTGTGGTGGTCGAGTCCGGTCGTTTCAACTGGGGCAACGGCAAGTTCCCGGCCATGACCGAGCCGGTCCCCTCGTACAACAACGTGACGTGGTGGGGGAACTTCGGTGAGTACGGCTTCTTGACCAAGCTGCGTTCCGAACAACTGCGCGACATCGGTCCCGCGCTGACCCCGCAGGCCGCGTGGAACCTGCTGCAGGGAGTGGAAACCCTCCCCCAGCGCATGGACGCCCACGTGGCGAACGCGCAAGAGGTCGTGCAGTGGTTGGCCACCGATCCGCGCATCGGCTACGTGAACTACGCGGGCCTCGAGGATCACCCGCACCACGAACGCGCCAAGAAGTACCTGCCGCAGGGCATTGGTTCCGTGTTCGCCTTCGGTGTGGCCGGCACCGATCAGCTCAGCGGACGCGAAGTGGGCGGCCGGTTCATCGAGAACCTGCAGCTGGCTTCGCACCTGGCCAACATCGGTGACGCCCGCACCCTGGTACTGCACCCAGCGTCCACCACCCACCAGCAGCTCACCTCCGAGCAGCTGGAATCCGGCGGCGTGAAGGAAGACCTGATCCGCATTTCCGTGGGTCTCGAGGACCCCGCGGACATCCTGTGGGATCTGGACCAGGCGCTGACCGCCGCGACCGGGATCAACCGCGAGGGCGACGTCGTCGAAACCGTCACGCCCGCTGCGGCCACCGCAGAACCGTCGTCCGAAAAAGCTGCCGAAGGAGTCCACGCATGAGCACCGAACGCACCTGGGTGGGCCCCAGCGCCCCCGAACGGTTGAACATCCTGCGCAACACCGAGTCGATCGCGATCGTGGGCATGTCCAATAAGCCCGCGCGGGCGAGCTACTTCGTGGCGACGTACCTGCTGTCCTCATCGCCGTACCGCGTGTACTTCGTAAACCCCGTGCTGGACGAGGTGCTGGGCCAGAAGGTCTACCCCTCGCTCGCAGATCTGCCCGAGGTCCCGGACATGGTGGACGTGTTCCGCAAGGACTCCGATCTGCCCGGCGTGGCCCAGGAGGCTGTGAACCTCGGCGCCAAGACCGTGTGGATGCAGCTGGGTTCGTGGAGTGAGGAAGCCGCGGCGATCGCCGAGAACGCCGGGCTCAACGCCGTGATGGACCGCTGCGTGAAGATCGAACACGCGCGCTTCCACGGAGGTCTGCACCTGGCCGGCTTCAACACCGGGGTGATTTCCGCCAAGCGTCAGGTGGTTGCCTGACGGTCCTTGAGCGACCAACCATTTGATCCCGCTTTACTGCAGAGTAGCCACGGTTACTTTGCAGTAAAGCGGGATCACATGGTTCTGGACCGCGTTGCGAGTCGCCGACGCCGCTCTCAGCCCAGCCGCAGCACCACGGCCGCGCGTTCCCAGCCCTGGGCCTCGCGGGCCGGAACCTCGTCCTCGGGGACCACGGTGTACAGGCGCTCGGCATCGGCCAGGAAGGCCTCGTTCGCCATGCTCGAGACCAGCGGGTCCAGCACCTCGGCCGGATCTCGCTCGGTGGACGCGTCCGTGAGTAGCGGTCCCATGAACGCGACCTCATCCTGCACGGACAGCGTGGAGTGCGCGACCGGTTTGCCCCACTCGTCCACTTCGAACCGTGTGACATCACCCATCGGCGCGTCGAACATGCCGGACTCCCCCGGGAAGCTGAGTCCGCGGTCCAGCTCCTGAACCGCGCCGGTCATCAGGATGTCCTGCGAGAGGACGTCCTTCTCCTGAGCGTTCACGACACCGCGGACCAGCACGGCCTGATTCTCCGCACAGACCAACACGAGCCCGTCCTTGGAGGGGACCTCGCCGTTCCAGGCCACGACGTTCTGCGGGGGCGCTTCGGTTCCGCGTACCGCGTCCCAACCGGCCACCCAGTCCTTGAAATCGTCTTCCCATTGCTGCGCCATACGGTTCTCCATTCTCGGCAAACTTCTGCCCCGAGTATCTCACCCAAGGTGTCACACCAAGTGGCGCGCATCGAACTGTCCTCTATCCTGGGAAGGTTCAGTGTTTCTCGCCATCTGTTCCCCACTTTCAAGGAGTTGTTACCCGTGGCCGCCAGAAAAACACTTCAAGTCACTCTGGCCTTCGTGGGCCTCCTCGTGGGAGCGGGATTCGCGACCGGTCAAGAGGTTGTGCAGTACTTCATTTCCTTCGGCACGTGGGGTATTGCCGGTGCCGTGGTCTCCGGAATTCTGATGATCGCCGCGGGAGCCGTGATCATCCAGATCGGCAGCTACTTCCTGGCCGATGAGCACCGCGCCGTATTCCGTTCCGTGTCCCACCCGGTGGTCTCCAAGTTCTTGGACATCAGCGTGACCCTGACCTTGTTCGCCATGGGATTCGTGATGCTCGCTGGCGCGGGATCCACTCTCGAGCAGCAGTTCGGACTGCCTGCCTGGATCGGTTCGGCCATCATGGTGGCCATCGTGATGCTCACGGGTCTGCTCAACGTCAACAAGGTCACCAACATCATTTCCGCGGTCACCCCGCTGATCTTCGTGGCCGTGATCGTGGCCTTCATCTACACCATGCTGCAGTTGCCCGTGGACCTGGGCGCCATGAGTGATCTCGCAGTCCAGGCGGACTCCCCGGTGTCGCCGTGGTGGCTGTCCGCCATCAACTACACGTGCATGGCCCTGATGTTGGGCGTCTCCATGAGCCTGGTGATCGGTGGTAACACCCCCAACCCCCGCGTGGCCGGTTGGGGCGGTGTCCTGGGTGGCATCGTCTACACGATCCTGCTGGTCATGAACGCCGTGGCCCTGCTGGTCAATTACGAGTCCGTGGAGGGCTCGGACATCCCCATGCTCATGCTCTTCGAGACCATGCACCCC
>JAFAAV010000081.1 GCA_023426375.1 Actinomycetes bacterium | reverse complement strand
CCGGCGGTGGCGCGAATGACCACCGCGCGGTTCATGCGGGATTCACCCGCGCCCACGGCGGCACGCAGACCGGCCGTTCCGAACATGAGCGGACCCGCGAAACGGGACGCGAGATCTTCCAGGGCGGCCTGATCATTCGACTCGGCACTGGCCACGAGCGCTTCGAGCTCGGCGCGCGTGGTCGGGTCCGGATCCTGTTCGATCCAGCTGCGGACAGACGATAAGAGTTCAGCGGTCATGCGTACCTCCGCGGGGTGAGCGGTTGAATCAGTCGGACAGGCCGTCGAGCACGGCGCGCGAGCCGGAGAGGCCCAGGCGGGTGGCCCCGGCCTCAACCATGGCCAGCGCCGTGGCAGTATCGCGGATGCCACCGGAGGCCTTGACGCCCAAGCGGCCGCCCACGGTGTCCGCCATGAGACGCACGGCCTCGACCGACGCTCCGCCGGCCGGGTGGAAGCCCGTGGAGGTCTTCACGAAGTCCGCGCCAGCAGCCTCGGAGGCCTTGCACGCGGCCACGATCTCGTCATCGGTGAGTGCTGCGGACTCGATGATGACCTTGAGCACCACGTTCGACGGGCACGCCTCGCGCACCGCGGCGATCTCCGCCTGCACGCCGTCCCAGTCGCCGACCTTGGCCAGACCCAGGTTGATGACCATGTCCACTTCGTCCACGCCCGCGGCCACAGAATCCGCGGCCTCCGCAGCCTTCACGGCAGCGGCGTGCGCGCCGGACGGGAAACCACACACCGTGGCCAGCTTGACGCCCTCGGGCAGGTCCACGTCCAGCTGGGACGGTGAGACGCAGATGGAGAAGGTGCCCAGCTCACCGGCCTCGCGGGCCAGCTCGGCCACCTGTTCGGCGGTGGCCTCCGGCTTGAGCAGCGTGTGATCGATCATGGTGGCCAGTTCGGCGCGGGTGGTCATGAATTAACTCCTTGGTTCGGTGAGCCGGGCGGTGGGTGAGGTCAGGAAATCCGGTCGAGCACGACGTCGTCGCGCGCGCCGGTGCCCTCGGCCGCCTGGGGATCGATGGTGTAGCCGCCGCGCAGGGAATCCAGCGCGCGGTCGAAACGATCCGGGGTGTCCGTGTGCAGGGTGAACAGCTTCTGGCCCTTGGTGATCTTGTCGCCGGGCACCGCGTGGATCTCGATACCGGCACCGGCCTGCACGGGGTCCTGTTGGCGGGCGCGGCCCGCACCCAGACGCCACGATGCGACACCCACGGCGAGCGCGTCCATTTCGGTCATGACGCCGTCCTCGTCGGCGGTGACCTCATGGGTGTCGGTGGCCACGGGCAGCGGGCCATCCGGATCGCCACCCTGCGCGGAGATCATGCGCTTCCAGGAGTCCATGGCGCGGCCGTCCTTGAGGGCTTCCTCCACGTCCGGATCCTTGACGCCGGCGGCCTCGAGCATTTCCTTGGCCAGGGCAACGGTCAGACGGACGACGTCGCTCGGTCCGCCACCTGCCAAGACCTCCACGGACTCGCGGACCTCCAGTGCGTTGCCCACGGTCAGGCCCAGCGGGCGGGACATGTCGGTCAGCAACGCAACGGTGTTCACGCCGGCGTCGGTGCCGAGGTCGACCATGGTGCGCGCGAGTTCTCGGGCGTCCGCTTCCTTCTTCATGAAGGCGCCGGGGCCCACCTTGACGTCCAGGACCAGGGCACCGGTGCCCTCGGCGATCTTCTTGGACATGATCGAAGAGGCGATCAGGGGGATGCAGTCCACGGTGGATGTGATGTCACGCAGGGCGTAGAGCTTCTTGTCCGCGGGAGCCAGGCCGGAGCCGGCGGCGCAAATCACGGCGCCCACGTCTTCCAGGATCTCCATCATGCGGTCGTTGGTCAGATCCGCCTGCCAACCCGGAATGGCTTCGAGCTTGTCCAGGGTGCCGCCGGTGTGGCCCAGCCCACGACCGGACAACTGCGGGACCGCCACGCCGTAGGAGGCGACCAAGGGTGCCAGCGGCAGGGTGATCTTGTCGCCCACGCCACCGGTGGAGTGCTTGTCGGTGGTGGCCTTGGACAGGGCCCGGAAGTTCATGGTTTCGCCGGAGTTGATCATGGCCTGCGTCCAGCGGGCGATCTCCTCCCGGTCCATGCCGTTGAGGAAGATGGCCATGGCCAGTGCGGACATCTGCTCGTCCGCGACAACGCCGCGGGTGTAGGCGTCCACCACCCAGTCGATGGCGTCCATGGGCAACTTCTGACGGTCTCGTTTGATACGGATGACATCTACAGCGTCGTAGGCCTCGACCACCGCGATCACTCCCTCGGGATTGGGGTTCGAAAACTCGTGTTCCTGGCTTGTGGAACCGGTGTTCACATCCTAAGCTGCTCATGAGAAATTTTGTCAATCACCCTTTTGACAAATGTTCGCGCCGACACGGCGCCCCATGTGAAGGCAGGATCATCGTGGATCGCTTCCAAGGCCTGATTGGCATTGTGCTCATTCTGGGCCTCATCATTCTTCTCTCCAGACACCGCAGCGCCATCAAGTGGCGCACCCTGGCCGTGGGCTTGGCCCTGCAGGTCGGTGTGGCGCTGCTGATCCTGAAATGGGGGCCGGGCTTCGAGGCCCTCAAGTGGTTCTCCGGTCTGGTGCAGGGACTCATCTCGTTCACCGATCAGGGCACGTCCTTCGTGTTCGGTGGTCTGTTCGGTGAGAACAGCGGATTCGTGTTCGCGTTGAACGTGCTGCCAGTAATCATCTTCCTGGGGGCGCTCATTGGTGCGCTCTACTACCTGCGCGTTGTGCAACTCTTCGTGCACCTGCTGGGTACCGCGCTCAACAAGATCATGGGTACGTCCAAGATCGAATCCGTGTTCGCCTCCACCGTGATCTTCCTGGGGCAGAGCGAAGCCCCGCTGATGATCAAGCCGTACCTGAGCAAGCTCACCCGCTCCGAACTGTTCGCGTGCATGACCGGTGGTTTCGCGGCCGTTGCCGGTTCCACCCTGGTGGGTTACTCGCTGCTGGGTGCCCCGCTGCCCTATCTCCTGGCCGCCGCCGTCATGAACGCACCGGGCTCACTGCTCGTCGCCAAGGCCCTGATGCCCGAGACCGAGAAGTCCGAAGCATCCGTGAACGTCCTCAAGGTGCGCGACACCGAATCCAAGAACATCA
>JAFAAV010000064.1 GCA_023426375.1 Actinomycetes bacterium | reverse complement strand
GGCACGGCGACCGAAGAAGCTCATGAGCGCGAGATTCCAGTCATCCCTAAGCCACCCAGAGCCGCTCCGAGTGGCTTGAAAGTGACCTAGATATTTGGGGTGGTCTAAAGCTGCCTCAATCCTCCCGCAACTCATACGCCGCCGTGCGCTGTTGGACCCGCCGCAACCGCTCGACGTCGAACTTCCGGCTCCGGTCGAAGCCGTAGACACCGTTCTTCTCCTGAAACACATCGGTGAGCTGCGTGTAGCAATAGCCGAACATGTTGGGGTCATCCAGCAGCACGTTGGTCAGCCCCTCGAAGCGGTCGTAAAAATCCTCTTCACTGCGCACACGGTCCCCGTAGCCCCAAGAATCGGCCTGGTCCTGGCCCGCGGATTCCGCATCAGTGCGAGCGGCTTCCTCCTCGTTCCACCAAATACCCCCGTACTCCGAGATGAAGAACGGCTGCCCGGCATACGGCACTGAGTACTCCGGCCGCGCGTGGTGGAGGGCGATCTCACCCCCGTGATGCCGGTTCACGTGCGGATCCCCGTGCGCCAGCCCGGCCTGCTCCGCGCGGAAGGCCTCGGGAACCTGCTCGTAGGAGTGGGAGTCGTAGACATCGGTCTCGCGCACCCGATGCGAGTACCCGGACGCATCGATCACCGGGCGGGTCGGATCCGCCATTTTGGTGGCCCAGAACATGGCCTGGGTGACGTCGTCGAGCACGGTGATCCGGTCGTGCAGCACCTGGTGCGTCTCGTTCAGCGGGCACCAGCCCACGATGGACGGGTGGTTCACGTCCCGCCTCACCGCCTCAATCCATTGCGCCACGAACGACGCATCCGGCTTCTGGTTATGCCCCACCGGCCCCTGCCCGGACACACCCCAGTCCCCGAATTCTCCCCACACCAGGTATCCGCGCAGGTCAGCGTGGAAGAGGAACCTCTCCTCGAAGACCTTTTGATGCACGCGCGCACCGTTGAATCCCGCCGCCATGGACAGCTCGATGTCGTCGATGAGCGCCTGATCGCTCGGCGCCGTCATCAGTGATTCCGGCCAGTACCCCTGGTCGAGCACGAGCCGCTGGAACACCCGGCGGCCGTTCAGCCGGAATGAATTGCCGTCGATGCTCACCGACCGCAGCGCCGCGTAACTGCGCACCCGGTCGAGTTCCGCGCCGTCGGCCTCAGCGAGCACCGCGACCTCCACGCCGTACAGTTGCGGGTCGCCCACATTCCACAGCCGCACGTCCTCGTCGGCAATGCGGACGACGGCGCTCGGTGCCAGATCGAAGCCCGTCCGCACCGATTCTTCGGCGACCAACCGCCCATCCGGGTCGGACACGCGAACCGTTAGAACGCCGTCGGCGAGGTTGCGGGACAGCGGTGCCAGAATCGTGAGGGTCCGGGCCGCGACATTGGGGGTGACCTGGAGCCGCTCGATGGCCACTGGCGGAACGCCTTCGAGCCAGACCGTCTGCCAAATCCCGGTGGTGCGCGTGTAGTGGCAGTGGGTGTTGGCGAACCAGGTGGCCTGCTTGCCGCGGGCCTGGACCTCGTGGTGCAGGTCGCGGGCGCGCACGGTGATCTCCACGTCCTCACCCGGGCCGGCCAGTCCGGAAAGGTCTGCGCTGAACGGGGTGAAACCGCCGCGGTGACGAGCGACCTCAACCCCGTTCGCCCACACCGTGGCGTCGTAGTCCACGGCGCCGAAGTGCAGCACCGGACGTAGCGCATCCCACTCGGTCGGGACCGTGATCACCCGGCGGTACCAGACGGCCTCCAAGAAATCGGTGTCCCCGATTCCTGACAGCTCCGACTCCGGGGCGAACGGGACGGTGATCGTTCCGGCCAGCGGCCGCGAGACCAGCCCGCGGTCGATCCCGGAGTCACTGCGGTCGATCTCGAAATCCCACTGGCCATTGAGATTCACCCAGTGCTCCCGCACGAACTGCGGGCGCGGATGCTCCGGACGGGGAATCCCAGGCTCGGGTGAGGCGGGCGGGTCGAACGTGCTGATGGTCATGCGGGTCCTCCAGACGGTTGAGACCTCGGTGAGCTTTCTGGACTAAGTCGCTCAAGTTCACCTTCTCAACCTATGAAAAGGCCCGACGACGCCGCGTGCTCACGCAACGTCGTCGGGCCTTGTGATGTCCCGTGCGAACCAGTCTTGCGAGGTCAGAGGTACAACGCACGCGCCAGTCTGGTCATGAACTCGGCGTCGATCGTGAGGGTGGGATCGTCCAGTCGGTCCATGACGATGTCGAACGTCAGATCACGGCGCCGCGGCAGCCGGTCCCGCTGCGCTGCCTCGAGTGCCCCCGGAATCTCCGCCGCAGTCAGACGCGTGCCGTATACCGGCGCACCGGGTTGCTGCCGCCACGAGTCAGCCAAGGAACCGGCGTCCACGGGGTCCAGCCCCGAGTCGTTGACCAGGGTGAACGCGGTGTCTTTCGCGCGGGCGTCGTCGGCGGCGACCGGAATGGCCACGCGCTGGGGGTCGCCCGGTTCGCGAGGATCTTCCTCGAGAACTTGCGCGCCGATGGCGTTCCACGCCTTTACGATGGTGCGGCCCAGTTGCTCGACCACCCACTCGCTTTCGACTTGCCCGTTCTCGATGGCGTCGATGGTGTCGTCGCGGCGCGGGTAGTAGTTGGAGGTGTCGATCACCGCCGTTTCCGCGGGCAGTGCCTGGATGAGCGGCGCGAGGTTCGGCATGGCGTTGAGCGGGATGGACAGGATGAGCGCGTCCACATCGGTCGCGGCCTCTTCTGCCGTCACAGCCTGTGCACCCGTGCTCAGCAGGTCCTTGTCCAGAGTCTCCGGGCCGCGAGAATTGGCGACCTTGACGTCATGCCCCTTGGTGGGCAGTCGCTTGGCGAGTGTGGAGCCGATGCTGCCGACCCCGATCAGTCCGATCTTCATGAGTGGTGTCCTCCTGGCGTTGGTGTGCGTTTGTCGGCCCGCCGACATTCTGGGCAGATGTTCGCAGCGATAACCGTGTTTCGGGTGCGAACTCGAGCCGCGGATGTCAGCGGCTTTCCGTCATAGAGCTCTGTCTACAACTCAGCCGTAGATGAGGCGGTTCAGCTCGGTCAGGTAGTCCGCGTCGATCGTCATGGACGGGTCCTCGGCGCGGTCCATGATCACGCCGATGGCCAGGTCACGACGCGGCGGGATACGGTCCTTCTCAGCCCGCGCGAGTGCGTCCACGACCTGGTCTGCGGACAGGCTCGTGCAGTACACGGGGGATCCGGGCTGCTGGCGCCAGGATTCGGCCAAGGGACCGGCGTCCACGGCGTCGAAACCGGTGTCCTCGACCAGGGAGCGGGCGATCTCTCCGGTGCGAGCGTCGTCGGCGGCCACGGGAATGGCGATGCGCTCGGGATCACCCGATTCACGCGCCTGATCTGCGAAAACGCCCGCGAGGACTGCGTTCCACGCCTTGGCAATCGTGCGTCCACCGAACTGTTCCACGACCCACTCGCTTTCGGTCTGGCCGTTGTTGATCGCCTCGATGGCGTCGTCGCGGTGGGGATAGTAGTTGGAGGTGTCGATCACCGCAGTCTCGTCCGGCAGCGCCTGAATGAGCGGCGCCAGCTTGGGCATCGCGGCGAGCGGGATGGACAGGATGAGGGCGTCGACGTCGCTCGCGGCCTCCTCTGCCGTCACGGCCTGTGCGCCGTTGGCCAGCAAGTCCTCGTCGATAGTTTCCGGTCCGCGGGAGTTGGCGACCTTGACGTCGTGACCCTTGGCGGGCAGACGCTTGGCGAGTGTGGAGCCGATGCTGCCTACGCCGATGATTCCGATCTTCATGGGTGGTTCCTCTCTGTGTGCGCTTGTGGGAGTGCAAACGGAGAGGGTTTCCGGTTTATTCCAGACGATCGACGTGTGATTCGGGTGGTTTGGCCTTTCCTCCTGACAGCTGCATCGGGTACACCTGGAACCAACGAAAGG
>JAFAAV010000005.1 GCA_023426375.1 Actinomycetes bacterium | reverse complement strand
GCGGCGGTGCGCACCAGAACCTGATCCGGGCCGGGCTGGGGGATCTCAACGTCGGTCAGCTGCAGGACGTCCGGGCCGCCGCTTTCCTGCGCGGCAATGGCTTTCATCGTGTCGGTCACGGTGCCTCCTCTGGGCGCGAGCGCGCCGTTAGTCAATGGTCACGGTCAGTCTTGCGCTCCGCAGAGAACGGTTCAAGCCTTGCGGCGCGTTCTCGCCCACGCGCGAAACGAACCTCCACGGCAAAATGTATAAATATTGATAGTTATGTATATCCATGCGGTATGCTGACGAGTATGACGTACACCGCAGCTGTTTCAGGAGCCACCGGCTACGCGGGCGGAGAGGTCTTGCGCTTGCTCGCCGGGCACCCGGAGATCACCGTGTCCACCGTGACCGGTCACTCGACCGCGGGCCAGCGACTGGGTGCCCTGCAACCGCACCTGCACGCGCTCGCGGACATGGAGGTCATGGAAACCACTCCCGAGAACCTGTCCGGTCACGACATCGTCTTCCTGGCGCTGCCGCACGGCCAGTCCGCGGAGATCGCCGCACAGCTGCCCGAGAACACCGTGGTTGTAGACGCCGGCGCGGACCATCGTCTGGAATCCTCCGACGCGTGGGACGCGTTCTACGGCGGCGACCACGCCGGACACTGGCCCTACGGTCTGCCCGAACTTCTGGTCGATCCCAGTGGCGCCAAGCAGCGGGAAAAGCTCGCCGGTGCCACCCGCATTGCTGTACCCGGCTGCTATCCCACGGGGTCTCTGCTGGCCCTGGCCCCGGCTGTCGCGGCCGGTCTCGTCTCGACCCGCGACATCGTGATCGTCTCCGCCTCCGGCACCTCCGGAGCGGGTAAGGCGTCCAAGCCGCATCTGCTCGGCGCGGAGGTCATGGGAAGCATGTCCCCATACGGTGTGGGCGGCGGTCACCGCCACACTCCCGAGATCGAGCAGGGTCTCGGTTGGGCCTCGGGCCAGGACGTCAGCATCTCGTTCACCCCCACGCTTGCTCCGATGCCCCGCGGGATTCTCACCACGGCCACCGCGCCGTTGGCCGAGGGCACCACCCTCGAGTCGGCGTTGAAGGCCTACCAGGATGCCTACGCGGACGAACCGTTCATTCATGTGTTGCCCCAGGGTCAGTGGCCGACCACCAAGTCCGTGGTGGGGTCCAATCACGTGGCGCTCCAGCTAGCGGTCGACCCGCACGCCAACCGCCTGATCGTGAGCGTGGTGCTGGACAACCTCACCAAGGGCACTGCCGGCGGTGCTGTCCAGACCGTCAATATTGCCCTTGGCCTGCCCGAGACCGCGGGTCTCCAGCTCCAGGGGCTCGCTCCCTAAGACATCACGAGCATTCGACGGGTACGACGCCGCCCGCTCGCCTTGATCACGACACTCACGATTGACGCCCCAGGAGTTCTCATGGAATCGCACAACCCCGTTCCCGACATCACCGTGGACACCACCTACGGCGTGTGCGCGGCCGCCGGTTTCCGAGCGGCCGGTGTGGAAGCAGGCTTCAAGGCCTCCGGGGGCAAGGACCTGGCCCTGGTGGTCAACGACGGGCCCGAGTTCAACGCCGCCGCCGTGTTCACCTCCAACCGGGTGGCGGCCGCTCCCGTCCACTGGTCGCGTGAAGTCATCCGCCAGGGTTCTTCCCGTGCCGTTGTGCTCAACTCTGGCGGGGCCAATGCATGCACCGGTGCGCAGGGTTTCCAGAACACCCACGAGACGGCGGAACGTGTGGCCGAAAGGCTGGGAGTGGGCGCCGGGGACGTCGTCGTGTGTTCGACCGGACTGATCGGCGAGCAACTGCCCATGGATGTGATGAAGGCGGGGATCCCCGCGTTGACCGAGGCCCTCGAAGCTGGCCCCGAGGCGGGTAAGGCGGCGGCCGAGGCCATCATGACCACCGACTCCGTCTCCAAGCAGGCGTGTGCCGCGCGCGATGGCTGGACCGTGGGCGGTATGGCCAAGGGCGCGGGGATGCTGGCGCCCGGACTGGCCACGATGCTCGTGGTCATCACGACCGATGCGAAGCTGCCGACCGACGCTCTGGACCGCGCGCTGCGCGAGGCGTGCCGGGTGACGTTCAACCGCACGGACTCGGACGGTTGCATGTCCACCAACGACACCGTGGTCCTGATGTCCTCCGGGGCCTCCGGAAACGCCGCCGACGAGTTGGAATTCACGCGCGCGCTCACCGCGGTGTGTCACAGCCTGGCCCAGCAGCTGATCACCGATGCGGAGGGTGCCTCGCACGACATCGCGATCACCACCGTGGGGGCGGCCACCGAGACGGAGGCCGAGGACGTCTCGCGTACCGTGTCACGCTCCAACCTGCTCAAGGCCGCGGTCTTCGGCAACGACCCCAACTGGGGCCGCGTGCTCTCGGCCGTGGGTACCACGGCCGCGCAGTTCGATCCGGACCAGATCGACGTGACCATCAACGGGGTCATGGTGTGCCGTAACGGCGCCATCGGCGATTCCCGCGACAACGTGGACATGGCCGCAGCGCGCGCCGTGGACATCGTCATTGATCTCAAGGCCGGCAATCACCAGGCCACGGTGTGGAGCAACGACCTCACCCACGATTACGTTGAGGAGAACAGCGCGTACTCCAGCTGACGCGCGCCCGTCATGTCACGTTTAAGCGATAACACCAGGTACGAGACCGCCCAGACCAAGGCCGAAACCCTCATGGAGGCCCTGCCCTGGATCCAGCGCTACGCCGGATCCGTCATGGTCTTCAAGTACGGCGGCAACGCCATGATCAACGACGATCTGCGCCGCGCGTTCGCGGAGGACATGGTCTTCCTCAGCCACATGGGCATCAAGCCCGTGGTCGTCCACGGCGGTGGGCCGCAGATCAGCGCCATGCTCTCCACGCTGAACATCCCGTCCGAGTTCAAGGACGGTCTGCGCGTGACCTCCCGTGAGGCCATGGGAGTGATCCGCATGGTGCTCACCGGCCAAGTGGGCCGCGAACTGGTGGGTCTGATCAACGCGCACGGCCCGTATGCGGTGGGCATGTCCGGTGAGGACGCGGGCCTGCTGCAAGCGCGCAGGATTCGCACGGGTTCGGATGGTCAGCCGCTGGACCTGGGACTGGTGGGAACCGTGGAAAAGGTCAACACGGCGGCCGTGGAACAGCTGATCGAGATCGGCAAGATTCCGGTGATCGCCTCGATCGCGCCCGAGCTCGCGGATGACCCCTCCGTTTCGGACGGTTCCGGCGATCTGACCGGTGAGGTGCTCAACGTCAACGCGGACACCGCGGCGGCCGAGGTTGCCGTCGCGTTGGGTGCGGAGAAGTTCGTGGCCCTCACGGACGTGGAAGGCCTGTACGCCAACTGGCCGGACAAGTCCTCCCTGATCTCATCGCTGACCACCACGGAGTTGCGGGAGATGCTGCCTTCCCTGGAATCCGGGATGATCCCCAAAATGCAGGCTGCTCTGCGCGCCGTGGACAACGGGGTGCCGCGGGCGTCCATCGTGGACGGCCGGTCCGCGCATTCATCCCTGCTGGAAATTTTCACCGACACCGGTATCGGTACCGAGGTCACCCCGGACGGAGACACCCCATGAGCGATTCGCAGAACGAGCTGCTGCAGGACTACAAGGACAACCTGCTGGGGGTGTTCGGCGATCCCGCCCTCGTCCTGACCGAGGGCCAGGGTGTGTACGTCACGGACGCCAACGGTAAGAAATACCTGGACCTGCTCGGTGGTATCGCGGTGAACTCGATCGGCTACGCGCACCCGGATTGGGTTGCGGCGGTCAGCGAGCAAGCGGGCAAGCTGGCGCACATCTCCAACCTGTTCACGTCGCCGCAGGGCATTTCCCTCGCACACCAATTGCTCGAGCTGACCGAGGCGCCCGAGGGGTCGCACGTCTTCTTCGCCAACTCGGGTTCCGAGGCCAACGAGGCCGCGTTCAAGCTGGCTCGTCGCCATGGCGCGGCACATCCCGGTCCCGACGGCGCTCCGCGCACCCGGGTGCTCGCCCTTGAGAACGCCTTCCACGGTCGCACCATGGGCTCGCTCGCTCTCACTGCCAAGGAGGCCTACCGAGCACCCTTCGAGCCGTTGCCCGGGGGAGTGACCCACATCCCCGCAACGATCGAGGCTCTGGAGAAGGAACTGGACGGTACAGTCTCGGCACTCATCGTGGAACCGGTGCAGGGCGAATCCGGCGTTCACGCCTTGCCAGAAGGGTTCCTGGCCCGAGCACGTGAACTTACTCACGAACACGGTGCACTCATGATCGTCGACGAGGTGCAGTCCGGCATCGGGCGCACCGGTCAGTGGCTGGCGTCTTCCGCGCAACTGCCCCAGGGAGAGTTTCCGGATGCCATCACACTGGCCAAGGGACTCGGCGGCGGTTTCCCCATCGGTGCCATGATCACGGTGGGTGCAGAAGTGTCCTCTTTGCTGACCGCGGGACAGCACGGCACCACGTTCGGTGGTAACCCGCTCGCGACCGCGGCGGCGTCGGCCACGCTGGACGTCATCAAGAACGAGGGGTTGCTCGGCAACGCCGATCTCGTGGGCGCGCACTTGGCCGCGGCACTGAACGACCTGGCCGAGGTCCGCGAGGTGCGCCACCACGGATTACTGATCGGCATCGACCTGGTCCAGGACTCACCCGAGCAGGCCCTGGCACCCGCGGTCGTGACCGCGGCGCGCCAGGCCGGATTCATCATCAACGCGACCGGCCCCGGCACCGTACGGTTGGCCCCGCCGCTGATCATCACCGCGCAGGAAACGGACAGTTTCGTGGCGGCACTGCCCGGCATCATCGGTGACGCCCGCGCTGCGCTCGCCAACTCTTAACAGATTTAATTCGCCCGCAGGAGGAATCCACGTGTTGCGTCATTTTCTGGTCGATACCGATCTGAGCCCCGAGGAACAGGAGCAAGTTCTGGACCTGGCCGCCGCGTTCAAGGCCGATCGGTTCAGCCGCCGCCCCTTGGCCGGGCCGCAAACCGTGGGAGTGATTTTCGACAAGACCTCCACCCGTACCAGGGTCTCCTTCGCAACCGGTGTGGCCGATCTGGGAGGTAACCCGCTCATCATCAACCCGGGGGAGTCCCAACTGGGTCATAAGGAAAGCATCGCGGACAGCTCGCGTGTGTTCTCCCGCATGCTCGCCGCGGTCGTGTGGCGCACCTTCGAGCAGTCCGGTCTGGAGGAAATGGCCGAGTACAGCTCCGTGCCCGTGATCAACGCACTCTCCGACGACTACCACCCGTGCCAGATCCTCGCGGACCTCCTCACGCTCCGGGAGCGCTTCGGCGACGTCAAGGGGCTCACCCTGAGCTATGTGGGGGATGCCGCCAACAACATGGCCAATTCCTACATGCTTGGCTGCGTCACCGCCGGGATGCACGTGCGGATCGCCGGTCCCGCATCGCACCTGCCCAGCCAGGACGTTGTCGACGTCGCCCGGGAACGCGCCGCCCAAACCGGCGGTTCCGTACTGGTGACCACGGACATGGCTGAGGCGCTCGCGGGTGCCCACGCGGTGGTCACGGACACCTGGGTATCCATGGGACAAGAGGACGAAAAGGCCGATCGATCCGACATCTTCCGTCCCTATTCGGTGACGTCCGAGGCCATGGCTCAGGCCGCCGAGAATGCCGTGTTCCTGCACTGCCTCCCCGCCTACCGTGGAAACGAGGTTACGGCCGAGGTCATCGATGGCCCGGCATCCCTCGTGTGGGACGAGGCCGAGAATCGTGTGCACGCTCAGAAAGCCCTGCTCACGTGGCTGCTGGACTCTTCCGGACTGTCCTCGGACCGGCCGGATGCCCTGCGCCGCGCGGGGGGCCAGCAGTGAGCATCCCCACCACCAAAACCGCCCGGCAAGCACGCATCATGGAGCTTGTGACCGGCGGAGACATCCATTCGCAGGCCGAACTGGCCGAATTGCTCGCCGCCGACGGCGTTCAGGTCACCCAGGCCACGCTGTCCCGGGACCTGGTGGAGCTGGAGGCCGTGCGGGTGCGCTCACCGGAAGGTGGGCTCGTGTACGCGGTGCCGCAGGCTGGAGCGGATCGCTCACCGGCCAGCGGTATCACGCGAGAAACCCTGGATGCGCGGCTCGCCGGACTGTGCAAGGATCTGCTCGTCACGGCGGAGGCGAGCGCCAACCTGGTGATTCTGCGGACCCCTCCGGGAGCCGCTCAGTATTTCGCCTCGGCCATCGACCACTCCGTGCTCCCGGACATTCTGGGCACGATCGCCGGTGACGACACCATCATGGTGGTGTGCCGCGATCCCCAGGGTGGGGATTCCGTGGCCCAGAAGTTCTTGGATCTGGCCCACTGATCCCTTGGCCGACCAATTCGTCCCCGTCAGGAATCGCGGGGTTCGAACTCCTGCAGCACGGGCAGCAAATGCTCCTGCCCGAATACCTTGGCCACGTCCTGAGCGTGCTGGTTGCCCGTGGCCTGACCCGCGCCGGCTTCCAGTAGCTTGCGCGTGATGGGCTCGTTGCCCCGAAACACGGCGCAAATCAACGCGGTGAACCCCACGTCGCTGACCCGTTCGGTGTCGGCCCCGTGTTCGAGCAGCATGAACACGGTTTCTTCCTGTTCCTGGTAGGCGGCCAGGTTCAGCAGGGTATCGCCCTTGCCGTTGGTGAGGTTCGCCGGAACCCCTGCCTGGAGGGCTTCCCGCAAGAAATCGTTCCTACCCTCACGTGCGGCGTCGAAGAGTGA
>JAFAAV010000139.1 GCA_023426375.1 Actinomycetes bacterium | reverse complement strand
ACCTACGACCGTGTGGAGTTGACCTCGATCGCCCAGGCGGCACCGGAGCTGCACGAGAACCTGATCCTGCTCAACGGTGTGGCAAAGACCTACGCCATGACCGGTTGGCGCGTGGGTTGGATGGTCGGCCCCAAGGACGTCATCAAGGCCGCCACCAACCTGCAGTCCCATCTGAGTTCCAACGTGAACAACGTGGCCCAGCGCGCAGCGCTGGCCGCCTTGAATGGGCCCATGGATCAGGTGAGCGCAATGCGCGAGGCCTTCGATCGACGTCGTCGAGTGATCGTGGACGGGCTCAACGCCATTGACGGCGTGGTCTGCCCCACCCCCACCGGCGCGTTCTACGCCTACCCTGACGTAACTGCGTTGCTGGGCCGCGACTTCGACGGCGTCACCCCGCAAACCAGCGCCGAGCTCGCCGAAATGATCCTGGAACGCGCCGAAGTGGCCGTGGTACCGGGTGAGGCATTCGGCCCATCCGGGTACCTGCGACTGTCCTACGCCCTGGGAGACGATGATCTCGCCGAGGGTCTGTCCCGCCTACAGAAAGTACTGGGAGCCAAGTAGATGAACCTCAAGGAAACACTGCACTACGTGGACCAGCAGCTGCCCTCCCCCGTGGAGATGCCCAGCTCGGCCGTGGTCGCCAGCGGGTTGATCGGTGGTTACGCCGTGGCCCGTCTGACCAAGATCCGCGCCCTGGGCGGTGTGGCACTGCTGGCAGACGGCGTGATGGCCGGGCGCACCTGGTACAAGTCTGCGGGACCCGCCACCACAGCGGGCCTGAGTGTGTTGTACCTGGCAGGCTTCGGGCTGTCCCACCCGCTGGCCAAGAAGATCGGCGCGTGGCCCTCCGTGTTGACCGTGGCAGCCGTGAACTCGGCGGCTTCGTGGTTCCTGGTGGACCGCCATAACTTCGCACGCGCAGAGGAAGAACTCAACGAGATCGCCTGACGAAGCACGCAACATAGAACGTGGCCCCCCACCATTGCTGGTGCGGGGCCACGTTCTGTTCGGGGTGGTGTTGACCTGTCAGTCGTCCACGGCGTCACGGCCGCGGCGGACGATCAGCGGGTCCGGCGGGTAGACCACCGAGGTGTCCTTGTCCTCGTAGTCGAACTGGTTGAGGAAGTACCGCATGGCGTTGAGGCGGGCACGCTTCTTGTCGTTGGACTTGATAGTGATCCACGGGGCGTGATCCGTGTCCGTGCGGCGGAAGGTCTCTTCCTTGGCCACGGTGTAGTCCTCCCAGCGGTCCAGGGACGCCAGGTCCATGGGCGAGAGTTTCCAGCGACGCACCGGGTCGATCTGACGAATCGCGAAGCGGGTGCGCTGTTCGTGCTGGGTCACCGAGAACCAGAACTTGGTGAGGTGGATTCCCGCGTCCACGAGCATCTTCTCGAACGTGGGAGCCTGCTCCATGAAGCTCTCGTACTCCTCGTCCGTGCAGAAACCCATGACACGTTCGACGTTGGCGCGGTTGTACCAGGAGCGGTCGAACAACACGATCTCACCGTTGGTGGGGAGGTGCTGGATGTAGCGCTGGAAGTACCACTGTCCCAGTTCACGGTCCGAGGGCTTGTTCAGCGCCACCGTGCGCGCAGCACGCGGGTTGAGGTGCTCGGTGAAGCGCTTGATGGTGCCGCCCTTACCGGCCGCGTCGCGACCCTCGAACACGATCACGTGCTTGAGATCGTTGTCCTGGCCCCAGTACTGGAATTTGAGCAGCTCGATCTGGAGCTGGTACTTCTCGAGTTCGTAGTCCTCGCGGGACATCCGCTCATCGTAGGGGTAGCCCTCGCGCCACGTTTCCACGGCGCTTCCACCCGGGTCGATGAGGTCGGGGTCCGGGGACTGCCCGTCACGAACCGTGTACCCCTGTTCCACAAGTTTGTCGATGAACTCGCGGAGGTTCTCCCGTGCCGGTTCTTGCTGCGGGCTCATGTGTCCTCCTAGTGGCCTGTGCCGTGAGCGGCACCTGTGTACGTCTCGGAATCAATCCTAGTTGGCGGGGTTAACGACTGCTGAACACGGCGCGGTAGCGGCCTTCAACCGCAATACTCCCGACTCACTAGACTGGCGGGGGAAGGTTCGACACTCGATCACCGAGGAGCGCTGAAGCACGCATGAGAATTGGCCTAATGACGAGCGGTGGAGACTGCCCCGGACTGAACGCCGTGATCCGCGGTGCCGTCCTCCACGGAATCAAGTCCTACGATCACGATTTCGTGGGCTTCCGTGACGGCTGGCGCGGTGTGGTCGAGGGCGACATCATGGAGCTCCCCCGCCAAAGTGTTCGCGGTTTGGCACGCCAGGGCGGAACCATTCTGGGCACCTCGCGGACCAACCCGTTCGACGGGCCCAACGGCGGACCGGAGAACATCGCCAAGGTCCTGGAGGCCAACAACATCGATGCCATCGTGGCCATCGGTGGCGAAGGCACCCTGGCCGGTGCCAAGCGACTGGCTGACGCGGGACTCCCCGTAGTGGGCGTTCCCAAAACCATTGACAACGATCTGAAGGCCACGGACTACACGTTCGGTTTCGACACCGCGGTGTCCATCGCCACCGATGCCATGGACCGGCTGCGCACCACCGGCGAATCCCACCACCGCTGCATGGTGGCGGAGGTCATGGGCCGCCACGTGGGCTGGATTGCGCTGCACTCGGGTATGGCTGCCGGTGCGCACGCCATTCTGATTCCGGAGCACCGCGAGTCCATGGAACAGGTGTCCAAGTGGGCCAAAGAGGTCTACGACCGCGGCCGGTCACCGCTGGTGGTCGTGGCCGAGGGGTTCATCCCCGAAGGCTACGACGAGGCGATTGCAGGTAAGGGCCAGGAGGCCTCGGGGCGCCCCCGTTTGGGCGGCGCGGGTGACTTCGTGACCCAGCAGATCGAGGAGATCACCGGTATCGAGACCCGCAACACCACGCTCGGCCACATCCAGCGCGGCGGTGCGCCCACCGGTTTCGACCGTGTGCTCGCGACCCGTTTGGGCATGGCGGCCGCCAGCATGGCAGCTGATCACGAGTGGGGCAAGATGTGTGCCCTGCGCGGTACCGACGTGGTCCGGGTGGACTTCAGCGAGGCCCTCGACGGCCTCAAGGAGGTTCCTGTGGAACGTTACGAAGAAGCCAAGGTGCTGTTCGGACGCTAGTCCCGGGGCGGTGACGTAGGGTTCGGCCAGGTCTGGATCCTGCGACTCCGTCTGGAACACGACCCGAATGTAGCGCGGCAGATCAGGTGATGTCCTGATCCACCGCGCTACTTCTGTTCGCCGTCAACCTAGAGGCGCATTCCCCCGTCGCGAGGGCCGCGCATGAGGTCCTTGGGGCGACCCACCACGGAACCGGCGTCCGGTTGAACCACCACGGTCTGCGCAGCGGCCCATTGCTCCGTCACTCCGGAATCCGAAGCGTCTTGTTGCTGCGAGTCCTGGTCGATTGCCTCACGCACCAATAACTCGGCCCCGGGATCCACAGTGCGTTTGAGCACGGCCAGGGCAATCGGCCCGGCCTCGTGGTGCAATTGAGCCGACGTCACGTGGCCGACCTTCTTCTCATTGAGGAAGACGTCTGCTCCGGCCGCAGGCAACGTGTGCTGGGAGCCGTCCAGATCCAGGAAGGTGATCCTGCGCGGGGGGTGGCCCAGATTGTGCACGCGGGCCACGGTCTCCTGGCCTTTGTAACACCCCTTGGACAGGTGCACGGCGGTGCGCATCCAGTCGAGTTCGTGGGGAATGGTCTTGACGTCCGTCTCCGCGCCCCAGCGCGGCCGCCACGCAGCAATCCGCAGTGCCTCTGCGGCCCAGGAGCCGGACAGTGAATAACCTCGTTCATCCAGAACAGCTGCGGCGGACTCCAGCTCGGCCATGGGAATCACGTGCTCGAACCACGGGCGTTCTAGGCCGGGGTGCTCCGGTTCCACGCTGTAGGCGTAGCCACCGGGAGATATCTCGGGCCAAGGATCGCGCCAGACGACCACGGGGGCCGACGCCGCCCGCTCGCCTTCCGGGGCACCGGGCAGTTCCGAACTCAGATCCTTAGTTGCCGCGATGATTGCCCATTGATCGCTGACGTCCGCGACCTCGACCCGCAGGGCGAAGCGCATGGAGTCGAGCCACGAAGCCAGTCCCGGCGCTTCCTGCGCTTCAGTGATGAGCCACGTGGTGGTTCCGTCATCCACGGCATGGGGAGCGAACTCGACCCTTCCCTGGATGCTGAGGAACATCGTTTCGGTGCTCTGCCCCGGCTTGAGGCCGGTGAACACCTGTGACGACAGTGTGGTGAGCCAATTGAGGCGGTCCGCACCGGTCACTGTGACCACACCGCGCTGCGATTGATCGACGTATCCGGTGCCACGCGCCAGTGCACGTTGCTCGGGAACGGGATTACCGTAGTGGCCTGCCACCCCCTCGTCCAGGCCCTCTGCCTCCACCGCGCCGGGACGCGAGAGAAGAATGGATCGGTACGAGGATTCAGTGGAAGTCACTGTTGCGGATCAACCTTTTTCAGTTCGGCGGAGGCATGCGTGGCCAATTCATGGCCATTGGCGGCCATGTCCCAGGCCCACATGAGATTTCCGTTGACCAGGCCGTAAAGCCTGGTTCCGGAGGCGTATTCCTTGGAACCTTGAGCGCGCATTACGGCGTCAGTGGCCAGATCCACGCGGGGTCCTTTGATCTGGCCCAAGTACAACTCTGAGATTCCACCGGGATGGAGCATGGACACGGAGATGTCGAAGCCACCGTCCGCGTTGCGCAGATCCTCGACGTCCTGTGCGGTTTTCAGAACTGGTACGGGGTCGGGGGGCAGCATGCCGGGGCCGATGTCGCCATCTTCCCGAGGGCGAGCCAGCTCCCAGAAACCCTGTTCGTAGGTGGCTTCGCGCTGGGGTTCGCCCTCTTCGTTGAGGAGCGTGGTCTGCGCGCGGTACACGACGAACGGCAACCCGTGCTGCTCGAACGTAACTCGCTGCCGGAAAGCACGCTGTTCGGCATCTCCGTAACCAACGAAGCCGTCACCCTCCCAGGTTCCCAGGAGCCATGCGAAGGGCACGAGCTCCGGAGTGAGATTGGTGGGGATCTCTACGGGCATGAATTTAGAGCTGGCCCTTGAAGAGGCCGGTGATGACCTTCAACGCGATACCACCGATGGCGAGACCGGCCAGAACCAACAGGACGAGGAAGAAGATTTCGAGTGCAAGCATGGCTCTAAGTTACCACGGAGCCCAACACTCGACCGGCAAAAAGTGCGGCCACACCGAGTAGCGCAACGGGTGTTACGCCCAGGGTCAGCAGGCCGCGTCTTTGGGGTGTGGCCGGGGCTGCAGAGATGATCCTTACGCCCACCACGCCGATGATCAGGGCCAAGGGCAGGCCCACGCCCGCCAGGGTCACCCAGGTTCCCAGTCCGTACAACTCTTCCACGTGTCCCAGGCCGATCCAGCCCGAGGCACTTACCGCAGCAAGAACGCCCGTGACGGAAGCCAACGTGGATTCCAGCCGCCCCTTGGCGCCTTCACCGCGCACGAGTTCGGCAATGCACACGGCCATGAATGACACGCCCACCACCGCAGGAAGCCAGATCAATTGCTGGTCCGGGACGAACGTGACCAGCGAACACGCAATCACACCGGCGGCGGCAATGATCACGTTGTGCCTGCGCCGCGCATTGATACCCGTTGCTGCGGGCCACCCCACGGCGATCACCACGGCCATGGCCACGGACACGATCAAAGGCAGCCACCCGCCGAGAACACTCGCGACCAGGGCAAGAATCAGCGAAACGACGGCCGCGCCGATGATCCTTGCGTATCTCATGGGTGTCCTTCGTGCACGGTCAGGGGAAAGTTTGCTCTCATCAGCCTAACGGTCCCCGCACTGGGAACAGGTCAGCGTGGTACCGGGAGCACGCATCGACGATCCGCGATCACGAAGAAAGTTAACGGGCCTCTCGATTATTTATAATGGGGATCACAGCCTCGCGGGGTATTCCCGTGGAAGCTCCCCTCACCGTCAACGGGATGATCCGTGCTCCAGATTGTGCTGCTCAGCGATAAGACCAACGCGCTTTCCAGTGTCCTGCCCGGGCTGGAACTACTGTCGCACGAGATAGAAGTGGTGCCCCTCAGCTCCCCCGGTTCACTCAAACGAGTGCAGCGGCCGGACCTGGTGGTTCTCGACGGCACCGCCAACCTGGTGGCCGCACGCAACACCGCGCAAACTCTGGCCGCACGAGACAACCCCGTTCCCGTGCTGATAGCCCTGACCGAGGGCGGAATGGCGGCCGTGGCGGCGTCGTGGAGTGTCTCCGACGTGGTGCTGACCGATGCCGGGCCCGCGGAAATTGAAGCGAGACTGCGGCTGGCAAGCGCCAAGGTGGCCGAGGAATCCAGGGACGAGACCCTGATCCGCGCCGGCAATGTAACCATTGACGACGGTTCGTACACCGTGAAGATCGGCGGCACCCCGCTCAACCTCACGTACAAGGAATTCGAGCTCCTCAAATTCCTGGCACAGAACGTGGGGCGGGTGTACACACGAGCCCAGTTGTTGTCCGAGGTGTGGGGCTACGACTATTACGGCGGAACGCGCACGGTGGACGTTCATATTCGAAGGCTGCGCGCGAAATTGGGAGCCGATCACGAGCACCTGATCACCACGGTGCGTAACGTGGGGTACAGCTTCACGGTGGGCCGGGACGGCGAGTCCTGAGTCACCGACCAACCGCGCACAGTGGAGGTATGTCATGCCCGTGACCATTCTCAGCCAGGACGGAATCCCCGATTCCGCTGCCCTGACGGACCTGGCGCAGCGAGCCGCCCGCGCCGACGGCGATCCCCCCTTCTCGGACCAGACGCTCGTGGACGTACGCGCGGCCAAGGCGGGAATCCGTTCGGTCACCGCGACTGACGGTGACGCACTCGTGGGCACAGCCGTGATCAATCCTGACCCGGATCAGGCCTCCACCTTCACGGTCGAGCTCGTGGTGGATCCGGAACACCGCGGCTCTGGAATCGGAACCGCGCTCGCGCGTGAAGTACGCGGACAGGTGGAGGGCACGATCGAGGCCTGGGCCCACGGTCATCATCCGGGTGCCCAGCGTCTCGCGGAGACCTACGGTTTGGCGGGTGTAAGAGACCTGTACCGGTTGAGGCGTGAATTGCGCGGCGCCTCCGATCTACCGCTGCCTGTGGAGCTGGCTGAAGGTCTCGAGATTCGTCCGTTCGAACAGGACCGCGACGAGAACGGCTGGCTGAAGGTCAATGCCCAGGCCTTCGCCGATCACCCGGAGCAGGGAAAGATGACCCTGGACGATCTGCGCCAACGAGAAGCCGAGGACTGGTTCGACGCGCCCGGGTTCCTGTTGGCCGTGCGCGCGGATGACCCTGAGGACATCCAGGGTTTCCACTGGACCAAGATTCACCCGGCCTCGGACGATTCTCCCGCCATGGGGGAGGTTTATGCCGTGGGTATTTCCCCGGAACAGCAAGGCCGCGGGCTCGGTAAGGCGCTGACCGCCGCGGGCATCAACTACCTGGCGGATCAGGATCTGGAGCACGTGATGCTCTACGTGGACGGGGACAACACCGCCGCAATGGCCCTGTACCAAAAGCTCGGTTTCGAACGCTGGCACCTGGACGTGATGTTCCGGGGCGAGATCAACGGATAGCGGATCACCGGATAGCATCTTCAGAGGTGCCGCTCCACCCCACAGGGTGGCCCGCGTGCGCCACCTCGTCCATCAGACAGAGAGTGGGTCATGGCGAAAAGTAATGCCACCGGGAAGATCGACATCTACGCCGCAGGCTGTTTGTGCTGGCGTCTCAGCGCAGGCGAGCTGCAAGTGCTGGTCATTCACCGGCCGCGTTACGACGACTGGTCCTGGCCCAAGGGCAAGCAGGACGACGGCGAGACCCTTCCGGAAACGGCAGTCCGTGAACTGCGCGAAGAAGTGGGTCTTTCCGTTCGCCTGGGCGTGCCGTTGCCGTCCATCCGCTACCAGGTCAAGGACCAGTGGAAGCTCGTGAAGTACTGGGCCGCCGAAATCTCCCCGTCCGTGAAGGCCAAACCGGATCGCGGCGAGGTGGACGAACTCCGGTGGGTTTCCGCCGATCAGGCCCGCAAGATGCTCAGCAACGAAGACGACCGTGAACCACTCGACGAACTCGTTAAATTGCACCGACTCGGCCACCTGGCCACCCGCTCCGTGATCATCGTGCGCCATGCCAAGGCGAAACCTCGTTCCTCGTGGCAGCGCGCGGAGGGCGATCGACCGCTGGCTGCCACGGGTAAACGTCAGGCATTGGCCGTCACGCGCCTGCTGGCGGCGTGGCAACCCCGCAGGGTCATCACATCTCCATGGTTGCGCTGTATGTCCACGGTGATCCCGTTCGCCAAGAAGTACAACGCCAAGGTCAAGGAACGGTCGCAGTTGACCGAGGCATCCCACAAGCGCTCCCCCAAGAAGGCCGCGAGCATTGTCGAGCAGCTCTTCGACACCGAGCATCCCGTAGTACTGTGCACCCACCGTCCGGTGCTGCCCACGGTCTTCAAGGTGCTCTCACGCCACATGCCCGGCTCATTGAGTGATGACTTGCCGGATTCGGACCCTTATCTCTCCCCCGGCGAAATGGTGGTGCTCCAGATGCCGCGGAACAAAAAGGGGCGCGCCGTGAGTTGTGAAATCATCACCCCGTTCGACGACTGACCCTCACTCATCACCACCACTGGCCCTCATCACGGCCGCTCCGGGTCCTGGGTCCTGGGTCAGCGCCCGCACCGCGTTCAGCACGAAGGAAACCATGTCTGTCATTCCCACGCCCTACGAAGACCTTCTGGCCGAGGTCATGGCCGAGGGCGCGCTCAAGTCCGATCGCACCGGCACGGGTACACGGTCCGTCTTCGGACGCCAGATCCGCTACGACCTCTCCGAATCCTTCCCGCTGCTGACCACCAAACGCGTGCACTTCAAGTCCCTCGCGTTGGAACTGTTGTGGTTCCTGTCCGGTTCGTCCAACGTGCGGTGGCTGCAGGAACGTGGCGTGAGCATCTGGGACGAATGGGCTGACGAGAACGGTGACCTGGGCCCGGTCTACGGCGTCCAGTGGCGCAGCTGGCCGGCCGGTCACGGCGAGAGCATCGACCAGATCGCCCGCGTGGTCGAGTCCGTCAAGACGTCTCCACATTCGCGCCGTCACATGGTGACCGCGTGGAACCCCGCCGAGGTCGAGAACATGGCGTTGCCGCCGTGCCATGCCCTGTTCCAGTTCTACGTCCAGCCCCGCGAGGACGGTCCGGATGCCCTGAGCTGTCAGCTCTACCAGCGTTCGGCGGATCTGTTCCTGGGGGTGCCGTTCAACATTGCCTCCTATGCGCTCCTCACCATGATGGTGGCGCAGCAGTGCGACCTGGTCCCCGGTGAATTCATCTGGACCGGCGGCGACTGCCACATCTACAACAACCACGTCGAGCAAGTCACCAAGCAACTGGCACGGGAACCGTATCCCTACCCCCAGCTGAAGATCTTGCGTAGGCCGGAATCCATTTTCGACTACGAATTCGAGGACTTCGAAGTGGTCAACTACCAGCACCACCCCGGAATCAAGGCGCCGGTGGCCGTATGAGCACGCCCCACTCCGCTTCCCTCCCCGCCAGTGACCAGGACGGCCCCACCGTGGGAGGTATCTGGGCCCAGAGCCCCCAGGGTGTGATCGGCAAGGACGGCACCATTCCCTGGCACGTACCGGAAGACCTACGGTTCTTCTCAATCACTACCACCGGGAACCCGGTCATCATGGGGCGCCGCACGTGGGAATCCTTTCCTCCCAGGTTCCGTCCGCTTCCGGCCAGGCCGAACATCGTGGTAACCAGTCGCCCCGAGACCGTGGCGAGCGACCAGGAGAACGTGTGGACGGCGGCGTCGTACGCGGAAGCCCTGGAGCTGGCCCAATCGCTGCTCAACGAACCCAACGGTGACATCTGGGCGATCGGCGGAACTCGGATTTGGGCAGATGCCCTGGCCCACGAGACGCTACCGCTCACCCGCGCCTACGTGACCACCGTGGATCTGGCCGTGGACGGAGACACCGTGGCCCCCGAGCTCGACGACTCGTGGCAGCGCCGCGAGCTGGCCGACTGGGCCGAGTCCAGCAAGGGCCCTCGTTTCCGGGTGGACGAATACACACGGGCGTGAGTCTTCGCGCAACTCGATGCGCGGCGGCCCCAATACATGCGATAGCGTGATCTTGACCACATCAACACTGGAGGATTGAGCCGCCGTGACCACTGGCCCCACACCGAGCATCCACGAGAGCCCCACGCTCGAACTGCGCGCCAATCCCGACCTCGGTCGTTACGACCTGTGGGACGACCAGCAGTTCATCGGCTTCCTGGGTGTCGAAACCCTGGAGGACGGAACGGTGGATGTACAGCACACCATCGTGGCCGAGGCCTTCGGTCGCCAAGGCTACGCCCGAACCCTGGTGACGTTCGTCTTCGATCAGTTCCGCGAGCAGGGCGTGAAGATCCGCCCCACCTGCACCTACGTGCTCGATTATCTGCAGCGGTTCCCGAGTTACCGGGACCTGGTGGCCGATAGCCCGGACCCGCGCAACCAGGAGTAACTGTGATTCGCGCCCTATTTATCGGTCGATAGACTGGGCGGCATGACTTCACAACCCTCAGCCGTAGGCTTCATCGGCTGGCGCGGCATGGTCGGTTCCGTTCTGATGGACCGTCTGCGCGCCGAGAACGATTTCGCGAGCCTGGATCCCGTGTTCTTCTCCACCTCCAACGCCGGAGGCGCCGCACCCGCCATTGACGGCCTGGGTGACACCGGAACTCTGAAGGACGCCTACGACATTGAGGCGTTGTCCGCACTGCCCATCCTGGTGACTGCCCAGGGCGGCGATTACACCAAGGCCGTGCACTCCAAGCTGCGCGAGGCCGGTTGGGACGGCATTTGGATCGACGCCGCGTCCACCTTGCGCATGAACGAGTCCTCCATCATCCCGCTGGACCCGGTCAACCGCGACGTGATCGACGCCGGTCTGGCACGCGGGGTGAAGGACTTCACCGGCGGTAACTGCACCGTGTCCTGCATGCTCATGGGTCTGGGCGGGCTGTTCAACAACAACCTGGTCGAGTGGACCACGTCCATGACCTACCAGGCCGCCTCCGGCGGCGGCGCCCGCCACATGCGCGAGGTCATCCAGCAGTTCGGCGACATCCACGGGTCCGTTTCGGATCAGCTCTCCGACGCCGCCTCGGCCATTCTCGAGATCGACCGCGCCGTGCTTGCCAAGCAGCGTTCCGGTGAATTGGACGCCTCGCAGTTCGGTGTCCCGCTGTCCGGCTCGCTGATCCCTTGGATCGACGCCGATCTGGGCAACGGTCAGTCCCGCGAGGAATGGAAAGCCGAGGCCGAGACCAACAAGATCCTGGGCCGCTCGGGCGAGGACCTCATCCCCGTTGATGGACTGTGCGTGCGCATCGCCGCGATGCGCAGCCATTCCCAGGCACTGACCATCAAGCTCCGCGAAGACATCCCGGTGGATGAGATCGAACGGATCATCGACGCCGAGAACCAGTGGGCCAAGGTCATTCCGAATACCAAGGAAGCCAGCATGCAGGAGCTGACGCCGGTTGCTGCCTCAGGTTCCTTGGATATCCCCGTGGGCCGTATCCGCAAGCTCTCCATGGGCCCGGAGTACATCTCCGCATTCACCGTGGGCGATCAGCTGCTGTGGGGTGCCGCAGAGCCGCTGCGCCGCATGCTCAAGATCGTGACCGGCACGCTGTAAGAAAGTTCTACTTCTCGTCCGATTCCGGGGCCGTGACACGCATGTGTCGCGGCCCTTGGAGTAGGTGATGGGGCGTGTCGCGGGCGCGCCGGAAGCGCCACTCGGCCACGATGTTGGCCCACCAGCGCCACGCCTTGATCGCCAACCGTTTGACGCGTTGATTGAGCCGATGCGCCCACGAGAATTCGGTGCTCCACAGCCCGATTCCCAGGAAGATGAACAGCCACCCCGGCCCCGGGGTCACCAGCATGATGACGCCCATGACCACGAAGATCGCGCCCAACAGGGTGACCAACGTCAAATGGATGGCACGTAACGCTGGGTGTTTGTGGGAGAAGGCTTTGATCCGCAACACGGTGCGGTGGATCCGGCCGCCTTCTTCGCCGCGCCGGATTTCCTCGTGCAGGTCTGAACTCATACTGAGGCGGACACTCAGAGGCTCATTCCCACCAGGACCGGCTCGGGAACCAGGCGCACACCGTACACCTGCTCCACACCGTCGCGTACGGTGCGAGCGAGTGCCGCAAGGTCCTCGGAGGACGCTCCACCGCGGTTGGTCATCGCCAGGGTGTGCTTGGTCGAAAGCGCCGCGCGGCCGTCCGCTACGGACTCTCCGTCCAGGTCCAGCTGCTGGTTGCGGGAGCCGGGTAGGCCGAACCCCTTGGCGAAACCGGAGTGATCGATGAGCCACGCTGCGGAAAGTTTGGTGGACCCGGGGATCTCGTCGCCCGCGGCGTCGAGCACGGGATAGCGCGGGGCGTCGTCCGGAATGCTCTCGAGCCGGGCGGGATCTTCCACAATGGGGTTCGTGAAGAACGAGCCGGTGCTGTAGGTGTCCCGGTCCTCCGGGTTGAGCACCATGCCCTTGGACGCGCGCAACCGGAGCACCGTTTCGCGCACGGTCCCCAGCGGGGCGCACTCGCCGATCTCGACGCCCAACGCCCCTGCGAGCTGTCCGTAGCGCACCGGCAACCCCATGTCCTGCGGGAGCAAACGAAACGCCACGGAGAGCACCACGTAGCGCGGAGAACCGTGTTCCATGCTCCGCTTGAGTACGGAATCGCGGTAGGAGAATTCCAGCTCCTCGGTGCTGAACGTTCGCGGGGCCCCCGCTTGGCGGTCCCACGTGCGCACGCTCTCGATGGTCTGCGAGACCTCGGTGCCGTACGCACCCACGTTCTGCACGGGAGTGGCTCCGGTGGTGCCTGGAATGCCCGAGAGTGTCTCTAAGCCCGCCAGGCCCTGTTCCACGCTCCACAGCACCGTTTGATCCCACGAATGCCCGGCCTGGACCTCAATGAGCGTGCCCTTGGCGGCATCCGCGTCGACCACGTCGATGCCCTGGGTCGCAACGTGCACCACGGTCCCCTGGAAACCGTTGTCCGAGGCCAGGATGTTGGAGCCTCCGCCCACGATCAGGACCGGCTCCCCCGCACGATCGGCATGGGTCACCGCCTCGACCAGTTGATCTTCGGTCTCCGCCTTGAGGTAACGGGTCGCGGGGCCTCCCACCGCAGTGGTGGTCAGATCGGCCAGTCGGGGTGCATTCATGATGGTTAACTCTAATGCTAGAACTTCACAACAGCCTGAGCCTTGACCAAGACTTTGAGCGCCTTGGCCTCCGCAGGATCCGCACCCTCCTCGGTCAGGTCGGGAGCGGTGACGGTGAGGTCCACCCGCACGGTGCGGGCCTCTTCATCCACCACGCCGATCGCACCGCTCACGGTGAGTTCCGTGCTCGGTTCCACCTCACCTGCGAACCGGTTGGGCACGACCACGGGCTTGGTGAAGCGCGTTTGATAATCGACGACGGCGCCGGCGTCACCAACCCACTCGGTCACCAGGCCCACGGCGGCGCCCATGGTGAACATGCCGTGGGCGATCACGTTGGGGAGCCCCACGTTCTGCGCGAAGTCCTGGTTCCAGTGGATCGGGTTGAAGTCCCCGGAGGCCCCCGCGTACTTCACGAGGTCCGCACGGGACACCGGCACGGTACGTTCTCCGATGGACTGGCCCTTTTCGAGCTCCTTGAATGCGACGTTCATTACTGATCCTCCCCGCGCACCAACAGTGACGACGTGGTGGTGGCTACCTGTTCTCCCCCGAGCGTGGTGATTTCCACGCGAGACGTGATCATGGCACCGGAGCCCAACGGACGCACCTGATCCACCGTGACGGCCGCGAGCAGTTCGTCACCGGCCACGATGGGGCGGTGATGGGTGAAACGCTGCTCGGTGTGGACCACACGCGAGAAATCGATACCAGCGCTCGGATCCTGGATCAGAGCGGCGTCGGCGCGCTGGGACACGATGATCGCAAAGGTGGGCGGCGCCACGAGGTCGTCGTAGCCGGCGGCCTGGGCGGCCTCGACGTCGAAGTGGACACTGTCCGTGGCCTTGACCGCAGAGGCGAACTCGCGGATCTTCTCTCGGGACACCTGGTAGGCGGGCGCGGCCGGGTACGTACGACCCACCACGTCTTCTGAAATGGCCATGGCTCTCCTCGGTCGGTCGGAAGATTTTCCCCCAGCCTACTGGGCAGACCGGCAGGGCATAGAAAAAGACGCCGTTCCGCAGGGAACGACGCCTTGAAAGTAGCGGTGGACGGGCTCGATCCGTCGACCTCACGATTATGAGTCGTGCGCTCTAACCAGCTGAGCTACACCGCCATTTCATGAACGAACCTGCGGCTCGTTTGCACAAGCCGCAGGCCCTCATCATGAGAGCCCCGACCGGGAATCGATCCCGGGACCTCCATCTTACCAAGATGGCGCTCTACCACTGAGCTATCGGGGCAACGCGGAAAACTCTAACAGCATTTTGGCGAGTTGCAAAAACGAGGTGAACTCACCGAATCCGCAGAGTTTCCGCGGAGTGCTGACCGCCCTGAATCGGGCGGTCAGCGGGGTCTATCAGCGGTCGCGGAAGCCACCGTTGCCCTTGGGGAAGCCCTTTTTGCGCGGGCGATCCTGGTACGAGGAGCCACCGCTGCGAGGGCGGTCACCGCCGCGGAAGCCTCCGCGGTCTGCGCCACGGTCGCCACCGCGATCCGAACGGCCGCCACGATCGAAACGACCACCGCGGTCACCGTCACGGTCGCGGAATCGCCCACCCTCGCGGGAGCCGCCACGAGCGCCGCCACCGCCGCCGGGTCCGCGATCCTCCTGGATGCGGATCGGGGAGCCGTTGATGCGGGTGTTGGACAGCTTGTCCATGGTGCCCGCGGGTAGGTTCTCGGACAGGCCCACCAACGTGAAGTTGGGGTGGATGTCGATTGCACCGATCTGCGAACCGTTCAAGCCGCCCTCGTGGGTCAGCGCGCCCACAATGGCACCGGGTGCCACGCGGTCGCGATGGCCCACGGCCAGCTTGTATGTGCGCATGCCGGCCTCGGGACCGCCACGACGTCCGCCACCACCACGGGGGCCGTCAGAGCCCTCACGACGATCGCGGTCGCGCTTGCGCTGCGGCAGTTCGGGGAGCTCTTCGGCCAGGAACGGCCGACCGGCCTGGGCGATCACGGCGAGCGCAGCGGCGATCTCCGCGGCGTCCACGTCGTGCTCGTTCTCGTACTGCTCCACGAGCTCGCGGAAGAAAGACAGGTCCTCGGACTCGATGGTTTCCGCGATCTGGTTCGCGAAGTTCTCCTTGCGGGTGCGATTGACGTCCTCCACGGACGGCATGCGCATCTGCTCGACCGGCTGACGCGTGGCCTTCTCGATGGCGCGCAGCAGGTACTTCTCCCGCGGCGTCATGAAGAGGATGGCCTCGCCCTTGCGACCGGCGCGGCCGGTACGGCCGATGCGGTGCACGTAGGACTCGGTGTCGTGGGGGATGTCGTAGTTGACGACCAAGGAGATGCGCTCGACGTCCAGGCCACGAGCGGCGACGTCGGTGGCGACCAGGATGTCCACCTTGCCGTCACGCAACGAATCCACGGTGCGCTCACGCAGGTTCTGCGGGATGTCACCGTTGATCGCGGCAGCGGTGTAGCCCCGGGCCTTGAGCTTGTCGGCGATTTCCTCGGTGGCGGCCTTGGTGCGGACGAAGACGATCACGCCGTCGTAGTCCTCGACCTCGAGCACGCGGGTCATGGCGTCGAGCTTGTGCGGGCCCATGACCTGCATGAAGCGCTGACGGGTGTTGGTGCCCGTGGTGGTCTTGGCCTTGACCGTGATTTCCTTCGGATCGCGCAAGTACTGCTGCGCAATCCGGCGGATGGCCTTGGGCATGGTGGCGGAGAACAGGGCAACCTGCTTCTCCTCCGGGGTCTGGCTGAGGATCTTCTCGACGTCCTCCGAGAAGCCCATGCGGAGCATCTCGTCAGCCTCGTCCAACACCACGTACGCGATGTCGTCGAGCTTGAGGGATCCCTTGCTCAGGTGATCGATCACTCGACCGGGGGTACCCACCACAACCTGCGCGCCGCGGCGCAAACCGGCCAGCTGCGGACCGTAGGAGGAGCCGCCATAAACGGGCAGCACGGTGAAGTCGTCCAGGTGCGTTGCGTAGGAACCGAAAGCCTCGGCCACCTGGAGCGCGAGCTCACGGGTGGGTGCCAGCACCAGCACGCGGGTGGAACGCTGAGGACCGTGCAGGTCGGAGAGTTCCGCCAGCTTGGACAGCGCCGGAACCGCGAAGGCCGCGGTCTTACCGGTACCGGTCTGGGCCAGGCCCACCACATCGCGACCGCTCAGCAGAGCGGGGATGGTGGCTGCCTGAATGGGCGAGGGGTACTCGTACCCGACATCGTCGAGAGCTGCGAGGATGCGGCCGTCGACGCCGAGTTCGGCGAAAGTGGGGGTGTCGGGCTTGGAATCGGCGGGCTCGGAAGCGCTTTCAGCGTTCTGGGGAGCCTCGGTAGTAGTGGGCGTCTCAAGCTCTGCAACAGTTTCAGGGGTGGATTCAGTAGGCATGGGTGAACCTCGCTTCGGTGGGGTGGAAATGATTGACACCGGCGCGTGCGGTCCTACCGCGTGTGCCTCTGATCGACATGCCTGCTACGGCGAAACGATTTAATGAGGACAGAAAAACCGGAATGATAACGCCCCACTCTAGCGCACTTCCACCGGTTACGAAGACTTCCGCTCCAGCAAAACGATGTTCCCCTCGTCACGTACGGTGACATACCTGGCTCCGTACAGTTCGGCCGCGTACTCCGGAACGTCCTGTGGAGGACCCTCTCCCCAGGTCCCGCCTTCACGATCGATCACCACGTACTCGGGTGCGGGATCACCCGGATTACCGATCCAGTGCACGTCCGCCTTGGACACCAGTGCGTTGATCAGCGTGAGGTCTGTGGCCACGGATGCCCCCTGCGGGACCGCCTGGACCGTGGCGTGTTTGATACCCGCTCTCGGGTCCTCCCGCCAGGCCTCCCCCGTCACTAGTTGGGACAATGGCTGCTGGGTGGCCACGACGAGCGCCACGATGAGGGCAACCCACGGACCAATTGTGGCGAGCAGTCGCGGTAGGCGAGCGTCGGCACCGGCGGCCCGAAGTCTCACCACGGCGTCGACCAGGGCGATGAAGATGATGGGCATGATCACCGCGTTGTAATGCCAGCCCGAGCCCCAGTAGCCATGGTTGGGCGAGAGCATACGCCAGGCCAGCGTGGGCAGGGCGATCAGAACCAGCGGCGACCGTACCGCAATCACCGCGCCGGCCACGAGAGCAAGCAACCACGTTCCAAGTTTCTGCTCCGGCACGAACAGGGAGATCACCGCGCCGGCCGGGTCGCGCAGGATCCCGGCGACGTCCAGTTTGTCCGCGTAGGCGAAGGAATCGTTGGGGTTCAACCCGGGCAGTACCACCCACACGGCCAGCAGACTCAGCCCCACGCCCCACAGCATAAGGACTGCGCCCAGCATGGCCGGTTGCTGCGCCGTGCGGCTCAGTGCCGTGCTGAATTCTTCCACCGACGACGCCGCTCGCGCACCCGGTCCATGGCCGGTCGCCGGTTCGTACACGCGGTTCAGCAGCCGACCCGATACCCGTGCTGCAGGTCTGAATGCGTGAGCGAACATCACCGCGCCGAGTGCGGCAACCGTCATCCCCAGATCCTCTTTGACCAGGGCGACCGGGGCGCTCCACAAGGCGGCAGCGAGCCAGCGCCGCTCCCTCAACGCACACAGGCCGAGGGCCAGGAGTGGCACGGCGAGCGAGATCTCGTGGAACTGCACGGCCACCGCGCCCTGTAGTCCGAAGCTGAGGCCGTAGGCAACTCCGATCGCGGTCGCGGGTGCCGGGCTCAGCGCTCGAGTGGCGCACCACGTGACGATCCCCACCGATATCCCCAGCAGAACATCCTGGATGATCATGAGCGTCAGCGCGGAGGGAAATACCCAGTACACGGGTGTCAGCACCGCCAGCAGCGGATGGAAATGATCGCCGAGCAGATTGAAACCGTGGCCCTTGATATTCACCACGGGCGGCTGCCCGGCCGCGTAGGACTGCAACAATTGGGTGAAGATCGCGTTGTCCCACGAAGGCACCTCCCACCGGTGCCACTGCGTCAGCGAAAAAACTGTGTAGAGAAGTGTGAAAGAAACTGCGACCACGGACGGCAACCATCGCTTCAGACTCCGGACCCCGCCCTTGCGAGCCCACAGTCCACCCCTGGTGGATGTGGCGCGCGCGAACAATGTGGACACCGGATTTCCTCACGTGGGTAGCGGTCGAGGGCAGGATAACCCAGCGTTCCCACACGTAGATGAACATGTAATCGACTTTAAATTCTCGACGTTCGCGACGCCGGGGTGGAGGCTGCTTTCCCACGTGGCCAGGGGCGCTTATGCGTGTCCTAGGCCCGTGGAATGATGACGAGCATGTCCTTGGAAGTCCCCGCTGTTCCCGAGCAGCAGTCCGCATCGGAGCCCGTTCGGCTCCGCTGGACTCCGCACGGCCCCGTGCACCTGGGGCAGACCCTCTCGGTGCTCGGTCGCGGAACGAATGACCCCACGCTGAGGGTCATCTCCCCGGAATGCGTGTGGGTCACCACCAGACATCAAGGCCTGGCGGTGTCTGCTCGTTTTACCCGGGCACCCGGCGGAACGACCACAACCGCCTTGGAACGGGACATCGTGGTCGATGCTTGGGGTCCCGGTGCACTCAAGTGGATTTCCCTCGCCCCGAACTGGTGTGGTGCCTCGGATGACTGGACGGTGTTCGAGAACTCCCCCGCCTATGAACTGCTCCCCGAACGATTGCGTCAGACGCGGCGTCGTCACCCCGGGCTTCGGCTGCCGGCGACCGGCGCGGTGATAGATCGCGCGGTGATTGCCGTCATCGAGCAACGCGTCACAGCCATCGAGGCCATCCGCGCCTATCGGTACCTGGTCCGGTTGGCGGGTGAAGCCGCCCCGGGGCCTACCCCGGCCGGAATGTATGTGCCTCCCACACCGGAACAGTGGCGGAGGATTCCCTCGTGGCAATGGCACCGCGCGGGCGTCGATCCGCACCGCTCCGCGACCGTCATGAGAATCGTTCAGCGGGCGAGCGCTGTGGAACGTTTGAGGCTGATCAAGGACCCCGCGGCCGTGCGCGCCACACTGCAGACCTTCAGCGGGATCGGGGTATGGACCGCAGCAGAAATCACCCAGTGCACCCACGGGGATCCTGACGGCATCAGCGTGCGCGACTATCACCTGGCCGATTACGTGTGCTGGTTCTTCGACGGCGCCCCAGGCTCTGATGAACGCATGGAAGAGCTCCTGGAACCCTGGCGCGGTCACCGCCAACGCGTAGTGCGCTTGATCAAGGCCAGCGGTCACCGCAAGCCATCGTTCGGACCGCGCTTGTCCCCCGCGGATCACCGCGGGCACTGAACTCCTTACCGTTCCAGGGACGACTGAGAGCTCAACTGAGGATTGGTTAACCTAGCTAGCTAAATTTCGGGCGGCGGAGCAGACTTGAGTCATGACCGAGCACTCCCTGACCGAACCCCACAACACCAAATACGGAGAGAAACTGAACAAACTCCGTGCCGGAGTGATGGGCGCCAACGACGGCATCGTGTCCGTGGCTGCCACCGTGGTCGGTGTTGCCGGTGCAACGGTCAATTCCTGGCCGATCCTGGTCGCCGGTTCAGCCGCCGTGATTGGTGGGGCGCTGTCCATGGGGCTGGCGGAGTACGTGTCGGTCTCCAGCCAGAAGGACTCGCAAGAGGCCTTGATCGCGAAGGAAGAACGTGAGCTCGCAGAGATGCCAGAGGCCGAGCTGCAAGAACTCACGGATATCTATCGCTCGCGTGGGCTTTCCGAAGACACTGCGCGCCAAGTGGCCGTGGAACTCACCGAACGTAACGCGCTACTCGCGCATCTCGACGCCGAGCTGGGCATCGACCCTCAGGACATCCCGAGCCCGTGGGCCGCAGCGTGGGCATCCGCACTGGCATTCCTGCTCGGTTCGGTCCTCCCCATGTTGGCCATCCTGCTGCCGCCGCCGGAATGGCGAATCCCCGTCACGTTCGTGGCCGTTCTCGCGGCTCTAGCGATCACGGGCACCCTGGGCGCACGGTTGGGTGGCACTCCGCACGTGGGTCGCGCCGCCGCCCGAGTGGTCGTTGGTGGCGCGCTGGCGCTCGGTGCCACGTTCCTCATCGGATCGTTGTTGGGCGTGACTACCGCCTAGCTGCAACGTAAATCCGTGTGCTCCCCCGGCCACTTAGACCGAGGTTTCCATGCGGTCAGGCTTCACCTTCAACGGAGGTCGGCCATTAAATGACCTCAGGGCTCTCTCCACGCGGAGAGAGCCCTGAGCGGTTAAGTCTTGAGCTGGGTCAGTTGGCCTGCTCGCCCTCGGCGGCCTGCTTCTCGACCTCGGCACGAACCTCTTCCATATCCAAGCCCTTGACTGCGTCAATGACCTGATCCAGGGCGTTCGCCGGCATAGCACCGGGCTGGGAGAACACCAGGATGCCCTCGCGGAAAGCCATGAGGGTGGGGATGGAGGAAATCTGCGCTGCGGCAGCCAGTCCCTGCTGGTCCTCCGTGTCCACCTTGCCGAACACGATGTCGGAGTGCTTCTCGGATGCGGCCTCGTAGGTCGGAGCGAACTGCTTGCAGGGGCCGCACCAGTCTGCCCACCAGTCCAACAGGACAATGTCATTGTCAGAAATGGTCTGGCCCAGAGTGTCTTGGGTGATGTCTACAGTAGCCATGGACCCAGCCTAAAACGCCGGGAGTTTCAACCCCAGAGCGTTCACTGCTGGCACAAGACCCTGTTCGGATGTGTCACCTCGAGAGGAGCCACGTGAACCTGCACCTTGGAGTTCTGACCTGGGGTGAACTCACGACCGATCCGGTCACCGGTCATCGACCCGACGCCTCGCAGCGCTTTGCTCAGCTAATAGAACTCGCCCGCGCTACGGAATCGGTGGGCTTGGATGTCTTCGGGGCCGGAGAGGGCCACGGCCGACACCGCATCACCCAGGACCCACTGATGCTTCTGGCAGCGGTCAGCAGAGTCACAGAACGCATCCGTCTGTCCGCCGCAGCGAGCGTATTGACCACGGCCGACCCGGTACGCACAGCCGAGCAGCTCACCACCCTCTCCCTCCTGTCCGACGGTCGTGCCGAGCTCGTTGCCGGGCGGGGAGGACGCCCCGATGACCTTGAACTATTTGGCGTTGACCCGCACCTTAAGGAGGAGATCTTCGAAGAACGCCTAGATCAGCTGCTGAACCTACTGCGCCCAGGGGCCACGGATCTACTCGGTGCCTTCCGGGATCACGTCACGAACGTGGAGATACCCACCACGGGAAGGGACCAACGCGACCTGGTGTGGGCGGCGTCGTCGGGCTCCCCCAGATCGGTACTGCGAGCGGCGGGGCACGGGCTGGGAGTCATGCTCAACGTCATGGAGGGCGCGTGGCGCCATCTGGTGCCCTACGTGAAGGCTTACCGGGAGGCACTGCTTGGGTTCGGCGACAATTCCTCGGCTCGCGTGGGCCTGGCCGTGCCCGCCCTGATCATTCCCGACGACGCCGCCGACGAGCCGTGGGAGGCTGCGGTCGAGCTGGCGCATCCCTATTTCGCAGCGGGCACTCGAGCGTTCGGTGCCGCTACCCCCGAGGATCCGGCCTGGACTCTCGACGAATTTGCCGAGCAGTGCGGCCCCCACGGTTCGCTCGTGGTGGGTGGGGTGAGCGACGCGGTCGACAAGTTGGCCACCATGCAACGCGAACTGGGGACCGAGCGATTTTTGCTTCGAGTGGACGTCAACGGGCTACCGCACGAGATGGCTCTGCGCACGCTCCGCCTACTCGGCGACCAGGTGTTGCCGCGGTTGCGTAGCAACTCCGATCGACTGGAGGAGCGCTAGGGCACGGGCCTGTCCACGAGAACAGCCAAGCCGTCGAGCACCCGGTCAACACCGAAGGCATAGTTACTCCGGGCGTTGTACGCACCACCCTGCGCCTCACCGGCGGAGGTCCCCACACGGGTGGCCAGGGGGTAGTCATTCGGGGATACCAGTTCCTCGAGGACAGGTCCAGCAGCTTGCCACCAATCCGGTCCGGAGTTGTTCAGGGTTTCTCGGTCGGCAACGTCCAGTGCTGCCGTACGAGCAAAGTTGTTGAGGAAAGTCAGGGTCGCATCCAGAGTGATATCGCTGAGACCCAACCCTTGAAGACACTCGAGCTGTCGTTCATATCGCCCCAGGAAACCTGGGCCCAAAACTGGTTGCTCAGTATGAATGGACGAAAGCCAGTCATGTGACAAGTACATCTGGAACGTATCGTCGATGACCGCCCTGACCCGATCGCGCCACGCCCCTGAATGGGGCAATGACCTGGCCGAGCTGTCGAAAACATGATCCGACATAAGCGCTAAGAGGCTCTTTTTGTCTGGCACGTGGGCATACAAAGTCATAGTTTTCACGCCGAGGTCAGCAGCCAAGTCCCGCATAGTCAGTCCACTCAAGCCTGCCGATCCAGCTCGTTCAATGGCAGTGCCAACCACGTCATCCACGGTGATGCGCGGACGCGGCCCGGGACGAACCGGCTTCTCGTCATGACCAGCCCACAGCAGCCGAAGGTGCTTCTTCACGACCTCAAGGTCGTTGTCCTCCGGGGTCTTGGGAATTTTCTGCGGCATAACCGCATTCTACCTAATACCGTACGATGTACGTCATTACTCTAAGGAGCCCCCATGAACATCACCGCTTCTGCCATCTTCCTCAATGTGGACGACGTTCAAGCTTCAGCCGCGTTCTTCAAAGATCACTTCGATTTCCAGGAGGTCATGGCCCAGGATGGATTCGTCTCATTGAGCCGCGAAGATGCCGGGTTCAACGTGGTTCTCCTCCGAGCAGGTCTCGATACCTTCAAACCAGCCAGTCACGCGGGGACCGCCGGAACCGGCCTGCTCATAGTCTTCGAAGTCGACGACATCGACGCCGAATGGCACCGATTAGGCTCCCGCGACCTGGTGATCCCCACCGCCATCGAGACCGAGCCCTGGGGCGAACGGTACTTCCAAGTTCTTGATCCGAACGGGATCATCGTCCAGCTTGTTCAGTGGGTGGATGCTCCCTGACCCTGAGTTCTACAACGAAAAAACCCGGACCTCACGGTCCGGGTTTTTCTCGGTGGCAGATGAGGGATTCGAACCCCCGTAGGCATAGCCAGCTGATTTACAGTCAGCCCCCTTTGGCCGCTCGGGTAATCTGCCGCGGCATCACTCACCTGAATGAGCAATAAGGTGCCCCCGCGAGCGGGAGCACCTCAACATTACACAGGGATGAGCCCGAGACCAAAATTAGGCACATCACTCCATGTGACGAACGATCTTCGCAGCAAAGGCATCCGCTTGTTCACGCGTCACGTCACCCGCTGCCACCGCGCGATCCAGGTCCTGCCGGATACCGTCCAGCCGCCGCTGAACAGCAACCCCTTGGCCCGTCATCGCGCCGGGCTGAACCGCAGGTGGCGTCTGAAGCGCGCGTGGGGCTTGCGCTTGGGCCGCCCCGGAGCCTCCGACAATCAGGCCGGCGGCAAGCGCTGTTCCCGCAAGGGCACCGCTGCCCCTGCGGAGAGCGGACTTGGAGGCCTTGAGCCCTGGCACACGGATGCGCGGCTGGTTTTTCATGGGTAGAACGTGTCCTGACAAGGAGGAATGTGGGGAAGATGCCGAACGGCTGTTGTCGATCTGAGGCATGCACTCATCCTTACCCGCGCTCCTGAGATCCGCCTGTGCTGCCGATGACAAGTTGATAACAACCTCCACAGCTGTAGGCCACTAGGCTGGATGAAAAGAGTTACCAGCACGCCTCCGACATCCCATGAAAGGAACATCGTGGCTTCAGAATCTTCGTTCGACGTGGTCAGCAAGGTAGACAAGCAGGAAGTCTCCAACGCGCTCAACCAGGCCCAGAAAGAGGTGTCCCAGCGCTACGACTTCCGCGGGGTGGGTGCCGAGATCGACTTCTCCGGTGAAAAGATCTTGATCAAGGCCAACTCCGAGGAACGCGCTCAAGCAGTTCTCGACGTGTTTCAGTCCAAGCTGGTCAAACGCGGCATCTCCCTGAAGTCCCTGGACGACGGCGAACCCTACGCCTCCGGCAAGGAGTACCGCATCGAGTCCACCATCAAGGAAGGCATCGCTCAGGATCAGGCCAAGAAGATCACCAAGCTGATCCGTGACGAGGGCCCCAAGGGCGTGAAGGCCACCATCCAGGGTGATGAACTGCGCGTCTCCTCCAAGTCCCGCGACGACCTGCAGGATGTCATTGCCCTGCTCAAGGGCTCAGACCTAGAGGTTGATCTGCAGTTCGTGAATTACCGCTGATGTAGCATCGGCGCCGATCGGCATACCGCGAGAGAAGCCGTGACCCCATCCCGGGTCACGGCTTCTTCAAAACTGCACCTTGTAACTCGCGAAACTAGTGATCTTCGGTAGTGACGCAAACGGGCATTCAGCGGATTACCTGTAAGAGACGAATCCTCCGAGAGTCACTTGGACGGAGTCTGAGATACGAATCCGCTCGTGGTACTTCAATGCCAACGGTGAGAACACTGCACCGAGCAACGAAAACCATGGAACTGGATAGCCCCCACTGGTACCCCGAGGGTCTACAGCTGGATTTTGATTCAGTAGGTCCTGAAAATAATCGAGCCGGCGTTCACACTCAGCTAACCACTGACCCGCAAAATCGGTGTGGGGACGGAACGCGAAACATGCTTGACTAAGAATTCGACTCGTATGCAGCCTCTGGTCTTTCCCAAGCTTCCCTCCGAACGCGGGTGAGCTGTTTCCGCTCGCCTCGCGTGAGCCGACTGCCCAAATCCGCGGCTCAGCATCGAGAACATCGAAAAAATCGCTGACGCGGCCGTTGTAGGGCTTGATGTCAAGATACGCACCGCCATGGTGATACATCAGGTATGCCCGAAGATAGTCGGACTTATGCACGGACGACAGGTGCTCATATGCAGGATGCAGCGGGTAGCCCTCGACTACATACTCACTCACATTCGCAGGGGTGATGAATTCGAAGGAGACATCAGGATTGTTTGACTTGATGACTTCAACCGACGACGCACGGTTCGGCGTCAGGTCATTGTTGCCAGTCCACAGCACGTACAACCGTCTAGGCGCTCGCTCGCCTTCCGAGCTGGGGAGTGTGGAGGCGAACCTCAAATGGTCAATCGGGAAAGTGCTACTCGTGGGCGCCGATTGCTCGTCCAAGGCTCCGAAGTGTCGCTGATAGCGAGAAGGGACGTAAGTGAAACCACGCGCTTTTGAATATGCCCCCTGAGCGTCGTAGTAGCGATCCCGAACAAACCAACGAACGTGCTTAGAGGCAACAAATGCATGGTGTTTAGTCTCACGCAGAAAGTCCAAGGGATTCACACAGCCATCATACTGAAAACACACGTCCCTCTTGAGGCAGCGAAATAAAGAGGCCGTGACCCACGAACGGGTCACGGCCTCCCCATGTGCAACCTGCTGCTGGTGTTCTAAGGCGTCAGTTACGGGGTCCGTAGTACCCACCGCTACGCGCCATATTCTCCAAGCGGGCAACGCGGTCATCGGTCGAGGGGTGGGTGCGGAACATGCTCTTGAGCCCGCCGCCCCGGAACGGGTTGGCGATCATGAGGTGCGAGGTGTTGACGACCTTCTGATCATTGGGGTTCATCGGTCGTTGGGACGCGCCGCCTTCGATCTTGCGGAGCGCGGAAGCCAGTGCGAGCGGGTCGCCGGTGAGCTGTGCGCCGTCCTCATCGGCGTCGTATTCGCGCGTACGAGAGATAGCCATCTGGATGACCATGGCCGCCACGGGTGCCAGGAATGCCATGAGCAGCGCGACCAACGGGTTTCCCCCACGGTCACCGCCGCGGCCACCGAAGATCGCCGCGAACTGCAGGAACTGCGCCGCAGACGTGATCAGACCCGCGACAGCTGCGGCAACGGAGGATGTGAGGATGTCCCGGTTGTACACGTGCATCAGCTCGTGACCGAGTACACCGCGAAGTTCCCGTTCGTCCAGGATCTGCAGGATGCCTTCCGTGCAACACACTGCCGCGTTCTCCGGATTGCGACCGGTGGCGAACGCGTTGGGACTCATGGTGGGCGCAATGTACAGACGCGGCATGGGCTGCCCCGCGCGCTGTGACAGTTCATGCACGATGCGGTACATGGTGGGTGCCTGCTGCGGCGTCACCTGGATCGCACGCATGGAACGGATGGCCAATTTATCCGAGTTCCAGTAGCTGTACGCCGTGCCGATCAAGCCGATCACCGCGAAAATCACAATGAACACCGAGCTGCGTGTTGCCCCGGCAATGACTGCACCAATCGCCAGCAGCACCACCCACATGCCGCCCAACAGCAGCACGGTTTTCAGCCCGTTGTAATGCTTGTGCATTCCACCCTCTCCTCTGCGCCGCGCTATCTCACGACATCCATGGGATCTACGGGCGCACACCGATCAGAATAAAAATCATCCAATCGGACAACACCCATCCCTCCGGAAGTGTTCCCCACCAACCTGTGACCGGCTGGGAATCATCCGGGAGATCGGCCGCTCGTTCACCGATCTCGTCGCTCGGCGACGGCGCGGGTTGCGTCGGAGGCGCGGCAGGCGTCGTGGGTGACGGTACGTCGGGATCCACGGCAGGCCCAGCGGGCTGAGTGGCCGGCCCGGTCAGCGGCGGGTTCCCAGGTAACGACGGCGCTCCAGGCGTCACCGGCGTTCCCGCACCCGGGGTGCCGGGCGGGGTCCCAGGGTTCGTGTTGCCGGTATTCTCAGGATCCGTGTTTCCGGTTCCGCCCGGGTCGTTGTTGCCGTTGCCCTGGTTACCGGGATTCCCCGGGGCGTCATTTCCGTTGTCGTTCTCACCCGGCCCGTCAGGAACCTCCGAACCAGGGCCTTCGGCTTCGGGGTCAACGGCTCCGGAGTCCTCGGTACCCGTTTCGTCAACACCCGGCTCCCCCGTAACAGGGTCACTTGGGGTGGGTGTCAGGGAGGGTTCAGGTGATTCAACGGGCCCCGGAATCTCGGGCGCCCCACCCTCATCCCCGTCAATCACGGGACCGGATCCCGGCCCGTTGCGGGGGCCGGTGTCCTCAGTAGCCGGAGGATTGGTGGGCAGGGTGGGGCCGGGCAACGCGGGTCTTACAGGAATCTCAAACTGAGACACGCCAAGTTCCCCGGGTGCCGCTGGCACATCGACACTCGACGGGCTCTGCCCTGAAAAGTTCGAGTCGGGTGCCGACGGCAGAAGCGCCCCGTTGCCCGCCAGTGGATCGCCAGTCTGCGCGCCACCAGCGCCCGAACTACCGAAGTTGGGGATCAAACCTCCCAGCGGGGCGCCAGCAAAACCTGATGTACCGCCCTCGGGGTCACTGTCACCTTGCCCCCTGGGTTGCTCACCTGCGTTGCCGTCGGCTGACTCCGCTCCGTCAATGCCGGAATCGGCATTGTCCCCCGAGGAAGAACGGTTACCGGCATCATCGCCAGCTGAATCCTGGGACGACGAACCCATACTTTCTGAATCGACAGGGTCCTCGGTGGCAGGCTGCGCCTGCCTGGTGTTCTCCACCTCGGAAGAGTCCTGCTGAATGGCGGCCACAATACCCGCGGCACCCGCCCCCGCGACCGCAACACCCGCCGCAGCGATGATGACCTTAGTTGCCGATCCGGTGAGGACCCCGCCTGCCGCAGACGTGGCCGCCGTCGTCGCGACGGGCGCCGACGCCGCAGGAGCGGCCGCCGCGGGGACGGACCCGCTTTCGGCACCGACCCCGAGCGGCGTCGTCGTACCGGAGATGGTGCCCGCGATGCCAGCGGCACCGCCGGCACCCGCCGTACCAAGCGCGGCGAGCAATCGTTCCGAAGCGTCCCCCCAGAGCGGCAGACCCGCAAGGATGGGGAGGATCCAACCGCGCAAGCCCACACCCAGGTCCTGAAGCTGGAGGTATTCCGCGGTGCAGCGCTCGCAGGAATCGAGGTGATCCTGCATGAGCTTCATCTTGGACGGCGTGAGTGTGCCACGCACGAACGCGCCCAGCTGGGATGAGTACTTGCCGCACTCCTCGAGCGCCTGGGCCGAGACGTGCTGCTGCATGTAAGCGGTCCGTAGCCCGTCGCGGGCACGCTTACCCAGGGCGGAAACGGCATTGGGCTGGATCCCCACGACGGAGGCCACCTGTCGCGGCCGGTACCCCTCGACCTCCAGGTACCAGAGCACCTCTTGCCAACGCTCGGGAAGGGAAGCGAAGGCCCTGGCGACCACGGCGGCGTCAACCTGACGCACCACGGTGTCGTCGAAGAGTTGGATCCGGTCCAGTTTGCCCTGCTCCTGGGGCTCCTGCGGCTGGGTGCGGCTGAGGTCGTTGGCACGATCGGCGGCCAGACGTGATACGGCGGTGATCAAGTACGCGCGCAAGAACTGTCGCGGACCACCGCCGGATTTCAGGAGTGCGAGGACACGGGTGAAGGCTTCCGAGGTGATGTCCTCGGCCTCCGCGTGGCTGTTGGTGTGCAATCGTGCCACCGCGAAAACGGCACCCCGGTGACGCGCATACAGCTCCCCAAAGGCCTGATTGTCCCCGTTTCGGACAGCATCGAGCAGCGGCTCATCATTGGCCGCTGGTGTCGGGTTCTGCTGGCCGTCCCACGGGGCGGGACGTTGGACATCTTCCATGGCGCCTTAAGGATGCTGACGGGTCCATCCATTGTGTCAGCAGAGCGGCACTACGTGGTTCGAGATACCGACTGTGACGAAATCGGTACCAAACGTTTACAGAGGTGGGCCGGGGGTGCGGTGTCTCCCCTGGTCCGCACCCCCGTCTCCTATGTCACCCGTCTCTCCCCCATCCCGAGCAGCCCGCTCGGAAGTTGGTCGCTCTAGCCCACCGCTGTGCAGGGCCCTCCCCGGTCCATCTGCTCAAACTGCCGCGGTACGTCGACCCGCGAGCGAAAGGATCGTCCGGAATCACACGCAGCCCGCGCGCGATTCACTATGTAGACAGCCCAACACCCAAAACGTGACGCGAGAACCGAAAAGTTTTTTTTGGAAGACTTCACGAGATGTGCGCCACACTGCTCTATTGTGAGTCACTCAAAATAACGTTATCGTGGTGGCCATGGAGACCACGCAGACAGGCGCAAGCCACCCCTCACAGCAGGAGTGGGCCGAGCAGCTGCGCTCGAACGGGCGCAGGGTCACCAAACAACGTCTCGCGGTACTGGATGCTGTGGAGGCCATGCCACACGCCACTGCGGATGACACGGTGCGGCGGGTCCGTCAGGTCCTGCCGAACATCTCCGTCCAGTCCGTGTACGTGGTCCTCACGGACCTCACGGCCATCGGGATGGTGTCCAAGTTCGAACCGCCCGGTTCACCAGCTCGGTACGAAACCCGCACCGGTGACAACCACCACCACGCTTATTGCATCAACTGCGGCATGATCGCGGATGTCGCATGTTCGGTAGGACACTCCCCGTGTCTCACGCCTTCGGAGGACCACGGCATGAAGCTGCTGTCCGCCGAGGTGGTGTATCGGGGGATCTGCCCGCAATGTCAGGAAGACATGGCGAGCAGAACCACCGCGTAGTAAATGACCGCACGCCCGTCGGATCTCATCCATCACCCAGGAGGAACTATGTCTGACACCACTCCCCACGAGCACGGTCTGCGACCGACCGGCTCGGCCACCACCGACCAGTTGGGTAAGAAGGTCGCTTCTGACGAGCACTCTCTGTCCGTCGGCGCTGACGGGCCCATCGTTCTCCATGACTCCTACGTGGTCGAGAAGCTGGCCGCGTTCGACCGCGAGCGCGTTCCGGAACGTGTGGTACATGCCAAGGGCTCCGGTGCTTTCGGTGAACTCGAAATCACCGAGGACGTCTCCCAGTACACCAAGGCCGCCGTGTTCCAGCCGGGTACCAAGACCCCCATGCTGGCTCGTTTCTCACAGGTGGCCGGCGAGCAGGGTTCCCCGGACACCTGGCGCGATCCACGCGGATTCTCGCTGAAGTTCTACACGGCCGAAGGCAACTTGGACATCGTGGGCAACAACACCCCGGTCTTCTTCGTTCGTGACGGCATCAAGTTCCCGGACTTCATCCACTCCCAGAAGCGGCTCCCGGGCTCGGCACTGCGTGACAACACCATGCAGTGGGACTTCTGGACTCAGTCCCCCGAGTCCGCACACCAGGTGACCTACCTGATGGGCCCGCGAGGCATCCCCAAGTCCTACCGCCACATGAACGGCTACGGCTCCCACACCTTCCAGTGGGTCAACGGGGCCGGCGAGCGTTTCTGGGTTAAGTACCACTTCGTCTCGGACCAGGGCGTCGAATGCTTGACCGGTGATGAGGCCGAGAAAATCGCCGGCGCGGACGCAGACGCCCACCGCCGCGATCTCTACGAAGCCATTGATAATGGCGACTTCCCCTCGTGGACCGTATACGTCCAGATCATGCCGTACGAGGATGCCAAGAACTATCGCTTCAACCCGTTCGACGTGACCAAGACGGTCTCCAAGAAGGACTACCCCCGCATTAAGGTGGGTAAGTTCACCCTGAACCAGAACCCGTTGAACTACTTCGCTCAGATCGAGCAGGCTGCGTTCTCCCCGGGTAACACGGTTCCGGGTGTGGAGATCTCCCCGGACAAGATGCTGATGACCCGGGTGTTCTCCTACCCGGACACCCACCGTCACCGCATCGGCCCGAACTTCGCGGACCTGCCCGTGAACTTCCCGTACCGCTCCGAGCAGAACTCCTACGCGCAGGACGGCCCCATGCGCTACTCGTTCAAGCACCCCAATCAGCCGGTCTACGCACCCAACACCACGGGTGGCCCGGTGGCCGGTGGCAAGGACGCCGCTGACGAGCTGCGATGGGAGTCCGACGGTGACATGCTCCGCGCGGCCGCCACCCTGCACTCCGAGGACGACGACTTCGGCCAGGCCGGCACCCTGTACCGCGAGGTCTTCAGCGACGAGGAGAAGGCCCAGACCGTTGAGAACATCGCCGGTCATGTGGGTGACGTGGCGGACGAGGCCATCCAGGAACGCGCCTTCCAGTACTGGGAGAACGTCGATGCTGACCTCGGCAAGCGCGTCCGCGAGGCCGTTGCTCGCGACGCCGGCAACGACGCCTACGGCATCTGATCGGCCGCGCTCACGCGCTGATCAGTAGCTGACAGAAAGGTCCCGTTCCCGCATCACGCGGGGACGGGACCTTTCTCGGTCCCCGCCGCGAGACGCTCGTTGAGCTTTTCCCCTTCCACGTCCACGTTGGGCAGGATCCGGTCCAACCAGCGGGGCAGCCACCACGCGTGTTTGCCCAGTAACTGCATGGTGGCGGGGATGAAGGTGGTGCGGATCAGGAACGCATCCATGGCCACGCCGAATGCCAGAGCGAAGCCCATGGGCCTGACGATGGACACGTGCGCGAAGATGAACCCGGCGAACACGGACACCATGATCACACCGCACGCGGTCACAACGGTGGCGCCCTGTTGATAACCGACCCGCACCGCGTCGTGTGCGTCCAGACCGCGCATGTAGGCCTCGCGCATCCCGGACACGATGAAGATCTGGTAGTCCACGGACAGCCCGAACAGCACGCCCACCAGCAGAATCGGCAGGAACGCCAGAATGGGGCCGGGGTCGTGCACGCCGAAGAAATCCGCGCCCCAGCCCAATTGGTAGACCGTGACCACGGCGCCGAAACTCGCTACCGTCGAGAAAACGAAGCCCAGCGTGGCCATCACGGGCACCCAGATCGAGCGGAACACCAAGAGCATGATGATCAAGCAGAGCACCAGCACGATGACCATGTAGACGGGCAGCGCGGCATTGAGCGTGTCCGAGATATCGATGTTGGCCACGGTCTGGCCGGTGAACCCGACATCCGTGCCGGTCGCCTGCTGAATCTGCTCGCGCTGGTCCCGCAGATGCTTGACCAGGTCTTCGGTGCGCGAGTCCGCGGGACCTGTTTCAGGGGTCACGGTCACGATCGCCGTCCGGAAGTCGTCGCTGATGGTCGCCGGTACCGCGGTCACTACACCATCCATATCGGCGATGTACTCAGAGACTTCTACCGCGGCGGCATTGGCCTGCTCGCGGGTCGGGTTCTCTTCCGGTAGCGACACCATGGTCACGATGGGCGCGTTGGCACCCTCGCCAAAGTTCTCGGACACTACGTGATAGGCGGTGTTGGCAGTGGACCCGGGTGGTTCCGCGGCGCCGTCGGGAAGGCCCAGACGCAACTGCATGGCGGGCAGTGCCAGCGCCAGCATGAAAACCACGGCCACCGCAATCATCGCGACCGGATGTCTGGTAACGAACGCACCCCACCCCTTGTTGGCGCGTGCCAGCGCCGTGGTGCCAGGTTCGGTACCGGTCCTCTCGGCTCCGCGCCGCACTTCGGCTTCGATGCGCTCCGCCAGTTCCTGCGCGGTCGATCGCGCAGGCCGCGCCCCCGCCGACGCCGCGGCGGCCGCCTCCGGTGCGTGCGTCACCCTGTCGCCGTGTTCGGTGAACCCGCGCTCGCGCCATTTCTTGGCGGTCACAGCACGATGCCCCACCAACGACAACAACGCAGGTGTCACGGTGACCGACGCGAGAATGACCAGCATGACTGTGCCCGCACCGGCCAAGCCCATGGTGCCCAGGAACGGGATCCCCACGGTGGCCAACGCGGCCAGGGCGATCACATTGGTGAGGCCGGCGAACAGCACGGAAGTGCCCGCGGTGCCGGTGGCTCGGGCAATGGACTCTCGAAGCGGGATGCCTTCCAGCAGGTTGGTGCGGTGGCGGTGGGTGATGAGCAGGGCGTAGTCGATACCCAGACCCATGCCGAGCATCAGTGCCAGAACCGGGTCGGTCGCGGTCATGTCCACGACCGAGGACAAGGCGTACACGAGGGCCACACCGGTGCCGCAACCGATCACGGCGCTGAGCACGGGAAGCCCCGCCATGACGATGCTTCCCAGCACGATGAACAACACGATGGCAGCCACCGCGATGCCGATGATTTCTGTAGAACCCACCAGCCCGGAGACGTCCTGGGTGATCTCCACGGAATAGTCCGCCATCACGCCCGCGGGCAACCCACCGCTGATCGTGGAGGTGACGTGATCGCGTTCATCGCCACTCATAGACGTGGGGTTCTTGCCGAAGTCCACAATCCCCCGGGCCACCGAACCGTCCTCATTGACGAATCGCTGTTCCTCGGACAGTGCCGTCTGCCGCTGCGCCGTGGTGAGTTCTTCCGAGCGGGAGTCCAGTTCCTGACGGGAGTCGCGGAGTTGGGTTTCTCCCTCTTCGAGCTGTCGCTGACCGCCCTCGAGCCGCTCGATCTGCTCGCTCAGTGCAGGATCGGCCTGAGCAGCCTGCTCTCGACTGGGGTTTCCCGGAAGCTGTTCCAGAGAACGATCCAGCTGTTGGGAGGCGCGATCCAGTTCGTCGCGCTGTTGCTCCAGCTCGCGTTCGCCACGTTCGAGCTCGTCACGACCCGATTCGAGCTGCTCCTGCCCCTCGGAAACCTCCTGGGCGGCGCCGTCCAATTGTGCCTGTGCCTCAAACGGGTCCGTGGCCGATGAGATGACCGGGACGTCCTCAATCGCGGTGTCCAGGGCCGAGGTGATCCCCTCGCGTTGTTCGTCGGAGAACGTTTGACCGTCCGCAGTGCGGAACACCACGGTGCCCGAGCCGAAGGTGGCCTCGGGCATGCGCTCGTTCATCTGATCCAGGACGCGCTGGTACGGTGCGTCCGGCACCGAGTACTGGCTACTCGTCCCCTTCCCGAATACGAGTGCTGCCGCACCGGCGAGCGCGAGAATCATGAGCCACACGACCACGACCGCCGGAGCTTTCCGTGCGCACCACGCGCCCACCCGGTACAGCAGCGTGGCCATTAGTGCTGTTCGTCTTGCTGCTGGTTCTCCTGTTGTGCCACCAGTGCGAGGAGTTCCCGCAACTGCTTGGTCGGGATGGTGGCCACCGGCGGCAACGCATTGACGCACATTCCAGCGGCACCCGATTCCGCCACGAACTTCAGGACCTCACGCGACGGCGCCGCCCTGACCTGCAAGCTGGTGTCCAAGGCTGCGATCTCGGCAGCGGAAGTGAACACCATGATGGTGTCCGGGACCGCGTTCGGGTCCTGGGGTTGCACCATCACGGGCATGGACTTGCCGTCCTGGTCCCGAGTGCCGAACAACAGCTGACCGTTGGGGTTGAGAACGGCCGCGAGCAAGCCGGACATGTTGTTGTCCAGCAGGGCTTCCTTGACCGGTCGGTTGTGCGGGGTGCGGTTGACCCATTCGATCTGTTCGCGCTTGATGCGCATGGGGTTCTCTCCCCCGGGGTCGTACACCAGCTCGTCGTACTGGGGGTCGGTGGCCACCATGTTCAGCACCGCCGCGGACTGCTGCCGGAACAGCACCGGTTCGGTTTTCTCGGAGTCCTTGTTGTTCTCCTGGAACACCGTGCGTGCTTCGTCGGTGGTCGTGTACACCGCCAACGCACGAGTGCCGTCCTGCTGCCCCAGTGCCTGGACGCGAATGTTCGATTCCGGCCCCACCGGCTGCCCATCCTCACCGGGCACCAGATCCGAGCCAGTGATGTCCAGAAGCACCACGCCCGTCATGGCTTCGCGCAGGACATTGGCCATGGCCTGATCCACGGGGTTCGCCACGTACTGGGCGATGGCCGTGCGCAACCTGGGGTGGGCGTCGTCGGCCTGGGCGCTCTGATCGTCCGTGGGATCCACGAACTCGAGATCGATGCCCTGCTCACCGGCGATACCGATCGCCCACTCCGGGGTGCGAGCGGCTGTGCGGGGAAAAGTAGCGAGGTGCGCCGCAATGTCCTGAGCGCCGTAGTGATCCTCGGTGGAGAACTTGGGGGGCAGGTCCTGGTAGTTGTAGCGCGCGGCGAATCGATAGTTCGGTTCGGGCCAGTCCTTCGCCGAGATGGTGACACTCACCGAGAACCAAGTGCCGCGGCCCGTGAGGTAGCAACTGCGCTGCAGCTCGTCGAGTGAGTCCAGTACGGGGCTGCCCTGTTTGATGGGTCCAGCGGCTCCGGGGATGGCCGTGCCGTCCCGGTTCTCCGCGACCCGCAAGTACACGCGGTCCCCCTGGGGCTTGAAATCGACGCGCATGGAGTCCCACCCGGGTTCGGTCCGCAGCACGGACAGCACCCAGCGACCGATCTCCGCCACCAGTTCTCGTTCGCTGCGTGTACCCGGGTCCTGTTCAGCGTGCGGAGTTGAGGTCATGGTGAGTATCTGTCCCTTCGGCCCGGCAACCCGGCGCCCATTGGTAGAGCGGGATGCCCCCGCGCGTCCTCTGCGAACAAGCCTATCGAACGGGACGGCGGCCGCTGCTGCCTGGGATGTTTCTGCCAGACGCGGCCAAAACCGACATGAGCTGCACAGAGGGGCCGCCCCAGTTGTTAGCCTGGGTGCTATGACAAAAACCTTGCAGGAGCTGATCGACGCTTCTATTTTCATCTCCACCGAATACCAGGCAGTGCTGGCGGAACTGTCTCAGGGTGCGGATTGGGACGTGGATTTTTCCGCGCCGTCGTTCACCCTGCAAACCACCCCGCCGGTCACGCTCACCCCGTACCTGCTGGGCACCGAGTCCGCTTCACGCGGCAGCTGGATCTGGTCCTGGCAGGAGCTGGGCCACTTCAACCCTGAGGTCGTCTCCGCGGCCGTGCAGGCCAAGGAGGCCGGCCAGCGGTTGGAAATCGACGAGCTGACCACTGACGAACAGCCCATCCAGGATGGTCTGGCACGTCGTCTCACGCTCGCGTCCAAGGCGGTTACCGGCCTGTACGCGCACTACCCCGCCCGTGCCGGCGGCAACATCACCGCGTGGTTGCTGCTCGACGGCGATGCCTTCGAGCTGCCGCGCCTGACCGAGCAGCGCATGATGCAGGTGATCGGCGAGTCCCTGACCACCGATACCGCAGTGGACCACAACCTGGCCGTGAACAGCTACGCCGCCCTGCGCGGTGCTCACGTCGAGTGGGACACGGACGCCACCTGCGTGGTCACCGTTCACGACGGCGCTCAGCGCTTCTGGTTCGACGACCACCAGATCACCGGCGTGGAGCCGGCAGAGCCCTCGGTGGGCGAGAAGGAACTGGAAGAGCTCGAACGCCAGGCCGAAACCCATCGCGAGGCACTGCGCGAGGACCGCCAGGTCGCCATGAAGTTGGCCGTCCAGCTGGGTAAGCTTCAGCGTGCCGAGGCCGAGAAGAAGACCCAAGAGGAACGTGAAGCCGCGGAGAACGAACGCCGCGAGCGCGAGGCCGCCAAGGCGGCGTCGGCGACCGAGGAAGAGCCCCTGCCCCAGGAGCTGTCCGTCGAGGACATTTCGGCTCCCGAGCCGGAGCAGCCCGAGGACGACGTGGCGGTTCCCGCGAGCGAGGTGCGCGACGGCGATCGCCCGTTCGACCAGGAACCCACTCAGGAACCGGCCGTGCCGGGTCGTGTGCAGACCACCGTGCTACCGGATCCGGAGGGCACGTCCGAGCCCACTGCCGGACCCGAGGCCTCACCGCAGCCGAACACCACCACCATGGCGCGCATCCCCGAACCGGATCTGGCTGCCTCCCAGCCGGGTGTTTCCCGCGAGGATGAGGCAGTCGTGGCCGACCGCGATGAGCGCCCGGTGACCGAGGTCCGTGAAGAGCGCGAACCCGCCGCTGCACGCCGCGGCGAGACCGTGGCCGGCCCGGATGCGGCCGAGGACATCTCCGCTCCCGCCGTGGTCGACGGCGAAGAGGTGGAGACCAACGAACAGTTGGAGAAGAAGGGCGAAAAGAAGAAGGGCTTCTTCAGCCGCTTCTTCGGTGTGTGATCGAGTGGCCGTCCGCCGTTAGGATCGGACGGTGACTTATAACGTTGAGACCGGCTCGGGACCTGATCGTAAAAAAAGGACCCGGGCCGGTTTTTTGTACGGTTTCGGGGCCTACGGCCTGTGGGGTTTGCTTCCCCTGTACTTCGTGCTGCTGTTGCCCGCCACCGCGTACGAGATCGTGGCGATGCGCGTGCTGTTCTCGGTGCTCTTCTGCCTGATTCTGCTGGCTCTCACGCGATCGCTGGGCACGCTGATCAAGCTCTTCCGGGATGGCAAGGCGGTCATCGCCCTGGTGATTGCGGGCGTGCTGATCGCCACGAACTGGCTGTTGTACGTTGTGGCCACGACCACCGGCCACACGCTGGAGGCCTCCCTGGGGTACTTCATCAACCCCATCGTGGCCGTTCTGCTGGGCGTGATCGTGCTGCGCGAAAAGCTACGTCCCTTGCAGTGGGCCGCCATCATCGTGGGATTCCTGGCCGTGCTGGTCATGTCCGTGTTCTACGGTTCCGTGCCGTGGTTGTCCCTGGCGCTGGCCTTCTCGTTCGGTTTCTACGGACTGGTCAAGTCCACGATCGGTGGCCGCTATCCGGCGCTCGTGACGCTCACCGGTGAGACTGCAGCCATCGCTCCGCTGGCGCTTGCTGCCGTGTTCTTCCTGAATTCCGAGGGCCAGGTCACGCTGTTCTCCGAGGGCGCAGGGCATTTCTGGTTGCTCGCTTCCTCCGGCATCATCACGGCGGTGCCCCTGCTGCTCTTCGGATCCGCCGCCGCCCGATTGCCCCTGAGCACCGTGGGCATGATCCAATACGTGGCGCCCATAGGGCAGTTCATCCTGGCGCTCACCGTGCTCGACGAGTCCATGCCGCTGGAGCGGTGGATCGGGTTCGGCATTGTGTGGTGCGCCGTGCTCCTCATGATTCTCGACGCCGTTCGCGCACCTCGCGCACGCAGGCTACGACGCGAGCGAGACGCGGCTTAACCGCGATTCCCCTCCTGATACGGCGAAGGCCGGAACCTACCGGGATTCCTTGCGGAATCCGGGCTGGTCCCGGCCTTCGTCATGCGTTCGCCGATTGCCGACGGCGCTCGGTCAGCGAGTCGGTTCGCTCACTCGGGAGCGGTCCTCCCGGTCCGGTTCATTGTGGTTGCCGAACTCGCCGGCCTGTCCCGGGTAATCCGGGTCTAGCTCGTCGACTTCTTCCGGTGAACGGCGAATGTTGATGATGGAGAGCACAAGCCCGCCCCACACCAACACGATGGCAACGACCATCATGACAATTGCGGTGGTGCTCATCGGGCACCTCCTTCGTGGTTGTCACGGGTGGTCTGACCCGCGGAACGGGACGCCTGGGCGTCGTCGGCGGTTGCCTTGCCCTCAGCCCACGGTGCGCGCTGGTGGACCACGGTGCCGTGCTGGATGGCACGCAGCGAGTAGTCCTGGTCGAGCGCCGGGGTGCGCATGGCCGTACCGCGGTAGTGGGTGAAGCCCTTGTCCTGGGTCAGCAGGTCGCGGTCCAGGTAGGCGTCTTCCACGCTGGGTGCGGGGCTGGTGAACGCCGCTGCCGTGCGACGCGACCAGGGCAGTTTGGACAGCAGGTAGGCGATGACCACCAGGCTGCCGGCCATACCCCAGCCGAACACGTTGACGAACCACGCGGGCATGTCGTTGTAGCCCTCGGCCAGGTTGAGCGTGAGCTGGTCGATCAGCATGTAACCGAGCACCACCGGGGTCACGCCACCGGCCACGATCATCCAGGTGCGGCCCAGCTTGAACGAGGACACCGAATTGAGGTGATCGCGCAGGGTGGGCAGCGCCGAGAACCCGGCGGTCAGCAACAGCACCGAAATCAGTGCCGCGGCCACAATGCCGAAGTTGTTGACGAACGCGTCCGTGACGTCCAACAGGTTCAGACCCGTGGTCGTGGGGAAGAACAGCAGTGAGACAGCGGCCAGCGGGATGACCACCACGGCCACGGCAGTGCGGCGGCTCAGGCCCAGCTTGTCGCGGAAACCGGCCACGATCACTTCCACGATCGAGATCATGGAGGTGAAGCCAGCGAAGGCCAAAGCACCGAAGAACAGCACACCGATCAGCACGCCGAACGGTGCCTCCGAAATGATGGTCGGGAACGCGATGAACGCCAGACCGATGCCGGAGGTCGCGACCTCGTCCACACCGGTGCCGGCAGCTGCGGCCATGAAGCCCAGGGCGGCGAACACACCGATACCCGCGAGAATCTCGAAGCTCGAGTTCGCGAAACCGACGACCAGCGCCGAACCGGTCAGATCCGACTTGGGCTTGAGGTAGGCCGCGTAGGTGATCATGATGCCGAAACCAACGGACAGCGAGAAGAAGATCTGGCCGTACGCCGCGACCCACACGGACGAATCACCCAGTGCCGCCCAGGACGGCGTGAACAAGGCGTCCAGACCGCCGCCCGCGCCGGGCAGGGTCAGGGCGATGCCCACCATGATCAGGAACATGACCACGAGCAGGGGGATCAGGATCGCGTTGATGCGGCCAATACCCTTCTGCACGCCCATCATGAGGACGACCAACAGTGCCAACCAGGCAATGGCCGTGGCGATGAAGACCGGCCAGATGAAGTTGAAGCTGATGGTGACCTCGTCCGAGACCTGCATGTAATCGGACATGAAGAACGCCGCCGGATCATCTCCCCACGCCTTGGTGAAGGAGAAGATCGTGTACTGCATGGCCCACGCCAGGATGATCGCGTAGTACAGCGAAATGACCACGCAAATGCCCAGCTGCCACCAACCGATGACCTCGAGCTTGGGGTGCAGACGGCGATAGGCCAACGGTGCGGAGCCACGGTAACGGTGACCCACTGCGTAATCGAGCATCAACAAAGGGATGCCCGCGGTCAGCAGGGCGACCAGGTAAGGGATAAGGAACGCGCCGCCACCGTTGTCATAGGCGACATAGGGGAAACGCCAGATATTGCCCAAACCAACGGCGGAGCCGATGGCGGCAAAGATGAACATGGTGCGCCCCGAGAAAGCCTCGTTGGAAGCGCCACCACGCAAAGATTTAGTGGACATTCGATGATCCTCACAGAGGGAACACATCCCGCCCGAGCATCCGTCTGGATCTACAGCGTCATGCGGGGCGGTTTTTGGATGGTCCCCAGCTTACTGAGGTATCAGCCTTCTCGGTGGACCACCGCGTGAGCAAATTCGATCAGTGCCGCCTTGGCCACGGTCTCCGGTAACGCTTGTATCGCGGAGATGGCGTCATCCGCCCAGCGATTTGCCGTGTTCCAGGCTTCGGTGGACACGGGATGCTCGGTCACGGCGGCCACGGCTCGGGCCAGCGCCTCATCACTGGAGAGGTCGCCGTCGATCAGTTCAAGGACCTCCCGGGCGGAATCGGCCGCGGCCTGGTCCTCGCCCTGAGCATCACGGCGCAGCAGCAGGACGGGTAGCGTGTCCACGCCCTCACGCAGATCGGTGCCCGGGGTCTTTCCGGAAATGTCGTCGTGGCCGGTGAGATCGATGATGTCGTCGGCCAGTTGGAAGGCCAGGCCCACCTTCTCGCCGTATTCGACCAGCATGTCGATCACGTCCCGGGGCGCTCCGCCCAGCAGCGATCCGAACTGGCCGCTCGCGGCAATCAGGGAACCTGTCTTACCGGCCAGCACATGGAGGTAGTGCTCCACGGGGTCCTGGCCTTCAGCGGGGCCGGTGGTTTCCTGAAGCTGTCCCACGACCAGGCGTTCAAAGGTCTTGGCCTGGATCAGCAACGGCTCCTGACCCAGCTCCGAGACCATGGCGGAGGCACGGGCGAAGATGAGGTCACCGGTGAGGATCGCCACCGAATTGCCCCACACGGTCTGCGCGGTTTCAACACCGCGGCGTAGCGGGGCGGAATCCATCACGTCGTCATGGTAAAGCGTGGCCAAGTGCGTCATTTCCACCACTGCGGCGGCTTCGATCACGCTCTCGTTCACCTGGCCTGCCGCTTCAGCAGCCAGCAAGGTGAGCAGCGGGCGGACACGCTTGCCGCCGGCCTGCAACAGGTGCCGCGCGGTCACGTCCGCCAACTGGTCCGTGGAACGCAGTGCTTCTTCCAGCCGTGCCTCGATCTGCGCGAGTGATTCCACGACGAGCGGACCCAGGCGGTCGTCCTGGGCGATGAGCTCGAATCCCGCGGGTAAACGCATGGAACCATTCAGTCGGCTGGTTTCAGTCACGGTGTACCACTCTATCGACAATTCAGCGGGCGGGTGTGAGCGCATCGATGAGCGCTACGGCACGGTCGGTCATGGTCCGGGCGGGGCGATCGGAGAGCTCGGTCATGATCTGCACCGCGAATCGCATCAGCTGGGGCATGCGCATACCGGCTCGCACCCCCACGCTCAGGAGCGCGGGGTGGCCGATGAGCTCGGCGAGCGCGCGTCCCTGTACGAAGTGCGCACCCCACTCGTTGTGCACGAGCTGTGGGTACCGGGCCAGCGCGTTCTCCCGCTGCTGCGGGCCGTGGGCCCCTGCGGCGTCGACCACGCAGGAGGCCGCGAACAGCGCGGATTCCATGGCGTTGGAGATGCCCTCGCCGTTGAACGGGGACACCAGCCCGGCGGAATCACCGAGCAACATGAGGCCGGGGATGTAGTGCGGCGTGCGGTTGGCGGCCATGGGCAGGGCGGCCGAACCCACACGGCCTTCTTGGTGCTCGGGGTCGAAGGTCCACTCCGCGGGCATGGACGCGGCCCAGTCGCGCAGCACCGCACGGTAGTCGAGTTTCCCGAAGGCGGGCGAGGTGTCCAGGATGCCGAGGCCCACGTTGGCGGTGCCGTCCCCCACGCCGAACACCCAGCCGTAACCGGGTAGCAGCGAGCGCTTGGGGTCCGTGCCGTCCACGAGTTCGAGCCAGCCCTCCATCCAGTCCAGCTCGGAGCGCGGGGAGCGGTAGTAAGTGCGCACGGCCACGCCCATGGGGCGGTCCTTGCGACGGTGCAGCCCAGCGGCCATGGCGGTCCGGGTCGAGTTGCCGTCAGCGGCCATCACGAGATCCGCGTGGTAATCCTCGGTCTCCTGGGTGCGGCGGCCGGTAGCCGGGTCCATCACGGTGGCCCGCAGGCCGATGATCCGCCCGGTGTCATCGCGCAACACGTCCTGCACGGAACGGTGCTCGATCACGGTGGCTCCGGCGAGTTGAGCGTGGCGAATGAGGTCCTCGTCGAATCCGGCGCGCGTGCGCACCAGTCCGTACGAGGGGAAGTCGGTGAGTTCGGGCCACGGGAATTCCACGGTGCGACCGTCGGCTACCAGTCGCAGCCCTTGGTTGCGCTTGTACCCGTGCTCGCTGTCGTGGGGCAGGCCCATGAGCTGCATCTGCTTCACGGCGCGCGGGGTCAGTCCGTCACCGCACACCTTCTCGCGCGGATAGCTGGTCTTCTCCAGCACCGTGACGGAGATTCCCTGGCTGGCCAACCAGTAGGCTGCGGTGGCTCCGGCGGGTCCTCCCCCGCTGATCAATACCTTCACTCTGCCGTGGCCCTCCGTGTGCCCTTAGCCGTTACTGCTCGGTCCGTCGTCCATTGTGTCATTGCCGGTGAGCTTTCTCCGCCCCCGGCCGTCCTATGCTTGAGGACAATGACCATCGATACGCCCCCACCCAGCATGAGTGTTCTCACGGTGCCCGCCTCCGACGTGCGGGCCGCCGCCCACTTCGCCACCCACCCGGACGTCCGCCGTCTGCTGGGCAGCCGAGATCCTGCGACGTGGATCCTGCGCGGTCAGGGTCTGGTCGGTCTGGGGCGTACCGCCGAGTTCCGTGTGCGCGGTGGCACCCGATTCACGTCCGCCCGTGTCTGGTGGGACGCGGTGCGCGACGCCGCCACGGTGGACGATCGCGTCAACCGTCCCGGCACCGGTCTGCTCGCGTTCGGCGCGTTCGCGTTCTCACCGTCATCGACCGCCGATTCCGGGCTCGTGGTCCCGGAACTCGTGATTGGTTCCGACGAACTCGGCGCGTGGGTCACCCTGATCCGTCCCGGTTCCGACGCGCTCACGGTGTCCGACGTCGACGCCGCTTGGCGGGCTCTCGTGCTCGAGTCCCCCGCCGCGCTTGAAACCCACGATGCGACGGAAACCCCCGGAGCGGCGTCGTCGTACCCCACCGCGACACCTGGGGCCCTGGACGAGAAGCGGTGGATGGCCGCCGTGGCGGACGGTGTGGACATGATTCAGGCCGGTGACCTGGAGAAACTGGTGCTCGCGCGCGACGTGCTGGTGGATGTGGGGCGCACCATCGATCTCAGTGCGGTGCTCGCCCGGCTCAGTGACCGGTACGACTCGTGCTGGACGTACTGCGTGCGACTGGGCGGCTCCGAAGACGTGGACGCCGGGCGGCTGTTGGGAGCGACGCCCGAGATGCTGATCCGCGTGAAACAGGGCACCGCGTCAGCTCGCGTGCTCGCCGGAACACTGGACCGGCACGATCTTCCGGACGGCGCCAACCCCGAGGACTTCGCGGGCGTGACGCTGGGCGGCTCCGACAAGCAACAGCGCGAACACAAGTTCGCCGTGGATTCCCTCCTGGCGGGGCTGTCCCCGTACGCGGAAACCGTCCACGGCGAGGAGGAACCGTTCATTCTGGCGCTGCCCAACGTGTGGCATCTGGCCTCCGACGTGCGCGCGCAGCTGCGCACCGGCGTGGACGGTACCCTGCCTTCCCCGCTGGAACTGGCCGAGGCCGTGCACCCGACCGCGGCCGTCTGCGGAACCCCCACCGAGGTCGCCGGCGGAGTCATCGAGGATCTGGAACGCATGGATCGCGGTCTCTACGCCGGGCCCGTGGGCTGGCTGGACGCCTCCGGCAACGGTGAATGGGGCATCGCACTGCGCGGTGCAGTCCAGACTGATGCCCAACGAGCTCGTGTGAGCGCCGGCTGCGGAATCGTCGCGGAATCCGATCCCCAGGCCGAACTCGCCGAAACCTGGGCGAAACTGCGTCCCATGCTCGAAGCGCTGCCCGCTACGCGCGCCTGATTCCCTCGCGTGATTCCACCCGGATTGGGGTCACAAGAAATAACGGCGTAGTAAGGTTTTCCACAAACTAGATAGCGTTATTGTTTTTCGAGGGAGATCCCATGTCCAAGCTTCGCCGTGTAATGCCCGCACTGGCTGTGCTGTCCGCAACCGGTCTGATCCTGACCGGCTGCGAATCCACATCCGATTCCGGTTCCGAGGCGGGCGGCGAGGGCGGCACGATCACCGTGTGCGCCAACTCGCCCTACCCCCCGTTCGAATTCGAGCGCGACGGCGAGGTCGTGGGCTTCGACATGGCCTTGGCCGATGAGATCGCCAAGGACCTCGGCAAGGAGAAAGAATTCATCCAGGCCAACTTCGAGACCCTGGAATCCGGCGCCGCCCTGGACACCAACCAGTGCGAAATGGTGATCTCCGGCATGGGCATCACCGACGAGCGCAAAGCCTCCATGGACTTCTCCAAGCCGTACTTCAACGACGAAATCGGCCTGTTGACCACCAAGGATTCCGGTATCACCAGCTTCGATTCCATCGGTGACGCTTCCGTGGGAGCCCAGCAGGCAACCTCCGGTGAGAAGTACGCCGAGGAAAAGGGCGCGACCATCCAGCAGTTCGAGGACGTGGAGCTCATGTTCCAGTCCCTGGAGACCGGTGGTGTGAAGGCCGTGTCCGGTAACATCTCCACGCTGGGCAATCGTGCCAACGAGAACGAAGACCTGGAAATCGTCGAGACCGTTGACACCGGTGAAAACCTGGGTGTGGCCGTGAAGAAGGGCAACACCGAACTGCTCGACTCCGTGAACAAGACCCTGGACCGCCTCAACGAGGACGGCACCATGGACAAGATGCGCGAAGAATGGATCGGTCTCTGATCCAGTTTCCAGGCCGAGTCCAGAACCAGTTCTGATGTGATCGGCAAGGGGTGCCGGGCGGGTCTCTCGCCCGGCACGTCCATTGTCAGCACAGTGCGAGACCATGGATCGAGAATTTTGTGATGACTTTTGTGATGACTGAGGGAGAAAACTGATGGCCATGACCACCCGACAGCGCGCCAAGCTGTCGAGGGGCATCCAGTACGCCGTGTTGGTACTGGTGTTGATCGCCCTGGTCGTACTCGCGGACTGGCAAGTTCTGTACGAACGAGTGTTCAACCCTGCGGTGATCGCGGATCAGTTCCCCGGAATCATCACCATCGCCCTCAAGAACACGCTGATCTACACAGCCCTGGGCTTTGTCGTGGGCCTGACGCTGGGCGTGATCCTGGCGCTCATGAAGCTCTCCTCCGTGGCTCCGTACCGGTGGATCGCCACGCTGTACATCGAGTTCTTCCGCGGCGTGCCCGCGCTGCTGGTGTTCTTGGCCCTGGGCTACGGCATCCCGCTGGCGTTCGGTTTCCGGTTTAACCACTACGTGACCGTGATGATCGCGCTGGGTGTGGTGGCTGCGGCATACATCGCCGAGTCCCTGCGCGCCGGTCTGCAGGCAGTGCCCAAGGGCCAGTACGAGGCCGCCCGTTCCCTGGGTATGTCCCACACCCGAGCCATGGTGACCATCGTGATTCCGCAGGCCCTGCGCATCGTGCTGCCGCCGCTGACCAACGAGGTCATTCTGCTGACCAAGGACTCTTCCCTGGTCTACCTGCTGGGTATGGGACTGGCACAGTACGAGCTCACCAAGTTCGGCCGCGAAGGCATCTCCGGCGCCGGTGCGGGTCTGACCCCGCTGGTCGCGGCAGGTATCTGCTACCTGATCATCACCGTGCCGCTGGGCATCCTGTCCCGCCGCTTTGAAACCAAGACCGACCGCGTCAAGAAGTCCTCCTAGGAGCCACGGTGTCCACATCTGCAACCGAAAACACTCAGGCATCCGCATCATCCGAGACGCCTGCCGTGTCCGTGCGCGGGCTCAACAAGGCCTACGGCGACCTCGAGGTACTGCGCGGAATCAATCTGACCGTGAACGCCGGTGAAGTGGTGTGCCTGATCGGTCCTTCCGGTTCCGGTAAGTCCACGCTGCTGCGCTGCCTCAATCTGCTGGAGGAACCGCAGTCCGGGAACATCATGGTCAGCGGTTTTGACGTGACCGACCCCGACATCGACGTGGACGCCATGCGCCGCAACGTGGGCATGGTGTTCCAGCAGTTCAACCTGTTCCCGCACCTGACCGTCCTGGAGAACTGCACGGTCTCGCAGATCAAGGTGCTCAAGCGCTCCAAGTCCGAGGCCGAACAGGTGGCGCTTACCAACCTGGAACGCGTGGGGCTCTCCGAGAAGGCCCAGCAGCGCCCTGGTCAGCTCTCCGGCGGTCAGCAGCAGCGCGTGGCCATCGCGCGTGCGCTGTCCATGAACCCTGACCTGATGCTCTTCGACGAGCCCACCTCCGCGCTGGATCCCGAGACCGTGGGTGATGTGCTCGCCATCATGCGCAAACTGGCCGACGAGGGCATGACCATGCTCGTGGTGACCCACGAGATGTCGTTCGCCCGCGACGTCGCCGACCGCGTGGTCTTCATGGACGGCGGCGTGGTGGTCGAAGAAGGCCCCGCCCGCGAGGTCATCGGCTCCCCCAAACACGAACGCACCCAATCGTTCCTCTCCCGCGTGCTCAACCCCACCAAGGTGGATACGCCGGAGTAGACCCGCTGCGTCTCAGGCGCCGTTAGAACCCTGGAACACATTTGAGGGGCCGTTAGAACCTTTTTGCACTGGCTGAAGGGTTCTAACGGCCCCTCACGTGTTGCTGCTGGCTCTGTTGACGCTTGGCGCGTGCGGAATCCAGGTGGTGGAACAGCCACTGCAGCAGTTCCCTGCGTCGTTTGGGGTCTCTGAGGTCGTCGAGCACCACCACGCGGACCTGCCACCCGTGATCGCGCAGACGTTGGATCCGGTAATTTTCGTCTCCGTAGACCCTGCCGTCCTCCCAGTGAGGTCTCCCGTTGTATTCGAGGGCTACCATTTCCGCAGGCCACGCGAGATCCGGGTACACGTACTTGCCGTCCATCAGTACCGGGTGGTTCGTTTCCATGGGCGGCAGTCCGCATGTCAGAACTACCAGTCGGAGCAGAGTTTCCATGGCCGAGATGGTGGGTCCCTGAGCTAACGCCAACGCTTGCCGAACACGCACCACGCTTTGCGCACGGGGTTGAAGCCGATCCAGGAGTACAACCACTTCGTTCATAGTCAGTTGCTCCAGCACCGTGCGACCTTCCGCAGTGATTCGCTGCGATATGAGTGCGTCCAAACATGCAGTGATCCGCCACAACGGAAGCACCGCAGCCGCCACCACGAGTGCCTCCAGCGGGTGGGTCAACGGACAGTCCCACGGACCGACGATTACAGGCAGCCCCAGCGATTTGGAGACCCTCGTCAGTTTCTGACTCGATGCCAACCGCGTGCCACTCCATGCCAGGTGTGGGGTGTGCGATCGAACCAGGTACTCCCGGGATCTCGGTGCTGCGGCGTGGCCCAAGAGGCGTTCTTCCCAGCCGTAGACCTGATTGGCAGGCAGGTTCAACAAGTCGAGCGCAGTGAGTCCCGTGATGGCCAGCTGTCCGTCGTGCCGTTCTAAATGGTCCCGCAGCAGAACCGATCGTTGCTGAACGCTCAGTGGTTCCGCACTTCGCACCCACGCTCCCCTGGCCAGTTGCTGCATGTACGGCCTGCGCCTAAGGTCCCTCGGCCGTCGTTCCCAGTCGCGGGCGCTCAGCACCGTGAGTTTCGGTCCCAGGTCCATGGCTTCGAGAGTTCGCATGAAACGGACCCTAGAAATTTTCGACGCCGCTCGGTCGCTTAATCCCCAGACCAAGCCTCTTTTGCCCCCGAACGTTGCCGACGGGGCATCTGTGGAGTCCCCTCCGCACGGTGAGGCGAAAAGGGAACGAGCCGAGCGACGTCGTTAGCGGAACGAAGTCTGTGCAGCAATTGGCGGAGTAGCGGCAAAGGGGCAGCAAGCGGCGTCGGTGAGGGAAGGCCGCGCATGTGAGGTTCCGGGAGCGCCGTCGAACCCGCCTGAGGTTTTGTAAGGACCCTTCCGCGGGGCTAGAGAGGTTCCAACGGCCCCTCAGGTGCCTGCGGTGGTTCTAACGGCGCACCAGACGTGTCGACCCGTGCTTCCCGAACGGCGTTGGCGAGGTGAGGCCGCGCGTGTGAGGTGACGTAAACGCCGTCGAGCACGCGCCAGGTTTTCTTAGAACCCTTTGGTGGGGCCAGAAAGGTTCCAACGGCCCCTCAGGTGCGCACTGGGGTTCCAGCGGCGCGTCAGGTGGCGCGGGGTAGGGCAAGCACGCACAAGAAGGGTGCCGCTGCTCGCAATGAGCAACGGCACCCTTGGTGTTTCTTGAGTTTCCCGAGGCAGTCGGTGATCAGCTCGCTAGTGCGCCGGCCGACTGTCGTTCCCGGAAAGTTAGTTCAGGACGGTCGAGGGAGTGTTGGTGTCCTGGTGGTCGGTGGACTCCAGGATTTCCTCTGCCTTTTCCTTGGCTGCTTCCACGGCCTTCTGGCGGGGAACCAACACGGTCACGAGTGCACCGAACAGTGCCACACCACCGAAGATGTAGAACGCGGTGGCGCCACCCAGGCCGGCTGCTACCAACCAGCCGCCGATGAGCGGTCCGAAGATGCCGCCCAGTCGACCGAAGCCGGAGCACCATGCCACACCTGCGGCACGAGCGTTGGTGGTGAAGTAGTTGGAGGTGAAGCCGTAGATCAGCACCTGAGTACCCAGGGTGCCCACACCGGCGATACCGATGAACATGAACAGCACCGGCAGCGGGAACTGGAAGGTCATCAGCACCAGGGTGATGGCCGCGATCACGAACGTCGTAGCCACGATGAACTGCGGGCCGCGGCGGTCGGCCAGCTTGGAGGCCACCACACCACCGATCACAGCGCCGGAGTTGAGCACCAGCAGGAACGCGAGCGAGTAGGTCTTGCCGTAGCCGTAGCTCTCCATGATCTTGGGGAGCCAGGTGTTCAGACCGTAGGTCAGCAGCAGACCGGAGAAGGACATGAAGCCCAGCAGGATGGCGCCCAGGCGGAACTGGGGAGAGAACACTGCTGCGAAACCGGTCTTGGCAGGGGTAGCGCCGGCCTTCTGGACGACGACTTCCTCCAGCAAGGGCGTGCCGGTCTTGGCGGACACGGCCTCAGCCTCTTCACGACGACCGCGGGACAGCAGCCAACGCGGAGACTCGGGAAGCTTGAAGAACGCAATGGGCAGCAGGAACAGGATGGGAGTCGCGCCGATCATGAACAGGCCGCGCCAGCCCAGGGGCTCAAGAAGGATCATGCCCAGCAGAGCAGCGAGCACACCGCCAGCGGGGATACCCGAGTACACGATGGCGTTGTAGAAGTTACGACGCCCGGCAGGAGCGAACTCCGCAATGGTGGCACCGGCAGTGGCGAGGATCGCGCCCAGGCCGATACCCGTGATCAGACGCAGCGCGCCGAAGGCGAAGATGGAAGTGGAGAGCGCGGTGACGAACATGCCGATGGAGAACCAGGCAACGCCCACCAGGATGATGCGGCGACGACCCACGTAGTCGCCGATGGAGCCACAGATCAGGGCGCCGATGAGCACGCCGATCAGCGCGTAGGAACCCAAGGTGCCGGCAGTGGCTGCATCCAGCGCGCCGATCTGGGAGGGATCCGCCATCAGCGTGGTGAGAACGGTTCCGTAGATGGTGAGGTCAAAGCCGTCGAAAATCAGTGCGGTGCAGGCGATGCCAGCAACCCAGGCAGCGGTCCTCGCCTCTTTTCGCGGGTCCGCGGCAACGAGTGTGTTGCTCATAGTGGTGGTCCTCTCGGATCAAGATCTTCCGGAGAGCCCCTAGACCCCCGGTGCGTTTCCGGATCGGTAGCGCATTA
>JAFAAV010000120.1 GCA_023426375.1 Actinomycetes bacterium | reverse complement strand
CCGTCCTGAACGGTCCAGTCCACCGAATCCAACAGGGTCTTTTCACCGCGGACAACACTGACGTCCACCAATTCCAGCACAGCACTCATGGTCGCAACTCTAACGTGAGCCGGCGGTCACCGGCAGGCGGGCACACCGTGGACACGGGCACTTGCGGTCACAGATCCACGAAGAAACGCAGGGCATCCAGGTTGGGGATGCTCAGCTGCGTATCGGCGACGTCGCGCAGGGCCGGTTTCGCGCGATAGGCCACCGACAGCCCGGCCGCTTGGCACATATCGATGTCGTTGGCGCCGTCGCCCACGGCAATGACATCTTCCGGGGCGACGTCGAGTTCTTCCGCCCACTCGCGCAGCAAACGAGCCTTGGCTTCACGGTCGACGACGGCGCCGGTCACCCGGCCGGTCAGTTTGCCATCCTCGACGTCCAGGGTATTGGCCGCGGCTCGTGTCAGACTCAGCTTCTCGGCCAACGGGTCCAAGATCTGGATGAATCCACCGGATACCGCGGCCACAGCGTGCCCGGAACCCAGCATGGTCTTCACCAGGACCGTGGCGCCATGGGACAGCCGTACGGCAGACGAAACCTCATCGATGACCGAGACCGGCAACCCCTTCAGAACAGCTACGCGCTCACGCAATGACTGCTCGAAATCGATCTCACCGCGCATTGCTCGTTCGGTTACCGCGGCAACCTCTGCCTCGAGACCCACGTGCGCGGCCAGCATCTCGATGACCTCTTGGCGGATGAGCGTTGAATCCACGTCAGTGACCAGCAACTTGCGCCTGGAGTTGTCGAACCAGCGGGCGTCGATCACGTTCAGATCGATACCGGGCAGGACCTGCTCCCGTCGATTCGGCTGCAGTGCCTCACGCAGCTGCTCCACCGAAGGAGCTTCCGCGTGGACGGTGAGAGCGTTGTAGCCCTCCACGTCCGTGGCCTGGTCATCCGAAGCGGACTCGGTCACTCGCACCCAATTGTGCGACTGGACCTCACCACCGGAACGCTGGATCAGGTCCAGCACCGCTTCGGTGGACCCCTCCTCGGGAGACACGGCAAACGCAACGACTACGAGCTTCTGGGGCATGAGGTGCAGTCTAATCATGGCGAGCTACGGGCAGAAATTACCCGAGCGTAGAAGCCTCGACTTTACGGTGCTTGCCGGGCGAACCCGCTCCCGATGGCCACCAGGACTTAGGACCGATGTCCAGAGCCAGTGCGGGGACCAACAGGGAGCGCACGATGATGGTGTCCATCAGCACACCGATCGCCACGATAATGGCCAACTGCACCAGAAACAGGATGGGCAGCACGGCCAGTGCGGCGAACGTTGCCGCGAGCACCACACCCGCTGCAGTGATCACACCACCTGTGGTCACCAAGCCCACCAGCACACCCTTGCGGTGGCCGATCTGCACCACTTCTTCTCGAACTCGGCTCATCAAGAAGATGTTGTAGTCGATACCCAAGGCCACCAGGAACACGAAGCTGAACAGCGGGACCGTGGGGTCTGCCTGATTGATGTCGAAGATCTCGAACACGGCCCAGGCAACACCCAGTGCGGACAGGAACGACAGCACGGTGGTGGCAACCAGCAGCACCGGCATCAGGATGCTGCGCAGCAACACGATCAAGATGATCAAGATGACCACCAGAATGATGGGGATGATCAGCGTACGGTCGCGTTCTGCTGCGGAAATAGTGTCGAGTTGGACCGCAGTGGTGCCGCCGACCAGGACATTCGGATCGATCTCGGCCAGCTCGCCGCGCAAGCGTTCCACGGCACCCTGAGCCTCAGCGGAGTCAGTGTTGTAGGTCAACGTGGCCTGGATCAGCACCTGGCCGTTGTCCACAGTCGGCTCGGCGTTAGCCAGCGGCCCACGCTGGGGTGCGGGATAAGGCAACGTGCCGCTCGGGGTGTCCTTCGCGTTGAACGCGACGGAAGCGACGTCGTCGTCCCCGTCAAGCTTCTCCGCGACCGCCTCACCGTGCTCCTCGGAAGCGAGCACGTACGTGGGATCGCCGGCGCCGCCCGGGAAGTGGCGGTCGATGATGGCCAAGCCATCGCGGGCCTCGGACTCGCCCAACACGAACTCGGATTCGGGGACGCCGCCGGAATCCAGCTGGGACGCGCCGACCGCGGCGATACCCAATCCGATCGCACAGATGATCCATACGGTGCGGGACTTGCGGTCCACCAGGCGGGCAACGGCGGGCCACAGGCCCTTCTTGTGCTCGAGGTCGTCGGCCTGCTCGTGGGCCTCGGGAACGGTCTCGACCTTGGGAATGCGGGGCCACATGGCCACGCGACCGAAAATCGCCAACAGGGCGGGCAAGAGTGTCAGGCCCGCGAGAATGGCGAAGACGACGCCGATCGCGGTCACCGGGCCCAGGGAACGGTTGGATTCAAGAGCCGAGAGCAACAAGCACAAGAGGCCCGCGATCACCGTGGTGCCAGAGGCCATGACCGCCGGGAACGTACCCTTCCAGGCGACACGGGTGGCGTGCCAACGGGATTCGGTCTGGTGGAGTGCTTCGCGGAATCGTGCGGTGTAGAGCAGTCCGTAGTCAGTGGCCGCGCCGATCACGATGATGGAGAGAATGCCCTGCGTCTGGCCGCTCAAGGTGATGATTTCTTCCTTGGCCAGCCAGTACACGGTGAGGATGGCACCGCACAGTGCGGCCATTGAGGTGATCAACACCAGGAACGGCAGGATGGGCGAACGGTAGACCAACACCAGGATGACCAGCACTGCGACTAGTGCAACGATCAGGAGCAGTCCGTCGATACCGGCGAAAGCTCCACTGAGGTCAGCCACCAGACCGGCGGGACCGGTGACGGCAACGTTCAGGTTATCTTGGTTGTCAGTCCCCAACTCGGAACGGATCTCTTCCACCACCGTGGCGGTGTCCGATTCCGCGTCCACCAAGGCAATGACTTCTACGGCTTGGCCGTCCTCGGACGGGATGGGAGGCGAAACCTGGGTGACCTGATCGATGTCCGTCAGACCTTGGGTGGCCTCCCCCAGGTCGCGAATCTGGGCCCGGGAAATCTCGTCCTCGGATTCGGCCACGATGATGGCGGGGATACCCTCGGAGTCACTGAAATCTCCGATGCGGTCCTGGACCTCGGTGGCCTGCGCGTCAACCGGCAGGAAGTCTGCCTGCGAGTTGGTCACCACGTCAGAGATCTTGCCGAAAGTGGGGCCACCCACACCCATGACGCCCAGCCACGCCAGGACCAAAACGATGGGAATGATCCATCGAACGGCACCGGGCTTTGAACCGCTGCGTTTCTTGGCGTGTGAGGACCGGGTATCAGTGGAGGGCATTATTCACCTGTCATCTGATGCCACAGGGCACCCCAGCTCAGGGGAGATCGGGCGCCCGGCACCGTGAGCGTACGCGCCACGTATGCGGCGTCCGCCTTGCAGTCTAATTG
>JAFAAV010000059.1 GCA_023426375.1 Actinomycetes bacterium | reverse complement strand
ATCGGTGGTTGACACGAGGACTAAGTTATCAGTCCTGCGACTCGGATCAGGATTGTTCCAAACCTGCCGGTAGTCCGTGGGCGGCCACCATGTAGAGCCGCTGGGTGGGTCGTGTCATGGCCACGTACAGGTTGCCCACTCCCCCGGCGGGATCGTTGGCGATGTCAGCCGGCTCCACCACCACCACGGAATCGAACTCGAGTCCCTTGGCGTCCCAGGGCGTGAGCAACATGATCTGTCGATCCAGCCGCCGCATCCCCGCGGCGACGAGTCCCGGGAACGCCTGGTCGAGCGCGACCGCCACGGAGGCGATCGAGTCACCCGGACACACGACACCGATGAGGCCTCCCTCAACGAGCTCCAGCTCTTTGCGTAGCTGGTCGACCACGGCCTCAACAACAAGGGCATTGTCAGCCACCTCGATCAAGACAGGATCTTCCCCGTCACGAACGGCGCGCGGGTCCGACACGCGAAGGCCTGCTGCGCGGGCAACTCGTACGGCGGCGTCGGCGATGGGCTGGGGCGTGCGGTAGTTGACCGTGAGTTCCTCCAACGAGAAACGATCCCCCACGAACGGTTCCAGGGCTGCTTCCCACGTGGTCGCGGCGGCGGCGTTACCGGCCTGGGCGATATCTCCAACCACCGTGAACGACTTCATGGGGCATCGGCGCATGAGTGTGCGCCATTGCATGGCCGACAGTTCCTGCGCCTCGTCCACCACCACGTGCCCGTAGGCCCAGGTTCGGTCCGACGACGCCGCTTCGGCAGCGGTCATGCGACGCACCGATTCCTCGTTGAGGGTGGTCAGCTGGTCCACCGTGATGATGCCCTGGGCCCCGATGTCCTCGAAGCCCTCGGCCATTGTGGCGAGCACCTTTTCCGCGGACTCTGCCGCTTTGCGCTGCTCAGCCGCTTGGCCACGCATCTTGATTCCCGCTGCATCGAAGTCACCGAGCAATTCTGCTGCCTCGTCGAGCAGCGGAACATCGGCCACGGTGAGTGGCGCGTCGGGCGCCCGGAGCAGCTGGGCCACCTGCGCATCGCTGAGGTCGGGAGCGGCTGAACGCAGGTAGTGCTCCTTGGAGAACAGCTGGCTCACCAACTGCTGCGGCGTCAACGGCAACCACAACAGGTTGAGGGCCACGCGCACTTCACGAGATTGGCGCAAGTCCTCCTTGAGATAAGAACGGTCCATGGTGGAGCCGGCTTTGTCATTGAGCTGCTGGCCCAGGGTGTCCGCGAGCTGTTTGATGATGATCTTCACGAAGGTCGCACGGGCTTCGTTGTGTGGCTTGCCCGTGGCACGGGCGCGCTCACGAGCGTGCCGGACCAGCGAGCGCTTGAGCTTGACGGAGTGACCGTCAACGGTCAGCGTAAGGTTCCTCTCCGGAACCTTCTCGCGGTCAGCGACCGCCCGGTTGATCACATCCACCATGTGCAGTCCGGACTTCCACCGCGCGACCCATGGGTCGCGCTCCACGGCCCCGTGCACGCCCGGATAGAGATCGGCCAAAGAGGACATCACCACACCGGTCTCGCCGAGTGCGGGTAGCACGCGTTCGATGTACCAGAGGAACGAGGATGACGGTCCCACGATGAGCACGCCCGACTTGGCCAGGCGTTCGCGGTGTTCGTAGAGCAGATAGGCAGCACGGTGCAGGGCCACGGCAGTCTTACCCGTACCCGGCCCACCCTGGACCACCCGCACACCTTTGAGTGGGGCGCGGATGATGCGGTCCTGCTCGGCCTGAATGGTCGCCACGATGTCGTTCATGCGACCCGTGCGAGTTTTATTGAGGGCGGCCATGAGCGCTCCCTCACCGCGCACGATCTCGTGCTGGTCCAGGGCGTCGGTGTTGAAAACGTCGTCCTCGATGGCGGTGACATTGCGCTTTTCCATGATCAGGTGACGGCGCCGCGCGAGTCCCTGAGTGTTGCGCGCCGTCGCTTGGTAGAAGGCACCGGCTTCACGAGCGCGCCAGTCCAGGACCAGTCGCTGGTGGTCCTCGGTAGCGAGTCCCAGACGGCCCACGTAATACCGTTCGTCATCCTCGGTGTCGAGACGGCCGAAGACCAGACGTTCATCCACCGATTCGAGTTGCGTCAAACGGTCCTCGTAATGGGATGCGAAAGCATCACGTTCGGACTTCGCCTGGTGGCCGCCGCCGTAATCGCTGCGTCGCACCTTGGCGAGTTCCCGGCCATTGACCTCACGCAACTCGTCCAGGCGTTCATAGGCCTGTGCAACATAGTCCCGTTCCAGCTCGAGCTGCTGGGCGGTTCTTTCAGACGCGGACTCGGTCACGCAATTCACCTCACGGGGACGGAAAACGACCGCCGGTTCCATAACCAGCGGTCGTCAATCCTATCGCGCTCCCGTTACCGAACATGTCACGGGCGGAAACTCAGACGCGCAGCAGGGCGCGAACCCGGTGCCCACCCAGTTGGGCGCGGCCGCGCAGTGCGGTCAGCTCCATGATCACGCCGAAGCCTGCCACGTTGAATCCTGCGCGGGTCAGCAACGACGCAGAGGCACCCAACGTGCCACCGGTGGCCAGAACGTCGTCGAGCACCAGGACGCGCGAACCGCGCGGGACATCGTCCGTGTGGATCTCCAGCGTTTCCGTGCCGTACTCCAGGTCGTACTGCTGCGAAATGGTTTCGCGCGGCAGTTTGCCCTTCTTGCGCACGGGCACGATTCCCACCCCGGAGGCATACGCCACGGCGGAGGCGATCATGAAACCTCGTGCCTCAACACCGGCCACGCAGTCGTACTGGCCCCGGAACGCATCCGTCAATGCGTCCACGGTTCGTTTGAAACCGTCACCGTCCGCGAACAGCGGGGTGAGGTCACGGAACAACACCCCCGGCTCCGGGTGGTCCGGGATCTTGGCGCACAACCGGTCAATCATCTGCTCTACGGATTCAGTCACCGGACTATCGTATCCGCCGTTCGCCCCACACGAGCAGTTCACACGGATGCTACGGCCGGGTCCTACGTTTCTTGACCGCGGCTTTCCGGTATGGCGATACCGTGTGGTCGTTCCTGAGCGCGAAGCGCCACGGATAGGCCTCCGTTCCGCCCTCCCCGGAAACGCCGGTTCGAGCGGTGGTCACCATGTCCACCTGCCCGGGGTGATCCGGTAGAAAAAGTCCCGTCCACGGCTTCTGGTGCCCGGGGTGCTCGGCCACCAGACGCTGTGCCGCGAGCACGGGATCGGGTGCGCTGCCCAGGTATCGCAGCGGAGCGCCGTCGTCAGTCCGATCCAGGGCGAGTGCCTGGGCGACATTGCCGGGCCCCCGCGCCAGGGCAGCGTGCGTTGGTTCGGTGGCACGATGGGCACTACGACGACGACGCGCGGCGTCCTCCCCCGCCACAATCTCCCCGGCGCGGATGAGACAACCACCGGCCTGACCGTCAGGCCGACACACCAGATTGAGCGCGTGATGCAGACCGTAGGTGAAATACACGTAGAGGTGGGCCGGCGGGCCGAACATCGAAGCGTTGCGGGCCGTGCGGCCACGATAGGTGTGGGCCCCGGGGTCCGGAAGGTCCGACTCCGCAGGGCCGCCGTACGCCTCCACTTCGGTCAGCCGAAGCGCCATGGTGGCCTGTGAGTCGGACCGCACCAGAACAGCACCCAACAGTGCCGGGGCGGCTTCCGGCGCAGTTGCGGACAGGAGTTCTTCGAGCGGATTACTCAATATGGTCGTGAAGTCAGGAAACGATCGGCTCACGGGATTCGAACGTGGCCAACTCACCCAGCTGGCGTTTGAGTTCCTCCAGCTGCTGAGCGACCGCAGCCGGAGCCGTGCCGCCCTGGGAATTGCGGGAGTTCAGGGAACCCTCGACCGTCAGAACCTCTCGCACCTGCGGAGTGAGGTGTTCGGAGATCTGAGCGAACTGTTCGTCCGTGAGATCCCACAGCTCGATGTCGTTCTCCTCGCACACGCGCACGGCGTCGCCGGAGATCTCGTGCGCCTCGCGGAACGGAACTCCCTGGCGGACCAGCCATTCGGCTACGTCTGTGGCCAGAGCGAAGCCCTGCGGGGCCAGCTCGGCCAGGCGCTCCGGGTGGAACACGAGCGTGCCCATCATTCCGGAGACTGCGGGCAACAGGACCTCGAGCTGGTCGATCGCGTCGAAGACCGGTTCCTTGTCCTCCTGCAGGTCGCGGTTGTACGCGAGCGGCAGTCCCTTGAGCGTGGCGAGCAGACCGGTGAGGTCGCCGATAAGGCGACCGGCCTTACCGCGGGCGAGCTCGGCGACGTCGGGATTCTTCTTCTGCGGCATGATCGAGGAGCCCGTGGAGAAGGCGTCGTCCAGGGTCACGAACGAGAATTCCTTGGTGGCCCAGGTGGTGACCTCTTCGCTCATGCGCGAGATATCGACGGCGGCCATGGCGGTGACCCACGCGAATTCGGCGTAGACGTCGCGGGCGGCCGTGCCGTCGATCGAGTTGAAGACAGCGGAATCGAAGCCGAGCTCTGAGGCGACGGCATTGGGGTCCAGACCGAGGGACGAACCCGCGAGCGCGCCGGAACCGTACGGGGACACAGCCGCGCGCTTGTCCCAGTCCACCAACCTCTGGACATCGCGCAGCACGGCCCACGCGTGGGCGAGCAGGTGGTGCGAGAGCAGGATGGGCTGAGCATGCTGCAGGTGCGTACGTCCCGGCATGGGCGCGTACGGGTACCGCTCGGCCTGAGCGATCAGAGCGCGCACCACGTCCAACAGGTCCTTGGCGATGATCGCGGCGTGGTCGCGCAGGTACATGCGACCCAACGTGGCGATCTGGTCATTACGGGACCGGCCTGCACGCAGTTTGCCGCCGAGCTGCGGTCCTGCGCGTTCGATCAGGCCGCGTTCCAGGCAGCCGTGCACGTCCTCATCGGATTCGGCGGGGACGTAGGCCCCGGAACGGACATCCGCCTCGAGCTGATCGAGCGCGGCAATCATGCCCTCGAGTTCTTCGGCCGTGAGAAGCCCGGCAGTGTGGAGCACGCGGGCATGGGCGCGTGAGCCGGCAATGTCGTAAGGGGCCAACCGCCAGTCGAACTGCGTGGACTTACTCAGAGCGGCCAGTGCATCCGCCGGTCCCCCGGCGAAACGACCGCCCCACAGGGCGCCCTCGTTGGTTCCGTGCTGCTGGTGCTGGGCCATGCTGCTCCTTGCTCGCGGGATGGTGCTCGTTGGGGGTTCCATGGACGTGGGTTCCAAGAACCTGGTGTCCGGTGACCACACCGGACGTGAATCCGGCCGGGCTCCAGTCTAGGAGCCCGGCCGGTCATGACGCGTCAGTGGCGTTTAGTTCTCGCCCGCCAGGCGCTGTTCGCGCTGGGAGGCAACCTTGGACGACATACCGAACAGCTCGATGAAGCCGCGGGCGTTCGACTGGTCGAACGAGTCGCCTTCGTCGTAGGTGGCCAGGTTGAAGTCGTACAGGCCGGTGTCCGAACGGCGACCGGTCACGGTGGCGCGGCCGGCGTGCAGTTCCATGCGGATGTCACCGTTGACGTACTTCTGGGTGTCGTCCACGAAGACATCCAAGGACTTCTTGAGCGGCGAGAACCACTGGCCGTCGTAGACCAGCTCGGTCCAGCGCTGGTCCACGGTCTTCTTGAAGCGGGCCTGCTCACGCTCGATGGTGACGTTCTCCAGTTCGCGGTGAGCCGCGATCAGGGTCATGGCACCGGGAGCCTCGTAGATCTCACGCGACTTGATGCCCACCAAGCGGTCCTCGACGATGTCGATACGACCCACACCCTGGGCGCCCGCACGACGGTTGAGTTCCTGGATGGCCTGCAACGGCGTGACCGGCTTGTTGTCGATCGCGACCGGGATGCCTTCCTTGAACGTGATGACCAGTTCGTCCGCGGGCGGCGGGAAGGTCGGGTCATCCGTGTAGTCGTAGACATCCTTGGTGGGGCCGTTCCAGATGTCCTCCAGGAAGCCGGTCTCCACAGCACGACCCCACACGTTCTGGTCGATCGAGAAGGGGTTCTTCTTGGTGGTCACGATGGGCAGGTCGTTCTTCTCCGCGTAAGCAATGGCCTTTTCACGGGTCAGAGCCAAGTCACGCACCGGGGCGATGCACTTGAGCTCGGGGCCCAAGGTCTGGATACCCACCTCGAAACGAACCTGGTCGTTGCCCTTACCAGTGCAACCGTGTGCCACGGTGGTCGCGCCGAACTGCTTGGCGGCCTTGACCAGGTGCTTGACGATCACCGGACGGGACACGGCAGACACCAGCGGGTAGGCATCCATGTACATACCGTTGGCCTTCAACGCCGGCATGCAGTATTCCTCGGCGAACTCGTCGCGAGCATCGGCCCCATATGCCTCCACGGCACCGCAGTCCAGGGCACGCTGGCGAATGGTCTCCAGATCCTCGCCACCCTGTCCAACGTCAACGGCCACCGCAATGACCTCGGCACCCGTGGCTTCGCCGATCCAACCGATAGCCACCGAAGTATCGAGACCTCCGGAGTATGCCAACACAACGCGATCGCTCACGGTGCTCTCCTCACTTTGCTGCACGACAAAAACTTTGCGCACGGGCCAGGCCCGTGCCTCAATGCATGACTATACAGCACTATTTGTAATTATGCATTGAGCGTGAGTTCGCGCTTGAGGATCTTGCCAGTGGGGCCCTTGGGGAGCTCGTCCAGAACGTTGTAGTGACGGGGGTACTTGTACTTAGCCACCCGTTCCTGGACAAAGGCATCCAGCTCCTTGGTCACATCATCGATGGACCGGTCGCCGATGGCCTTGGGATCGAAGACGACGACGGCGCCCACTTCCTCGCCGTGTTGTTCGTGCGGAACACCCAGCACGGCGGCTTCCACCACACCGGGGAACTGGTACAGCACTTCTTCGACCTCACGGGGGTACACGTTGTAGCCGCCGCGGAGAATCATGTCCTTCTTGCGGTCCACGATGTAGTAGACGCCGTCCTCGTCGCGGCGCGCCATGTCCCCGGTGTGGAACCAACCGTCGCGGATGGCCGCCTCCGTGGCCTCAGGGTTCCGCCAGTAGCCCTTCATCACGTACTTCCCGCGGACCACCAGCTCTCCTACTTCGCCATCGGCGACCGGTTGGTCCTGGCCATCGAAGATGTCCAATTCAGCGCCCTCGACCGGGGTTCCAATGGAACCGGGTTTGCGGATCCCATCCGGCTGGTTCAACGAGACTACCGGCGACGTCTCGGAGAGCCCGTATCCCTCGTGAATGGTGGTGTCGAACACCTTCTCGAACTTCTCGAGCACCTCCACCGGCATGGGCGAACCACCCGACATGGCGGCCCGAATGTCAATCCCCTCCACCGCTTCCGGCCCGATCTGATTGACCGTGTGCAGCAGGGCCACGTACATGCTGGGTACACCAACGAACATGGTCACCTTGTCCCTACGGAGAATTTCGAGGGCCTTGACCGGGTCGAAACGTGGCAGCAACGTGACCGATGCACCAGACGAGACCACTCCGTTCAGCGCGACGGTCTGTCCGAACACGTGGAAGAAGGGGAGACCACCGAACTTCACATCTTCCTGGGACAACGAGAATCCATCTGCGGACATCTTGGCGTTCGACAGGAGATTAAGATGGGTCAGCTCCGCTCCCTTGGGCTTGCCCGTGGTACCGGAGGTGTAAAGCAGTACGGCAGTGTCGTCATCGCCCCGGTCGACCACCTCGTGATCGGGCTCCACGCCCTGCAGTTTCTGCATGGTCTCTTGGGCCCCGATGGACACCACAGGGATGTCGCCGGCTTCTTTGGCGGCTTCCTGGCTAGCGTCGATCATGCCTTCCCAGGTCAGGACCGCAGAAACCTCCGCGTTGGTGAAGTGATAGGTCAGCTCACGCGGGGTCAATAGCGGATTGAGCGGAACCACGATCGCCCCGACCCGCAGAATCGCGTAGTACAGCACCGGCATGTGCGGAACATTGGGCATAACCATGGCCACGCGGTCACCCGGCTTGATCCCCTGCGCCTTGAGCATTGCGGCCGCCCGGGCTGAAAGGTCATTGAGCTGCGCGTAAGTCATCCGGGTGTCATCCAGGATGATCACGGGGCGGTCCGGAAAACGCTCGGCGGAATCGGTGAGCAGGGTGGCCACATTGGACATGAAGAGTCTCCCAAAATCTGTAGTGATCTGTGACACATGAGACTGCCAGTATCGGATATTGGAGTCAACGCGACGCTCCGTGGTCATCGCTGCCAACCCGCTACGCTTTCACAACGTCAGGATCGTTGAGGGTGTGGCGATGTCGATGTCGGAGTGCCGTGGGACACTGTCCTGGTGGCTCTCCGATATGGGAGAGATCGCCCTTACATTCAGGCGAAGCCGCGCCTTGCCAGCTCTTACAGGAGGAACCGTCCGTGTCCGCACCGGAGAACAATGCACAGCAGCCGCAGTTGACCGACGAAGAAATCGCCTACGTCAATTCACTCTTCGACGCCGCACGTGAGGGTAGGAACGATTTCTTGCGGGAAGCCCTCCAGGCAGGGGTTCCGGCGAACCTCACCAACGGCAAGGGCGATACCCTGCTGAACCTGGCCGCCTACCAGGAAC
>JAFAAV010000050.1 GCA_023426375.1 Actinomycetes bacterium | reverse complement strand
CCCGGAGACCAAGGACAAGTCGCTGGAGGAGCTGGAGCACTACTTCCGCGCCGGGTAGTGGACAATGGTTTGTCAGCCCCGTCCCCCGTACCCCGGTATCAACGTCATGTGAGGAATCCGCCCGTGTCCTGTGAGCTCAGCGAAACCGCCACACCGGAAGATTTCGCGCGCCCACGGTGGGTCGGCCAGCCGGATGTGCACGAACGGGCGCAGCGGTTGAGCCAGAAGTTCGAAGAGGCCTACGGTCGCGCGCCGGTGGGTGTTTGGGCCGCGCCGGGCCGCGCCAATCTCATGGGCGAGTACGTGGATTTCTCTGGCGGTATGTGCCTTCCGTTCGCCCACCAGTACGTCACTCTGACGGCGGCCGCACCTCGCGAGGACGGCGTGCTCAACGCCCAATCGATGCAGGACGCAGATGAGTCCGTGGCGGATGATCGCCCACGTTCCACTCGCATCGGCGACATCGCGCCCGGGGCGATTTCCGGCTGGTTCGGCTACGCGGCCGGAGTGGCTTGGGGCATGAACCGTGTGGCGCGCGGAGACTCTGCCCACCCGGTGGCGGTTCCGGAGCTCGAACTGGCCGCCGATTTCGGGGCCGACCTCATGGTCGATTCCACCGTGCCGATCGGGGCTGGGCTTGCCTCCTCCGCGGCCCTCGAATGTTCAGTGGCGCTCGCATTGTTTTCCTTGAACACCGGCAACGATCGCCCGGACGACGCTCTGCGCCGCGCCCTCGCGCGCGCCTGCATGGACGCGGAAAACTACATCGTGGGTGCCAACACGGGCGGTCTGGACCAGACGGCGTCCTTGCGTTCGCACGCCGGGGAGATCCTGGCGCTGGACTGCCGCGACTTCGACGTCGCCCGCTTGCCCGCCGATCCCGCGCTCGCGGGCCTGACGTGGCTAGCCGTCGATACGCGGGCGCCGCACAAGCTGGCGGACGGTCAGTACAGTTCCCGCCGAGCCGAATGTGAGGCCGCGGCGGCGGTTCTGGGCGTGCCGACGTTGCGCGAGGCGCTTCCAGAACGCCCCACCCCCGACGACGCCGCTGCCGTTCTCGAACGTTTCGACCACCTTCTCGATGCGGGGGCGGAGCTCACCGAGAACCCCGAGAAGACTCGATTGAGGTTGCGGCACTCGATGACCGAGATGGTTCGTTCGGTGCAGATCGCCCACGAATTGCATGCGGATGCCCCTGACTGGACTCTCGTGGGTCAATTGCTCGTGGAGGGTCACGAATCCATGCGTGACGACTGCCAGGTCACCGTCCCAGAACTCGATGCCGCGGTGGACGGATGTCTGACCGCGGGCGCACTGGGTGCCAAGGTGGTGGGCGGCGGATTCGGCGGATCTGTGATTGCGCTGGTGCCGTTGGAAGCCGTTGACCGACTCGCTGCGTTCGTTCAGTTGTGCTTTGCCCAGAACGGGTTCCGGGAACCGCTCTTTCTCACATTGCAACCGTCCGAAGCGGGCAGCAGAATCCTTTGATTTCCCCGTTTTGCCGGGCACGACCCAAAGGCCGAACATTCTGGGCGGAGGTTCGTCAGAATGAGGCTAGGAAACGTGCGATCCTCTGCCACAAATGTCACTCACTCCTAGGAGCCACCCGTGTTTGCAGCGGCCAGTGCCAAACGACGACTCAAGCGCGGACTCACGGCCCTGGAAACCGGGGATACCGTAGCGGCCCGAGAGTCGCTCGAGGCCTCCTTACGTACCGCGCGCCTGGGTGAGGTGTGGCTGGTAGCCGGCGATGCGGCGTCGTCGTTGGGGGATCTGGCGCGAGACTCTGGTGATCTGACGGCGGCGGAACACCACTATCGACTGGCTTCGACCCAGTACAAGCGTGCCCCGCGGTCGGCGCGTGCCGTGGGCGGTCGGGTGCGGTGTCTGGAGAATTTGGGTGACGTTCTGCTGCTGGAGGGCCGCCCGTGGGATGCGTATCGCGAGTTCCAGGAGGGGGCCAAGGCCGCCGGAGTGGATCCGTCGCGGCCCACGGGTACGGCGGACGGTGTGGAGTTCGTCTCACGTGAGGACTTGCGCTGGACCTCGCACCTGGCCACGGCGGCACAGGCTGCAGGGCGCCGCAGACTGGCGAACGACCATTACGAAAAAGTTCTCGCGGGCTGCGAACTGCGCGGGGACATTGCCGGGCAGATCATGTGTTGGAAGGGTCTCGCGGCGCTTGCGGAAGACATGATGGCCTGGAACGACGCCGCTCACGCCCTCTACAACGCCAGTAACCTTTATCCCGCGCTTCCGGATCCGGAGGCCCACACGCGGGAGTGGGTGCAGTGTCTGCGACACCTGGGGGCCGTGTACAAAACCCTGGGCCGCCGCGACGAACAGGTGCGGGCGTTCAAGCTGGCCGTGCGTCTGGAGCAGGTGGACAGCTCAGCACGCAACAACTCGAATAGTGAGACAATGTCGCACGATGAGCACCGTAGATCTTGAGACCGCGGACCGGGAACCGGCCGTGTTGAACCTGAAACCGTTACAGCTGGGACCGTTGACCATCGACGTGCCCGTGGTTCTGGCACCCATGGCGGGGGTGACCAACAAGTCCTTCCGCAAGCTGTGCCGCGAATACGGCGGGGGACTGTACGTTACGGAAATGGTCACCGCGCGTGCCCTGGTGGAACGGCGTCCGGAGTCGTTGCGAATCATTCATCACGATCCTGACGAGACCCCGCGCTCGATCCAGATCTACGGTGTGGATGCGGTCAACGTGGGTAAGGCTGTGCGCATGGTCGCGCAGGAGGATCGCGCGGACCACATTGACCTGAACTTCGGTTGCCCGGTCCCCAAGGTCACCAAGCGCGGCGGCGGCTCCGCCCTGCCGTGGAAGACCGACCTGTTCCGTGCCATCATCCGCACTGCGGTCCAGGAGGCCTCCGAGGCGAATATTCCGGTGACGATTAAGATGCGCATCGGCATCGACGACGAGCACCAGACCTATTTGGATGCCGGCCGTATGGCCCGCGATGAAGGTGTTGCCGCGGTAGCACTCCACGGACGCACTCTGCAGCAGCACTATTCGGGCAAGGCGGACTGGAATTCGATCGCCCGCCTCCGTGAAGCGCTCCCGGACATCCCCGTGCTCGGTAACGGTGACATTTTCTCCGCCGAGGACGCGGTCCGTATGGTTGAGCAGACCGGCGTGGACGGTGTGGTGGTGGGCCGTGGTTGCCAAGGCCGCCCGTGGTTGTTCGGCGATCTGCAGGCAGCCTTCGAGGGCAGCCCCAAGCGCTACAAACCCGGAGTCCGCAAGGTCGCGGAAACCATTTACCGGCACGCAGAGCTACTGGCCGAAGAATTTGGTGACGAAGCCAAGGGCTGCCGTGAAATCCGCAAGCACGTGCCCTGGTACTTCAAGGGTTATCCGGTGGGCGGTGAATTACGCGCCCAGATGGCGCAGGTGCCCAGCCTGGAGCGACTGCGCGAACTGCTGGACCAGCTCGACTTGGACTTGCCGTACCCGGGCAAAGACGTGGAGGGTCCGCGTGGTCGCGCTGGAAACCCTCGCAAACCTCACCTCCCGGATGGTTGGCTGAACTCCCGCATCCTGGGTGACGCCGAACGCCTGGGCTTGGTACACGCCGAACTCGATGTCTCCGGAGGCTGACCGATTGCACACCCCTGATCGCCTGGGAACCCTGCCCGCCGGATACGCCTATGAGGACGCCGAGCGGTACGTGGCCGAGAACCACCACAATCGCCACCGCTCCCACTTCGAGCGAGACCGGGCACGCGTGCTGCACAGCTCCGCTCTGCGACGGTTGGCCGCCAAGACCCAGGTGGTCGCACCGAGCACGGATGACTTCGTCCGCAACCGCCTGACCCACTCCCTGGAAGTGGCGCAGATCGGCCGCGAACTGGGCAAGGCTCTCGGCTGCGATCCGGACGTCGTGGACGCCGCGTGCCTGTCCCACGACCTGGGGCACCCGCCCTTCGGGCACAACGGGGAAACGGCGCTCGCGGCCATGACGCGGGGAATCGGCGGCTTCGAGGGCAATGCCCAGACCCTGCGTCTCCTCGTGAGGCTCGAGCCCAAGATCATCACCGAGGACGGCCACCCCGCCGGTCTCAACCTCACTCGCGCCGCGTTGGATGCCACGTGCAAGTACCCATGGAGCGCAGAGGATGCACCGCAGCGCCCGGACGGTAAACCCAACCTCAAGTTCGGCGTCTACCAGGACGATCTGCCGGTCTTCCGCTGGATGCGCGAAGGCGCCATCGAGGGCCGCAAGTGCCTGGAAGCCCAGGTCATGGACCTGGCCGACGATATCTCCTACAGCGTGCACGACGTGGAAGACGCCATCGCCTCCAACACCTTGCAGCTGGGTCAAGTGGCTGATCCCATTGCACGTGCCCGCGTGATCGAGTGGACCCAGCGTTGGTACCTTCCCCAGGCCACCGAGGAGGAACTGGACGCCGCCCTGCGCCGTCTGGAGGCCTCCCCGGTGTGGATCCCGCTCATGGACGGCTCCCGCAAGGACCTGGCACGGCTCAAGAACATGACCAGCCAGTTGATCGGCCGGTTTGCGATGTCGGCTGTGGAGGCCACGCGTGACGTTGCCGGCGATGGTCAGCTGACCCGCTACTCCGCACAGCTGGTGGTGCCGCACGAAACCGAGCTGGAGATCGCGGTGCTCAAGGGCATTGCCACGGCGTTCGTGATGACCGTGCGCGACGCCCAACCACTCTACGACAACCAGAACGAGATCCTGACCATTTTGGTCAACGCCCTGATGGAAACGGACGGCCGGTTCCTCTCACCCGAGTTCGCGGGGGACTGGCGCGAGATCGGTGACGGACCCGGTGCCGAGGCCGCCCGCCTGCGCCTGGTCGTGGATCAGGTCGCATGCCTCACGGATATCTCCGCCGTGGCCCTGCACGACAAAATCCGCGGCACCAATTGGCGAACGGGCGACAAGCCCCTCTGGTGAGCTTGCTCTCATTCAACGGGACTGTGGCCGGGCTAACACGGGCGTGCGACTAGTATCACTGTGATCTGTTGCCCTATCGGAAGAGATTCCCCCGTGAGTTCCACCGCTTCCTCGCCCACCACGGGCACCGCGCCCGCCAAGGGCCTCATTCTCAAATCTCCACTGTGGGTTGCCCCGTTGTGTTGGATCGCCGTTCTTCTGGACGGATTCGATGCCGTTGTCCTCGGTGCCGTGATGCCCGCACTGCTCGATGACGCCGCCTTCGACATGTCCACCGGTGAAGGCACCGCAGTGGCCACCGCCGGCCTGTTCGGCATGATGGTCGGCGCGCTGGGCATGGGTTGGCTCACCGACCGCCTGGGACGCCGCAAGATGCTGATCGGCGCCGTGATCGTCTTCTCGGCCTTGACCTTCGCCGCAGCCTTCGCACCCACCGTGTTGTGGTTCGGCGTGCTGCGCTTCCTGGCCGGCTTGGGCCTGGGCGGTTGTTTGCCCACCGGCATCTCCATGGTCACGGAGTTCGCCCGTAAGGGCCGCGGCTCCAACGCCACGACAGTCATGATGACCGGTTACCACGTGGGCGCAGTGCTCACTGCGGCGCTGGCCATCTGGGTCCTGTCACAGTTCTCGTGGCACACCATGTTCATCGCCGGTGCCCTGCCCGCGCTGATCCTGGTGCCGCTCATGTACTTCTTCCTTCCCGAATCGCCGTCCTATTTGGCGGCCAAGGGTGATTACGACGCCGCTCGCGCCGTCGCCGCGCACTACAACGTCGAACTCGAACTTCCGGACGCGGCAGGCGCAGCGGGTGACGGCCGCGCGGCGTCGTCGACCCCGAACGGCGAGAAGGCCAAACCCGCGAAGCAGGGCGCGGCCCTGCTGCTGAGCGGAACGTACGCGCGCAACTCGGTGTTCATCTGGACCGCGTCCTTCATGGGTCTGCTGCTGGTCTACGGCCTCAACACGTGGCTGCCGCAGATCATGCGCGCCGCCGATTACGACCTGGGCAACTCGCTGGGCTTCCTGCTGATCCTCAACGTGGGTGCAGTGGTGGGCCTGTGGATCGGTGGCCGCGTGGCCGACCGGATCACTCCGCGCGTCGCCGGCATCCTGTGGTTCGCGGGCTCCGCCGTGTTGCTGGCTGCCCTGGCCATCAAGCTGCCCGTGTTGGGTATTTATTTCATGGTGTTCCTGACCGGTTGCTTCGTGTTCTCATCACAGGTGCTCGTGTACGCGTTCACCGCAGCCAACCACCCGCCGCAGGTCCGTGCGACCGCGTTGGGTATGTCCGCGGGCGTGGGACGTCTGGGTGCCATCAGCGGCCCCATCGTGGGTGGCACTCTGTTGACCGCCGGCCTGGCCTACCCGTGGGGTTTCTTCGCCTTTGCTCTGGTGGGTGCGTTGGGTGGCGCGTCGATGCTGGGTACCAAGACGGTGGACCCGGTCGACAAGCGCGTGGTCATCGAACCTGAGGACTCTCCCGCGCGGTAGGTTCCGCGCGTCGAGTCTGTTAAGAGCGGCGTCGTCCCGAGGGGGCGACGCCGCTTCTTCGTGCGCGGACTGCACAGACCGACACCGCGGTCCCGCGAGTTTGACGCGTTGCCTAGGATGAGAGGCGTGGCAGGACTGATCAGGCGCGAAGACATAGACGAGGTGCGATCACGCACCGATCTCAAGGAAATTGTCGACCAGTACGTGACCTTGAAGCCCGCCGGAATCGGTTCCTACAAGGGGCTGTGCCCGTTCCACGACGAGCGCACACCCTCGTTCCACGTGCGTCCGCAAATGGGCACGTACCACTGCTTCGGCTGTGACGAATCCGGGGATGTCATCGCGTTTCTCATGGAAATGGACCACACCCCGTTCACCGAGACGGTCGAGCGGCTGGCCGCGCGCATCGGGTACGAACTGCGCTACGAGCAGGGCTCGGGCCCCAAACGCGAGGAAGTTGGCCGTCGGCAGCGTCTGCTGGACGCGCACAAGATCGCCGCGGAATTCTTCCAACGCAACCTCTACACGCGTCAGGCCACAGCCGCGCAGCAGTTCCTGGGGGAGCGCGGATTCGACGACGCCGCCGCGCGCACCTACGGCATCGGCTACGCGCCCAAGGGCTGGTCCAACCTGCTCACGCATTTGCGGGATCAGGGTTTCACCGACCAGGAGCTCAAACTCACCGGCATGTTCTCGGAGGGCAACCGAGGTCTCTACGACCGATTCCGTGGGCGGCTGATCTGGCCCATCCACGCGGTGGCCGGTGAAGTCATCGGTTTCGGTGCGCGCAAGCTCTACGAGGACGATCAGGGTCCCAAGTATCTGAATACCCCAGAAACTCAGCTCTACAAGAAGTCCCAGGTGCTCTATGGCATCAACCTGGCCAAGCGGGCGATCGCGAAGGGAAAGCAGGTGGTGGTGGTCGAGGGCTATACGGACGTGATGGCATGTCACCTGGCCGGTGTCGAGACCGCGGTGGCCACATGCGGTACAGCATTCGGCGCGGACCACATCAAGATCGTGCGTCGCTTCCTCTCGGACGACTCCGCCGGGGGAGAGGTCATCTTCACCTTCGACGGCGACGCTGCCGGGCAGAAAGCCGCCCTGCGCGCCTTCCAGGAGGACCAGCGGTTCGTGGCCCAGACCTACGTGGCCGTGGGCCCGGAGGGCATGGACCCGTGCGATTTACGCCTGACCCGGGGTGACGCCGCCGTGCGTGACCTGGTCAGCACTCGCACGCCGTTGTTCGAGTTCGCGTTGAAGGCGACCATTCGCGACTACGACGTGAACAGCCTGGAAGGGCGACTGCGGGCCATGCGCGCGTGTGCCCCGATCGTTGCGCAGATCCGTGACTCATCCTTGCGGCCGGCGTATGCGCGGGAGTTGTCCGGATGGCTTGGCATCGAAACCGATGAGGTCATGCGGGCGGTCGCGGCGGCCTCCAAACGCGGTCCTTCAGCGCAGCAGCGCGGGCAGCAACAGCGGGCGCCGCAGCAAAATGACTCGCAGCAGTTCTCGTCGGGCCGTGAGGGGTCCGGACGCGGCTCTAACACGCCGGGAGGCCCGGGGGATCGCCCCGGTGACCCCCAGGAGCAGGAGCGACCTGCCGAGGTGCAGTTGCCCAATCCTCGGGAGCCGGTGGCCCGGATGGAGCGTGAGGCTCTGGAAGTTGTCCTGCAGGTCCCCGACTTGGTGCCCGACGCGTACTGGGGTCATTTCGAGTCTGCCGAAATGCGGTACCCGGTGCACCAGGCGCTGCACGATGCGATCGTGGCCGCGCGGCCCGAATACGACGTGAATGATCCTCGCGGTGGCCGCGGCTGGCTCGAGCATGTGCGTGGCCAACTGCCCGAACCGCTGCACGGGTACCTTGCGCAGTTGTCGGTGACCCCGCTGCCCGCTTCTTCCGAGCAGCAGGTTCGCAACTATGCGGTGGGTGTACTGACGAGCTTGGTGGAGATGCACATCAACCGGGCCAAGTCGGACAAGCTGGCGCACCTGAACCGCACGGATCCGCAGCAAGAATCGGTTCTGTACCAGTCGCTGCAGCGTGAGCTTCTGGACCTGGAGATGCAGCGGCGGAGCCTCCTCGGTAACTGACGTTCACGTTGTGGCGAGCTGGATTTGAGGAACCGGCCAAGGGTCTGTAAAGTATCTTCTCGTTGCACAGATGTGCACGGTCCCCCGTAGCTCAATTGGCAGAGCATTCGACTGTTAATCGAAGGGTTACTGGTTCGAGTCCAGTCGGGGGAGCTGCAAACGAGAGAAGCCCCGGTTCGCCGGGGCTTTTGTCGTGTTCAGATCCTTTTCTGCCCGGCTCCATCTGAAGGGTCAACATCTCAGGTATCGGTAGAGCCCTTTGGGACCTTTCAGGGGTTGCTCTGGCCCCCTCGAGCCTCCGATGAGGTTCTAACGGACCACCATCCGTTTCGCATGGTTCGGTCGGGCCCTGACCGGGATGAGCTGCCTCCACTCGTCATGTAAATGCCCGGACCTCTCGCTGCTATTTCCGCGTTGGTAGCTTTTTGTCTTGGACGCAGATCAGATCTCGAACCTCCTGAGCCCACATCCGTCCGATGACGCCGTTGTCGCGTTGCGCCGGAAGTGGCAGTCAGCGATCGATGATGCTGGAACGCGTGGTGCGGGCGAGCAGATCACTCCTGCAGAGTGGAGTGCCGGTTGCGCTGTGATCGTCAGGTGCCCGTCGACCCACCCCGTTGAATCCGACGCCATCAGGAACGCCATGGTGGACAGTGAGTCGTGGACTAGAGACAAGAAACGGTGTGCCGAACTCGTGAACGCGATCGAGCACAGTGCCTCCCGAGAGGCCGATGAGGCACTCGGGACCATTGCTGCACGGGACAAGGAAAACTTGCGGGCGGCACAGCATGCGCAGGGGCGGCGCCGAAAGGCGATGGGGATCCGTACGGCGAAGGGCTGGAAGTGATCAGGAGAATTGTGAGTGGCCCCGGATGAATTTCGTGATCTAGTGGCGACCCATCCGGAAGCCGAATACCAAGCATCGCCCCGGCCGACGAGATCTGTTCGGTTTCCTGAAGTAACGAAACGAAGCCAGTACGTCTGGGACTCATTGCTGGCCGGGGATTCGAGGCATGAGTCAGCGCAGACGGCCGCGCCCGAGGCACTTACTGGCCCGAGCGGCGTCGTCGGCGCCTTTCGAACCAGCCGCGAGGCCCGCCCTCGATGAGAACGTGCTTGGTGTGCGGGTCGAGCAGCATGAGGTACGCGGTGAATGCCAGGGCGATGAAGTAGGCGATCGTGGAGACATCCCACTGGACCTCGATGAACGGCCACACGGAGAGCTGATCCTGCGCGCCGAAGATCACGAAGAAGCCGGTGATCACGTAGAGCACCCGCACCTGCCAGTTGTCCTTGATGCCGGTAACTGCCAGGAAGGGCAGGAACCACAGGATGTACCAGGGCTGGATGATGGGGGAGAGCATCACGACAGCCGCAAAGGCGAGACCCATGCGGCGGACCACGCGGTGGCTGCGCTGACCTTCGCCCCAGAACATCAGCAGCACTACGATGCCGATGCCCAGGTACTTCAGGGCGGTGCGCAAGGCCTTGGCGATGTCGCCGCCGGGCAGACCCAGGGCGTCACCGATCCGATTGACCTGCATGCCCAGGAACCCGGACGGTGAGTAACCTGTGAAGCCTGGAGTGGGGTCCAGGATCGCCAGCAGCCAGCCCGAACCTAGGTTGTACGGTATGCCGCTGAGGAACAGCAGCCCAAAGCTCAGAATGGCGGTGGCCGCCCACGTGGCGAATTTACGCGGCCAGGAGGCATTGCGGCCGGCCCACAAGAGCCCGATGAAAGGCAACAGGAGAATGGTGATCGGTTTGATGCCGATCGAAGCGGTCACCAACAGAATGCCGCGAATGGGTCTGCCCGTCGCAGCGAAGTACGTGCCGGCCACGGCCAGGCCCACCATCAGGCCGTCGTTGTGGGCACTGGCCACAAAGCTGATCAGGAACAACGGGTTGGCGACCGAGAGCCAGAGGGCACGAGCGCCGTCGAACCCGTGCATCCTGGCGAGCTTGGGCACATAGATCACGCACAACGCCACACCTACGCATGCGAGGAGGCGGAACATGAGCCCCGCAAGATCGGGCTGCGCATCGGTGATCTTGACCACCAGGTGCGCGAGCCACAGGAAGTACGGCCCATAGGGGGTGCGGGACTCGGCCCATGCCGGGTCCGCACCGAGCATGAACCAGTTGTCGAGCGTGGAGATACCGGTCGTGTAGGGATTCTCCCCGGCCTCCATGAGACGCCCCTGGCCGATGTAGGCGTAGACATCGCGCGAGAAAATGGGAACCGCGAGAAACAGCGGTGACGACCAGGCGATCACGGCAGCGACGACGGCGCGCAGCGACCCTTCCGGCCAGCCGGCCAGTCGCTGGCCGAGCCGGATCCATGAGCGCATCAGCAGCATTGCGCCGAAGGTCAACAGCACGGTGGAGGTGTAAATGCCCCATCCCTCGGTGCGCATGGCGATCACCAGAGGGTGGCGGACCATGGGGGAGCCCAGAGCCATCCACCCGATGCCGATGGAGCCTACGAACATCATGAGCGAGCCGACCAGGCCTTGGACGATCGCAATCTGCGGGCGGGGAATCAGGGGAGTGCCAGGAGTGGAGCGGGCTTCTGAGGGCGAGGGGCCATCAGTGGCTCGTCGTTGTGCCGGGGTGCTGCCGTTGGCAGTGACCTCCGGACGCGAACCACTTTCAGCCATGACCTGTGTCGTTCCCCTACATGTGACCGTGTTCGGGTGCCCAGGGTGCAAGGCCCGCGGGACGTTTCTCAGGAGCCTGATCCTAGCAGTCAGGGCCGCTTCAACCATGGGTATACGGCCCGTTCCAGCCGAGGATTAGCGGGGAGTGGACCCCAATGTGCCGGACCCCATGCGCCGCGAGTCCGTGGAGGGGCGGTTGTGGCACGTAGCATGAGTAAACACCCGTGCCCATGTCCACTGGGCACGGCACTGATTTCCTGAGGCCGCCCGCGGTCTCACACCGCCGCGCACCCGACGAGGATTGATCATGTCCACGCACAAGCCGTTGACCCAACAGGACCGATTGAATGTTCTGGATCGTCCCCGGAACCTACCGGGGTGGTTGACCTCGCCGCGCGCTCTCCTGGCAGGGTTCGTGGTCCTGCACCTCGTGTTCCTGATCTTTGCGCTCATCGTCTCCCTCAACGGCAATGCCTTCAGTGACACCAACATCTATCGCGACTGGACACGTATCGGCTTCGATCAAGACGCCCTGGACGGCGGACCGAGCCCGTGGGTCTACCCCGTGCTGGCCCTGTTGCCCATGGCGCTCGCGGGCATCGCGGGTCCGGCACCATTCTTCTTCCTCTGGGTCCTGATGACCACGCTGCTCAATGCTTGGGCCGTCCTCAAGCTCACCGACCGCGGCCGCAACACGCAGGCCATTCCGGCCGCGTGGTGGTGGCTGGGCTTCACGTTCCTCATGGGGTGGTTGGGCTTCGCTCGAGTCGACGGCGTGACGGCCCCCATTGTGCTTGTGGCCCTGGCCTACGGCGTGGCGCACCCGTTCATTGCTTCCACACTGCTGAGCATTGCTACCTGGATGAAGGTGTGGCCCGCGGCCATCGTGCTTGCCCTGTTCACCGTGGTGCGCCAGCGCGTTCAGGTGGTTGTGGCGGGGCTGATCGTCAGCGCTGTGGCCGCCGGAATTGCCGCGGCCATGGGTGCCCTGCCTCTACTCTTCAACTTCCTCACGCAGCAGGGCGATCGCGGCATGCAGCTGGAAGCCACGTTCACCACCCCGTGGTTGTGGTCCTCCGTGCTGGGCGTGGGCGGATCGCAGATGTACATGAACACCGACATCAACTCCATGCAGGTGGACGGACCGGGTACCGAGGTCATGTCCTCGCTCATGCAGCCCCTGCTGATCCTGGCCGCGTTGGCGGCCACGGCGCTGTTGGTCCGGGCCTTGCGTCACGGAATGCGCACCGGCGGCGCGGACCGCACGGAGCTATTGCTCGCTGGCACGTTGACGTTGGTGTCCGTGTTCATCGTGTTCAACAAGGTCGGATCTCCCCAGTTCATGGTGTGGCTCGGCCCGGCCGTGGCCCTGGGGCTGGTGCACCACTGGCGTTCGTGGCGTACCCCGGCCATCATGCTGATCGCCATCGCCGTGTTGACGTTCCTCATCTACCCGCTGTTCTACGACGCACTGAGCCACGACAATCCGGCCATGGCTCTCGTGCTGACCGTGCGTAATGCCCTTCTCGTGGTGCTGATGCTGTGGTCCGCCCGCCGTTTGTACTGGCTGGGATCCAAGCGCCCCACCGATGAGCTCGTGACCAAGGAGTCCTGACATTTCCGCCGCATTCTTCGAACGGCTGAGCGGGGTACGTGACGCCCTGCTGCCGGACCGTGTGATCGCCTGGTTCTCGCGACCCTCGAGCGTGTGGTGGGGGTTCGCGGTGGTCCACCTGTACTACCTGGGCTGGATGGCGTCCTTCTTTCTCAACGGGTGGGCCTTCAGCGACACCGAGCAGTACCGCGAGTGGGCCATGACCGGTTTCACCCCCGAGGTCACCGATCACTCGATCAGCCCGTGGGTCTACCCCGTCCTGGCGCAGATCCCCATCCACGCGGCCGGTATCGCGGGACATGATCTGTACCTGCTCGCCTGGACGCTCATCATCACGGCACTCAATGCGGTGGCACTCTGGTTCCTGACCCGCCGTTCCATGCAAGGCCGCGGTGTGGCGCCCGCGTGGTGGTTGCTGATTTTCCTGGTGTTCATGGGGTACCTGAGCTTCGCTCGTGTCGAGGGAATTGCGGCACCCATCGTGCTGATCGGCATGCTTTACGCTGCCCGTCAGCCCGTGGTGGCGTCGGTACTGCTGAGCATCGCCACGTGGATCAAGGTGTGGCCCGCCGCCGTCATCCTGTCGCTACTGATCGCATCCAAGAAGCGAGCGCAGGTGTTCCTTGCCGGCGTGGTGGTCACCGCGCTGGTTGTTCTCGGAACGTGGCTGTCCGGTGGCCTGGCTCGCATTGCGGATTTCATGGTCAATCAGGGGTCGCGTGGCATGCAGCTCGAAGCCACGTTCTCCACCCCGTGGGTGTGGCTGAGCGTGCTGAACATCGCTGATTCGAGGATCGCGGACAACACGGCGATCAACTCGTCAGAGGTCTACGGGCCTGGCACCGAGGTTGCTGCTTATCTCATGCAGCCGCTGCTGATCGTGGCCGTCATTCTGGGTACCGCCCTTCTGATCCGTTCGCTACGCGGGGGAGCGGATCGGGGCGAACTCTTCTACGAGGGCGCCCTGATGATGACCACCGTGCTCATCGTGTTCAACAAGGTGGGCTCACCCCAGTTCATGATCTGGCTCGCCCCGGTGATCGTGGCCGGCCTGGTCTACGACTGGAAGCGTTGGCGCACCCCGGCCGCCCTGCTCATGGGCATCGCGGTGGTGACGTTCTTCATCTACCCGCTCTTCTACACCCCGCTCATCCACGCCAACCCGATCATGGCCGGTGTGCTGACCATCCGAAACGTTCTCCTGGTGCTGCTGCTCGCTTGGTCGGTCAAGCGCACCTGGGATCTCGGAACCAAGCCGGAGCCCGCACGCGAGGTGGCTCACGGCTGAGGCGCAGCGCTCGCCGGTTGCCCTGGTCAGGAACGCGACCAGAACGACGTCGTACGGGGCCTTGGGTCCTCAACGAACCAAAGGCGCCCCGGACAGTAACTGTCCGGGGCGCCTTCGGCTTCTTCAGGAACGTGAAGTGAGGGTCAGTACCTTACTTCTCGTCGGTGGTGCCGGTTGCTGCCTCGACACCTGCCTCCGGGTTGCCCGGAGGGGTCGTGGGTTCGTTGATCGGGCGAGCCGGTTCCTTGAGCAGGAACGGAGCCAAACCGCCGGCGACCAGCATGACCGCCAGGACGATGAAGGCCACCACGTAACCTGCAGCGTCAACCACTGCACCGACCAGGGCGCCCTGAGCCATACCACCGATGAACGCGCCGATGTTGATGACGGCGAAGGCGGAACCAATGATCTTCAGCGGGATCAAGCGGTAGGGGAGCATCAGGATGGCGGAGAAGGACCACATGATGAACAGGTTGGCCAGCCACATCATGACCGCGGAGCCCCACAGGTTGGGGATGATCACGGCGATGACCATCAGCACTGCGCCGATGCTGGACATCAGCAGCATGAAGACCTTTTCGTTGTTCTCGAACCAGCGCTTGACCACGGTGGCACCCGTGCTCGTGGCGATCCACAGGGACAGGCCGTAACCGACCATCACGATCATGTATTCCCAGCCGGTGGGGGTGATACCGAACTGCTCGGAGTACATGGTGGCGAGCCAGGTCAGCAGGCCGACGCCCACGGCGTTGTTGAGCAACAAGCACAGACCCAGGACCACGGAGTTGCGGTTCTTCCAGGCGTCCAGGATGGAGACGTCGTTCTTGGCCTTCGCCTTGGCTGCGGTTGCGTTGGCAGCAGCCGCCTTCTCTTCTTCCGTCTGGCTCGGGACCAGCTTGATGAACATCAGGGTTGCAACGACCAGGAGGACCGCGAGCAGGAAGTACATCCAACGGAAGTCACGGGCCACCACGAGCGGTGCGAAGATCAGGTAGACCAGGATGGTACCGATACCGGCGGTGGAGACCACCTTGGACTGCACGGCGCCGCGCTCTTCAGCGGCGAACATCTTGGCAATGACCGGCGGAGTGCCGTTGGTGTAACCGGCCTGGCCGAAACCGATGATCAGACGTGCCAGCGGAATCAGGATGAAGATCATGGACGTGGAGCTGAAGCCGGCGAAGCCGAAGAATGCAGCGCCCGCGGCCAGGATCAGCAGCGCGACCGGGATGAAGATGCGGTAGCCGTAGCGGTCCACGAACCAGCCGGCCACGAACGTCATCACGATGAAGGACAGGTAGAACAGGGTGGTGATCAGACCGAACTGGGTCTTGGAGAAGGTCTCCAGGCCCAGGTTGGACATGTAAGCGGGATCGGTCAGGAACGGACCGATAGCGCCAGCCAGACCCTTCTCGATGTTAGCCAGCAAACCCACGGAGAAGAGTGTGGCGAACACGCCCTTCTGGGTTTTGGTGAGGTTCATTTCCTCAGCCTTTCGTACTCAAGCGGTGCGGATGGGGGATCAGGAAGCCAGGAAGTCCAGGGCGATCTGCACTTCCGTGCGGGCGCCGGCTTCGAGAGCCTCTTCCTTGATATCGAACTTGGGGTGGTGGTTCATGTAGGGCAGGCCGTCCTCGGCGGTGCCGCCGCCCAGGAAAATGAAGCAGCCGGGGATCTCACGAGCGAAGTAGGAGAAGTCCTCGGACGCGGAGGTCGGCGGACCCCAGTACGCGTTCTCGTCTCCCACGGCCTTCTTGGCTGCTTCCAGAGCCAATTCCGCGAGCTCGTCGTTGTTGATGACCACGGGGTAGCCCTCTGCCCACTGGAACTCGGGCTTGGCACCGTACGCGGCACACACGTTCTCGACGATCGAGGTGGCGCGCTCCTTGAGGATGTTCCAGTCGTCATCGTCCACGGTGCGCATGGAGACACCCAACTTGGCTGAATCCGGGATCACGTTGGGGGCCTGGCCGGACTGGATCATGCCCACGTTGACCACGTTCATGTGATCGGGGGCCACGTTGCGGGACACGATGGTGTTCAGTGCAACGGTCACCTGAGCGGCCACCAGCACCGGGTCGATTCCGTCCTGCGGCATGGAGCCGTGGGAACCCTGACCGTTGATCGTCACGAAGAAGCCGCCGGCCACGGTGGAAGCGGGGCCCTTGTGCACGCTGACGGTGCCGGTCTTCTGATTCATGATGTGCATGCCGTAGATGGCGTCCACGTCTTCCAGGACACCGGCGGCCACCATTTCCTTGGCGCCACCGGGAGGGGTCTCCTCGGCGTGCTGGAAGATGAGCTTCACCCGACCGTTGAAGGTGTCCTTGAGCTCGGTCAGGGCCTTGGCAGCACCCAGCAGCATGGCCGTGTGGGTGTCGTGACCGCACGCGTGCATCACACCGTCCACAGTGGACCGGAATTCGTTGTCGGTTTCCTCATTGAGGGGGAGTGCGTCCATATCTGCACGCAGCGCCACGGTCTTACCGGGTCCCTTGCCCTCAATGACGGCCACCACTGACGTCTCGGTGGGGTGAGTGGGGGTCAAACCGAAGCTTTCAAGAGTCTCGGACACGTACTTGGCCGTGTTGTGCTCCTTGAAGGACAGCTCCGGGTTAGCGTGAAAGTGGCGGCGCCACTTGATGATGTCGGCGGTGGGAACGTTGATCTCGATCGTCATGGTCGCTCCTGAAGGATTTTTGAGCCATTCGGCCCGATTGTGTCGATTTCGAGCCGTACCAACGCAGCAAGTGTAATTTTTTCGGCTCAAATCGTGTTCTCTTGAACAATTCCAGTTTCGCACCCCTGTGGGTGAAATGCAACTGTTTCTTAACCCGATGACAGCTGGGTCCGAGCGGGCTAGCGCCCTGGCAGCATGCTGAGTGGTAGTTTTGACCTTGAAAAATAACCAGTAGTGAAGTTCAAGCAACATCGGAGGCGGCATGAGTCATGCAGTGGGCCCGGAAAGCGGCCACACCCCCGGCGCGCGTACTCGGGCAACCAAGAAACCTGGAGCGGCATCCATCCTTGACGTCGCCAAGGTCTTCGCCCGGCTGCTGCCCAAGCAGCTCAAGGACGAGGCGCAGTTAGCGGTACTCGAGCTCAAGGACAAGGGCATCAAGCTTGGTGTGGGTGCTGCCCTTGCCATCGTTGGTCTGGTATTCCTGGGCATGGCCGTGATCGCTTTGATCGGTGCGGCCATCGCGGGCCTTTCCAACGTGATGCCGGCGTGGCTGGCCGCGTTGCTGCTGGCCCTGCTCTTCATCATCATCCTGGCAATTCTTGCTTTCGTTGCACTTTCCAAGATCAAGAGCGCCCTGCCCCTCAAGCCGGAGAAGACCCTGTTCGGTCTCCGCTACGACTTGGGTGTCGTGAAGGAAGGGTCCGCGTACACCGAGGGTCGTGTGCAGCGCGAGATGAACGAGGCTGAGCAGCAGAAGGAACGCGAACAGGAAGCTGCCGCCAACGATCCCAACCAGGTCAAGCCGGTCAAGCCGACCGAGGAACAGTTGCGTCACCGCCTGAAGCTGCGTCGCGAGCACTTGAAGAGCCTCCGCGACGACGCCCAGAACCGCGCAGATTCGGTTCAGGCAGCCACTCAGGGCTTCGTCGGTCGCACCACCAACACGGTCAAGTCCACCCAGGCTTCGGTCAAGCAGACTTTCGCTACTCGCGGTGGTTCGCAGGGTGTGCGCCCGGCCGGCTCCACTTCTGCCACGGCAGGCGAGAATCCGTTGGCCGATCGTTGGCAGCCGCTCGCGGTTGCAGCGGCCGCAGGCTCCGCCTTCCTGGTCTTCTTGCGCAAGCTCCTCAAGAAGTAGCCGATCGCCACTTGTTGACGACGCCGCGGCGTCGCCTCGGTTCAGGCCGGGTCACCAAGGTGACCCGGCCTTTCCCATGCCCATCTCCTACGGTGGTATGGGCTTGCTCCTACGAGGGGCTGAATTCTATGAGTTCGTGAGGAAAAATCCCAGTGCGCCCCCTACGATGAAGCTGTGGTGGAAGACGTGATGAACCGTTGATGCAGTGGCTGGCAGTCTCCTTGGCTCTCATAGCCGCATTATGTTTGGCGTTGGGAACGCAGACGCAGTCTGCGGCGGTCACCGCGCACACCCAGGAGGCGCTGAAACCGTCGAATCTGGGTTCGCTGGTGCGCAACCCCAAGTGGGTCGCCGGTCTCGTGTTGTTGGGCCTCGGAACCGCACTCAATGTCGCGGCACTGACCCTGGCAACGGTGACGGTCGTCCAACCCATTGGTGTCATAGCCCTGGTGATCACCACGCTGTTGCACGCTAAACACAAGCACCTGGATATTAATGCCCGGACTTGGGGCGCTATCTCTCTCTGTACTGCCGGTGGCGCCGTGTTCGTGGTCGCTGCAGTGGCGGGGACCGACCCCACGTATCTGGCTGATCCCCAGGCGGAGATCATCCTGGTGTCCATCCTGATCGGATTGGTCCTCTTCTTCGGCATCGCAGAGCTGTTCCTCAGGCGCCGTCGCATCAGCATGTTTTACGTCTTGGCGGCCGGTATCCTCTACGGATTCGTGGCGGTATTGGTGCGATTGACCATGACACACACGCTGGCCCACGGTGTGGGGCAGATCCACTGGTTCACGGTCATCATGATTGTGGTGGCCTCCGTGGTGGGTGGCTGGATGGTGCAGTGCGCCTACTCGTGCGGGCCCCCGGATCTGGTCATCGCCGGACTGACGGTCGTGGATCCTATTGTGGGCGTGGTCCTCGGTCTGTCGGTGCTGGGAGAGGCCGGGCCGGACTTCACTCCGGGGATCGGGGCGGTCATGTGCCTGGCAGGGGCCGTTGCTATAGTCGGCGTGGTGTTGCTGTCTCGGCATCACCCTGAGGTCATCGAACGCAGGGAACAGACCAAGCGATTGCAGCGTGAACTTTCAAGTGAAGGTCCATCCGCCGATCCTGAGCACAGGAAGACTCTGAATAGCACCCGTGAGCACTGAGCATCCCGAGGAACAGCGCCCCTTGAAGATCCTGATCATTGCCGAGACCTATCCGCCGGACATCAACGGTTCGGCTCAGTTCGCTCGCCGTCTCGCGCAGGGCATGCTCGGCCGCGGACACCAAGTCCACGTCATGGCACCCATGACGTCCAAGGGCAAATCATTGACGGTCGAGAAGGACGGCGTGATCGAGCACCGGATCCGTTCGCACCGGGCCTTCACCCACTCCTACTTCAGGTTGTGTTTCCCGTGGGAGGTTTACAGCGAGATCAAGCGTGTGATCAATGAGGTGCAACCCGATGTGGTGCACAGTCAGTGCCACTACATCCTCGGTCGTCTCGGAATCCAGGAAGCCCAGCGCCGCGGGATTCGGCTGGTGGGCACCAATCACTTCATCCCCGAGAACATCGAGCCGTTCCTGCCCTTCCCGGAGTGGTTCATTCGCGGGTACCGCAAAGTGTCATGGTGGGACCTCGCTCGTCAGTTCCGCCGTTGCGATGTGGTGACCGCACCGACACAGCTCGCCGTGGACACCATGGTCGGCAACGGTGTGGATGACAACGCCATACCCGTGTCCAACGGCATCCAGGTTGGTGATTACGAACGCCATGCCGGCGAGCGCCTTGAGAAGCCAGAGCATCAGACTGTCCTCTTTTGCGGTCGTTTGGCAGTGGAGAAGAACGTGAATGAGCTGATCGAGGCCATCGCCTTGATCCCGGCCGAGAAGAACGTTCACGCAGAGATCGTGGGTGAGGGCGAACAGCTGGATTCACTGGTTTCCCTGGCTCACTCACTGGGCGTGGCCGAGCGGGTCCATTTCCGTGGCTTCCTCACCGATGAGCAACTGCGCGTGTCCTACCTGAACGCTGATGTGTTCTGTCAGCCGGGCACTGCGGAGCTGCAGTCCCTGGTCACTCTGGAGGCGATGTCAGCGTCCACCCCGGTGGTGCTCGCCAACGCGCGAGCCCTGCCGCATCTCGCGGACGAAGGTGTCAACGGTTATCTCTTCGAACCCGGCAATCCCCAGGACTTGGCAGAGAAACTGCAGCTGGTGCTCGATGCCAGCCCCGAGAAGCGCCGTGCAATGGGGGAGGCCAGTCACCGCATGATGGCGCACCATTCCTTCGCCAAGACCCTGGACACTTTCGAACGTATTTATCGCGGCGAACTGTCCTGATGAGCTGCTCTGCCACGCGGATGCGGTAGCGTAGAGCGGCGACCACGACACCGGTTCGTGGTTACGACAGGGGGCGGTAGCTCAGCTGGTCAGAGCAGAGGACTCATAATCCTTTGGTCGTGGGTTCAAGCCCCACCCGCCCTACTGAAATGGCCCTTTTGTCAGTGGAAACACTGGCGAGAGGGCTTTTTCATCAGGTCGTGACCACATGACCCATCACCTGCGCACCCCAGGGGTCGGCAGAACCAACCGCCACACCTCATGCGCCGTTAGAGCCCTTGGCGGGACTGAAAAGGGTCACGGCGGAACCTCAGATGCACGGCGTGGTCCTAACGGCACTCAGGATGCAGGCCACCCTCAGGCGTTCCGGCGGAGGCGACCCTCAGATACAGGGACGCAGCCGATCCGCAGGCGTCGGGTTACAGGGGCCACAGAGGCGGACCCGTCGGGGAAACGGGGAGCCAGTAGACCCAGAAGATCCCGCAGCCCCACAAGCCCACCAGTCCCAAGAAGGCCCGCCACCATCACTCCGGAACCGGCAACAGTACCGACGGGCGCATGTCCTGCACGAACTGCAGGGGGTTCACGTACTCGCTATCCCGCCGAACGCCCCAGTGCACGCAGTTCGCAGGGGGACAGTGTCCAGCGGACGCAATCGTGCCGATCACCTGACCCCGCGCCACGGACTGGCCGCGCTTCACGGAGGCATCAATGGGTTCGAAGGAAGACTTCAACCCATTCCCGTGATCCACCGTGATGACGGGCCGGTCCACGACAACTCCGCTGAACGTGACCGTGCCGGCAGCGGGGGAGCGGACTTCGGTTCCCGGCGCTGCACCCAGATCCACGCCGCGGTGCCCCGAGAGCCACTTTTGCGCCGGCGGTTGGAACGTACGTGTGACCGCAGGTTTGGGTTTAACCGGCCAAGTCCACCCGCCGGCGGCCAGGGCCGGCTGTGAACCGAGCACGCCACCGCTCAGCGCGGCACCCAGGAAGAAACAGAGCGCTAATAGAACGGTGAGTGCTCGTGACCGGTGGCCAAGCGTTGAACGTGAGGTGAGCAGTGAAGGGGCGAGGGCGGCGTCGTCGGGAACCATGAGGTAAGCCTGACCCCGGGAGATGGGCCGCGCCAGAGGAATCCACCCCGTGTGGAGCGCGAAGCACCGTGCATGATGTATTCTGAACGTCGCAGTGTCGACTGCCCTCATTCATCATGCCCGTGACCCGGGCAAGAAGGTGAGGCTGACACTGACTTCGCGTGCGAAGGAACACATTGACGTGTGTGCGCACTCCTCGGTCCGGAACTTGTTGCGGATGGGGTGCGTTGGTCAGGTCCGCAAGGGCAGGACCACGAATCGCGCCAGGGATCGTCCCGATCGATCAATAACCGTAAACCCATGGCGGTCGCCCAATATGGCCGCCAGCAATTAACAGGAGACGACATGCCCGTCGTAACCATGCGCCAGATGCTCGACAACGGCGTTCACTTCGGCCACCAGACCCGCCGTTGGAACCCCAAGATGAAGCGTTTCATCTTCACCGAGCGCAATGGCATCTACATCATTGACTTGCAGCAGTCGCTGGGCTTCATTGACCGCGCATACGAAGCTGTCAAGAACACCGTGGCTCACGGTGGCACCATTCTGTTCGTGGGTACCAAGAAGCAGGCTCAGGAAGCAATCGCTGAGCAGGCCACCCGCGTGAACATGCCCTACGTGAACCACCGCTGGTTGGGCGGCATGCTCACCAACTTCGCCACCGTTTCCAAGCGCATCGATCGCATGAAGGAACTGGAAGAGGTCGACTTCGACGACGTCGCCGGTTCGCAGTACACCAAGAAGGAACTGCTGCTGCTGCGCCGCGAGAAGGAAAAGCTGGAGCGCACCCTGGGCGGTATCCGCAACCTGACCAAGGCTCCCTCGCTGGTGTGGATCGTTGACACCAAGAAGGAACACCTGGCCGTTGACGAGGCCCAGAAGCTCGGTATCCCGATCGTCGCGATCCTGGACACCAACTGCGACCCGGACGAGGTTTCCTTCCCGATCCCGGGTAACGACGACGCCATTCGTTCCGTCTCGCTGCTGACCCGCGTGATTGCGGACGCCGTGGCCGAAGGTCTCATCGAGCGCAACAACCGCAAGTCCGGTGGCAGCACCAACGACGAGCCCATGGCTGAGTGGGAGCGCGAGCTCCTCGAGCAGCACGAGGCCGGCAAGGCCGAGGGCGCCGAGAAGGCTGAGTCCACCGAGCAGACCGAGTCCGCAGAAAAGACCGAAGAGGCAGCTGCAGAGGCTCCGAAGGAAGAGACCCCCGCAGCCGAGTAAGGCCGCGAGTTTCGTTTACCTTCCATTCTTTCGGGTGGCCCATCATGGTCACCGACGTTGGCCGGGCGTGTATCTCGCGCCCGGCCAACTCCAAACGACAACAGAGGAGTTCACATGGCGAACTACACCGCTGCTGACATCAAGGCACTGCGCGAGCGCACCGGCGCCGGCATGCTCGACGTCAAGAAGGCCCTGGACGAGGCCAACGGCGACGCTCAGAAGGCTCAGGAAATCATCCGCGTGAAGGGCCTCAAGGGCGTCACCAAGCGCGAAGGCCGTTCCACCGCCGAGGGCATCATTGTCGCTCGCGTGGAGGGCAACGTGGGCCACATGGTCGAGCTCAACTCCGAGACCGACTTCGTGGCCAAGTCCGGCCCGTTCGTCGAGTTCGGCGCCAAGGTCCTGGACGCAGCCGTTGCCGCTGACGCCCAGAACCTGGACGAGCTGCTCGCCGCGGATTCCGAGGGCAAGCCCGTGTCCGAGCTCGTGACCGAGACCGGCGCGCTGCTGGGCGAGAAGGTCGTCGTGCGTCGTGTCGCTCGCGTCGAGGGCGAGAACGTGGCCGTGTACCTGCACAAGACCTCCAAGGATCTCCCGGCCCAGGTCGGCGTGCTGCTGGCTGTGTCCGGTAGCGGAGCCGATGTGGATCAGGCCGCTCACGACGTGGCCGTGCACACCGCAGCGATGTCCCCGAGCTTCCTCAACGAGTCCGACGTTCCGGAAGAGACCGTCGAGAACGAGAAGCGCGTGGCTGAAGAGACCGCACGCAACGAGGGCAAGCCGGACAAGATCATCCCGAACATCGTTCAGGGCCGTCTGAAGGGCTACTACAAGGACGTCGTGCTGGTGAACCAGGACTTCGCCAAGGACTCCAAGAAGTCCGTCGGCCAGGTGCTGTCCGAGGCCGGTGCGACCGCCACTGCCTTCGCACGCTTCCGCGTGGGTGCCTGAGCTGGCTAGTTAGGCAACCTTCGCCGACGCCGCTCGCGAGCGGCGTCGTGCGAGGTCACCTCGGCGGGGTGTCACCGAGCAATCGGTGACAC
>JAFAAV010000090.1 GCA_023426375.1 Actinomycetes bacterium | reverse complement strand
GAAGTCACGGGTCCATGCCCCATCTGTCCATCGATCCGGTGGTGCTGGCCTCCATGGTGGTGGTCCGCCTACAAACGGTGGTCGCCAGAGAGATCGAACCCGGTGAATTCGCGGTGTTGACCGTGGGTAAGCTGACGGCCGGTGCCAAGAGCAACATCATCGATGATCACGCGGTGCTGGAGCTGAACATCCGCGCGTACGACACCGCGGTGCGAGATCAACTGGTCGCGGCGATCGAACGTATTTCGAACGCGGAGTCGCAGGCTTCGGGTTCCGCCAGGGCCCCGGAGATCGAGGTGATCAACAGCTTCCCGCTCACCGACAACGACTCTCAGACCACCGCCAAGGTTGCCGAGGCCTTCGAAGGGTACTTCCCGGCCGACACCATCGCGCAGTACGGGCGCCAAACGGCAAGTGAAGACTTCAGCGCGATCCCCAACGCGCTGGGTGTGCCCTACACCTACTGGGGGGTGGGCGGCACCGATCCCGAGGCCTACGCCCGCGCGGAGGCCAACGGCACGTTGCTCCAGGACATCCCCAGCAACCACTCACCCATGTTCGCCCCGGCCCTCCAGCCCACGCTGACGAACGCTACCGCGGCGATTGTGGTGGCGGCTACCGAATGGCTGGGTCAGTAGCCGAGCGTCACTGCGCAGGCCATTAATCGCCGACGGCGCCCGGTCACCTTCGTGAGAGAGGTGACCGGGCGCCGTCGGCGTGGGGGAGAGATTACGGAGTCTTGTTCGCGGGTGCGGGATTGGTCCACTGTTTGGGGCCGTTCTTCGCAGCGAGCAGGGCGAAGACCACGATGACCGCCAGGATGACGGGTGCGGCGTAGAGGCCCAGGTTGTAGTTGCCGGTGACTGTCTGGATGGTGCCCCACAGCGGGGCGCCCAGGGCGTTGCCGATGTAGTAGAAGGACAGACCCAGCGAGAGCAGCTTGCTGTAGTCTCGGGCACCCACCGACTGGCGCAGCACCAGCGGCGGAGCCACTGTGGCGTTGGAGACACCGGCCGACATGCAGACCATGGCGGCGAGCGGCAGGATCATGGCGACCGCTCCGAAGCTGGTCGCGGCAGAGGACATCTGCGGCAGGTACAAGAAGCCCACGGCCATGAGACCCAGGGTGATGGTCATCATCCAGATCACACCGATCTTGTCGTTGATGATGCCCAACAGGGGCTTCCACAGAATCAGGGTGAACGTCCACGTGGCCAGCAGCAAGCTGAACGCGGAGATGTTGTCACCGGTGTACACCTTGAGCAGGATGGCCAGCACCTGCGTAACGGACACGATCATGCCGATCAGCACGAACGCCAGGGCCAAGAGCCAGAACCATGGGCTGCGCAGCGCGTCGCGGAGCACGAATCCGGGGAGCTTGGTGGGGTCTTGACTGCGGTTGTCGTCGTCCTCGCCGGGCACCGCGCCGTAGGGGAGCAACCCCACGTCAGCGGGGGTGTTGCGGACCAGGAACACGGTGGCGATCAGGGACAGTACCACCAGAATGATGGCCATGGTCATGATGGTGGGGCGCCAGCCCAGGGATTCCGCCATGCGCGGGCTCAGGATGGACCACAGCAAGCCGCCCACACCGGAACCGGAGAGCACGATACCCAGGACCAGACCTCGCTTGGCCTCGAACCAGGACGTGGTGATCACGGGAGGGATGGGAGCCTGCGACAGGCCGTAACCCATGCCGATGACGGCGCCGGCCACGTAGAACATGAACGGGTTGGGGGCGAAGGAGAACAACAGCACGCCCAAGCCCATGACGCACGATCCCACGCCCAGCATTACCCGGGGACCGAACTTGGCGATCAGGGGACCAGCGGCGAACATCATGGTCACCACAATGGTGATGGTGAGGACCGTGAAGTAGATGAGGAAGGCGGGCTGACCGCCATTCGCGGGGTTGCCGGTCTCATCCGTGAACATGTCGCCCACGATGAACGGGTGCAGCAGCGACAAACCGGACAGCACCACGGACGCCGCGATCATGATCATGAAGCCACCCGCTGCGACCATCCAGTGTCGCGGGGTCATGCCCTGGGGTGGTCTGCTAGTTGTTTCCGCGGTGGTATCCATGCTCTGCTCCCTATTGTTCTTATCAAGACCAACCGGTCACGCGATGAGACCGGCACCGCCGGAACTTCGACATGAAGAGCAAAAATTCCCGCGATGCGAACGGGGACTCACGTGGCTTGGGTCTCTTGACAGTATCCAAGAATCACCGCCTTTAGGCCGATTGACCCCAGGTTCCCGTACCATTACGGTGATGCTTGATTCGGAAATAATATCGAGATCAAGTATGTTGGGAGGGTTATGAAGGCTTTCGGATTCTTGAGTTTCGGCCACTACGGCTCAGGTCGCGGCCCCGGCGATCCCGATGCGCGGCAGTCCCTGAAGGACGCCATCGACATTGCGGAGGGTGCCGACGACCTGGGCGTCAACGGTGCTTACTTTCGGGTGCATCACTACGCGCGTCAGTCGGCGTCTCCCATGCCGCTGTTGAGCGCGATCGCCGCGCGTACCCGCAACATCGAGGTGGGCACCGGTGTGATCGACATGCGCTACGAGAACCCGCTGTACTTCGCGGAAGAGGCCGCCCAACTGGACCTCATCGCTGACGGCCGTGTGGCTCTCGGTGTGAGTCGAGGATCCCCCGAGCCCGCACTGCGCGGCTGGGAGTCGTTCGGCTACACAGGCTCGGAGGACCCGCGCGGAGCGGACATCGCCCACGAGCACTTCGAGAAGTTCATGCGCGCCATCAAGGGCGATCCCATGACCTACGCGGATCCCGCACAGTACGGAGCCGGGGCCAAGCTGGCCATCGAACCGCAGTCGCCCGGCCTGGCCGAGCGCATCTGGTGGGGTGCCGGTTCAGCCAAGACCGCCGAGTGGGCCGGCGAACAAGGTGTAAACCTCATGAGCTCAACGTTGCTCACCGAGGCCAACGAGGGCTCCTTCGCGGAGCAGCAGGCCGAGCAGTTGCGCCGCTACCGCGAAGCCTTCCGCGCCGCCGGCCACACCCGCACGCCGCGCACTTCGGTGAGCCGCAGCGTGTTCCCGATCGTGGGTCCCGAGGACGAGATCTTCTCCTACATGGGCGCTCGAGAGTCTCGGGACCAGGTGGGTGTGATCGACGGGTTCACCTCGATCTTTGGACGCACCTACGCGGGTTCGCCGGACAAGCTCGTGGAGCAGTTGAAGCAGGATCAGGCGGTGACGGAGTCCGACACCCTCATGCTCACGATTCCCAGCCAGCTGGGTCCCGAGCTGAACCTGCGCATTCTGGAGAACTTCGCGAAGTACGTAGCCCCAGAGCTCGGGTGGCGGCCCAATACTGGAGGCCCCGTGACGGGGTACGAGATTTCCTAAGCCGAGCTGGCGGCGTCGTCCCGTGGTCGGTAGTGACGACGTCGCCAAGCTCACCTCCCCGGGGCCGCTCACCGTGCGTGGGCGGTCCCGCACTCACTTAAACTGATGGGTATGTCCCTGCCGAAAATTGTGCTGTTCTATGTCTTCACCCCGCTGGCCGACCCCGAGGCGATCAAGCTGTGGCAGCTGAACCTTGCCGAGCGCAGCAATGTGAAGGGGCGGATCATCGTCTCCGCACAGGGCATCAACGCGACCGTGGGCGGGGACATCCACGACGTCAAACGGTATGTGAAGGGCCTCAAGGAGTACGCGCCGTTCAAGGACGCGGACATCAAGTGGTCGGACGGTGTGGGCGATGATTTCCCCCGGTTGAGCGTCAAGGTGCGCCCGGAACTGGTGACGTTCCATGCGCCTGATCCGATCTCCGTGACCGAGGAAGGTGTGCAGGGCGGCGGAACGCACTTGAAGCCGCACCAGTTGCACGAGCTCATGGACCAGCGCGGGGACGAGGTCGTTTTCTTCGACGGCCGGAACGCGATGGAAGCCCAGATCGGCAAGTTCAAGAACGCACTGGTTCCTGAGACGGATACGACCCGTGACTTCATCGACGAGATCGAGTCGGGCAAGTACGACGCCTACAAGGACAAGCCCGTGGTCACGTACTGCACCGGTGGTATCCGCTGTGAAGTGCTCAGCGTGCTCATGAAGAATCGTGGTTTCCAGGACGTCTACCAATTGGACGGCGGGATCGTGCGCTACGGCGAGGCCTACGGGAACAAGGGCCTGTGGGACGGCTCGCTCTACGTCTTCGACAAGCGGATGCACATGGAGTTCGAGCCCGGTGCCCAGTCACTGGGTACGTGCACCGAATGCGGTGAACCCACGCCTCGCTATGTCAACTGTGCCGAACAGTCGTGCCGCCAGTTGTTCCTGTGCTGCGAGTCCTGCACCGAGTCCGGGGCTCGCGATCACTGCCCGGATTGTGTGCCGGTCGCGGCCTAGGGGATGACTTCCACTCATGTGGCACGTTGGTCTGCGGGCTCTCTTACCCTGGAGCTATGAACCAGGAAGAACCACAGGTCACGGACGCCACGATCACGCTGCTGCGCACCGGTGAGGTGAAAACTCAGGACTGGGGGACTCGTCCATTCCAGACTGCCGCGGTGAAAACCCCGCATGACGGTCCAGTGCGTTTGACCACCACGGGGTTCGTGGGCGACGAGCAGGGCGACCTGAATCATCACGGCGGTACGGAGAAGGCCGTGTGCTGTTACCCGGCCGAGCACTACGACCAGTGGCGGGCCGAAGGGCTGGATCTGCCGGACGGGGCGTTCTTCGAGAACCTCACCATTAGCGGAGCAACCGAGGACAAGGTCTACCTGGGGGACGTCTACCGTGTGGGCAGCGCCGTCGTTCAGGTGACGCAACCGCGCCAACCGTGCGCAACGATCTCCAAGAAGTGGTCCAACAAAGACCTGCCCAAGCTCATGATGAGCACCAACCGGTGCGGTTACTACCTGCGTGTGCTCGAGGAAGGGGAAGTGTCCGCAGGGGACCGCTTCGAGTTCGTATCCCGGCTGCCCGAGGCCGTGTCCTCTGCGTTCGTGAGTCGCATCATGAACGTGGAACGCGGGGACCTGACTGCCATGCGTGAACTCCTCGACGCTCCTGAGTTCCCGGAGCGCTGGCGCAATCAACTGCGGCGCCGTTTGGGCGAAAACGTCTGACATCGAGTGAGGTCCTAGAGCAGCACTCACGGCCATTCAACGCGTCACGATCGGCTTGCGGTACCTCGGACCGCCGCGGCACTGATCAGATCAGTTCCAAGGGCACCGGCTGATCCGGTGCGGGGAAAGCTACGTCGATGGCCCTCAGGTCTTCCGTGCTCAGCTGCAGTTCGAGCGCGCGGGCGTTGTCCTCCACGTGCTGCACCGTGGAGGCCTTGGGGATTGCAATCGTGTTGCCGTCCCTGATGGCCCACGCCAGAAGCACCTGTGCAACGGTGGCTCCGTGCTTGTCCGCAATGTCCTGAAGCGAAGAATCGCCGAGCAGCTCGCCCTGTCCCACCGGGGAATAAGCCATCGCCACGATCTCCCGTTCCTTCATGGCGGGAAACAGGTCCAGCTCGGGGCCGCGGCTGGAAGGGTTGTACAGCACCTGATTGACCAGCGGATTCTCCGGGTAGGTCTCCAGCTCGGCCAGGTCGATGTTGGACACACCCCAGTCGCCGATCAATCCGCGGTCCACCAGGCGTTCGAAGGCCATGAGGGTCTCCTCCACCGGATACGAGCCCGACCAGTGGAGCAGATACAGGTCGATGTAATCGAGGCCCAGGTGACGCAAGCTGCGCTCGCAGGCTTCCTCGGTTCCCTTGGCGGACGCATTGGACGGCAGCACCTTGTCCACCAGGTACACATCGTCGCGAATGGGTGCGATCGCTTCGCCCACGAGTTGCTCTGAACGCCCGTTGCCGTACATCTCCGCGGTGTCGACCAGGGTGAGACCCAGCTCCACACCGCGCCGCAGCGTGCTGATCTCGGACTCGCGGGTGGCGGCAGAGTCGCCGATGTTCCACGTGCCCTGTCCGATCGCGGTCAGTTGAGTGCCGTCGGACAGTTCTACGATGGGGTTCACCAGGTCTCCTGTGTGAGCGGGGCGGGGTGCTCACCACGCTAGATTCTCCGGGGGCTCGCCGCAATCACACGCCCCGGTCAAAACGCGAGGAGGACCCCCTGACGGCACACGATCCGGACATTCCGCTCCTGCCGCACCCGCTCACGGGCCAATCGTTCCCATCACCCGTACCTCCCGGGACTGGGTGGCCCGAGGACCCCGCCTCGCCAGACACGTCCGTGGCGCACGACGCCGCTGGGGTGCGGGCGCTCGCGGACGGCGCGAGCGGCGTCGGCGACCTGAACGCCCTGTGCAGCGTGTGCCGGGCGTGCGAGCGGTTGGTCGAGTGGCGCGAGACAGTGGCCGAGCACAAGCGGGCATCGTTTGCCGGTGAGCCGTACTGGGGCAGGCCGGTCCCGTCCTTCGGCGATCCAGACGCCAAACTCGTGATTGTCGGGCTGGCACCCGCGGCCAACGGTGGGAACCGAACCGGTCGGATGTTCACCGGGGATCGCGCGGGCGATTGGCTCTACGCAGCGCTGTATCGGGCCGGTTTTGCGGCTCATGAAACAGTGACCACCGCGGGAGACGGACAACGGCTGCGCGGCGTACGCATGATCGCGCCCGTGCGCTGTGCACCGCCCGCCAATAAACCGTTACCCGCGGAGAAAGCGGCGTGCAGCGGCTGGTTCGACCGTGAACTGACGCTTCTGCCGAAGGTCGAGGGGATCATGGCCTTGGGTGGAATTGCGTGGCAGACCACACTGGCGGCCGCCGTGCGGATGGGATGGGAGGTTCCGAAACCGCGACCCAAGTTCGGCCACGGCGCCGTGGCCGAGTTGAAGCGACCCGATGGCAAGGGCGTGCGGGTCGTGGGCTGCTATCACGTCAGTCAGCAGAACACGTTCACGGGGCGGCTCACCGAAGCCATGCTCGACCAAGCCATCGTGCTCGCAGCGGGAACATGAAACGGTGCCGAATCCGGCTACGGGCCAGGTGAAAGCCCGGGGATGTAGCGGACAGGCCAGCTCGGCCGCCCCGGGGCAGCGGTAAACTCCGAGGAATGAGTGTGTGTCCCTGCGGCGGAATTCCGGCCGGCGCGTCCTTCGAACAATGCTGTGAACCGGCCCTGACAAATCAGCGGTGGCCTGAGACGGCGGAAGCCTTGATGCGCTCGCGGTACACGGCCTTCGCGCTCGGTAACCAGGATCATTTGTTCCGAACCTGGCACCCTTCAACCCGTCCGGCGGAAGTGTCCGCGGATCCGAGCACCGAGTGGCTGGGCTTGACCATCCATGAGACGGAAGCGGGGCAGGCGAAGGATGAGAGCGGCGTCGTCGAATTCACGGCGCGCTACATCGCGGCGGGACGAGGGGACAGCCAGCATGAGGTCTCCTTGTTCCGCAAACGGGCCGGCCGCTGGATGTATGTGGCCGCCATGACCGACGAAGAGCCGTGACCTCGATGATCCCGGTTACCACTCGGGGGGATCAGCGCATTTCGTACAGCTTGATTCCCAAGGCGTGGTCCACACCGGCGGACTGACCGGCTTCCGAGGTCATGCCCGTGATCATCTCCTGGGGATCCGGGTGGCTGCCCAGCGCCGCGAGGTACTGCTTGTGGCAGCGCAGCGATTCGACCGCGGCGTTGATATTGGCCTCGGAAAGCTCGATCGCGTAATCGGGCTCCACCCCGCTGACGATCAGACGGGTGACGCCCCAGGGTTCCAGGTTCTCTTCCTCCATGAGCTCACGGAAGACCCACGGATTGTCAGCGTCACGAATGGCATCCAGGGTGGCCAGACCGGCCACCCTGTGGTCCGCTTGATTGAGGCCCCACGCTGCCATCACGTCCCAGTTAATGGTGACCACGGTATCCGGCTTGATCTTCCGGATCTCCCGGGCGATGCGTTTGCGGATGTCCAAGCCGGATTCGAGCATGCCGTCCGGTAGATCCAGGATCGTGAGGTTCTCGACACCCACTGCGGCACAGGCATCCCGCTGCTCCTGAGCTCTCAAAGGGCCGACGTCGCTCGGATCCTGGTCGCGGATACCCGCCTCACCCGCGGTCAGCAACAGATAGGAGACGCTCGCTCCGCGGTCCACCCAGCGGGCCGCCGCGGCGGACCCGCCGTACTCCATGTCATCCGGGTGCGCGACCACGCACAGCACGTTCTGGACCTGGGAATCGTCGAAAATCGGAAGATCAGCCATGCCCTCAGCCTAGGGAGGTACCGGCCCCACGGTCAGGGATTCAGCCCCTGGCATTCCCTCGGCGGCGGCGTAGGGTGAAGCCATGGACGTTCAGATTGTCAAAGGTGACATCACCAAGGTTCAAGCAGACGCCATCGTCAACGCCGCCAACTCCAAGCTGCTCGGTGGCGGGGGAGTGGACGGCGCCATCCACCG
>JAFAAV010000006.1 GCA_023426375.1 Actinomycetes bacterium | reverse complement strand
CCATCGCCGTGCTAGCTTTGCCGCATGACTGGGGCGATCCATCAGCCGCATCCGGTCTTGCGGGACTACCTCGCCGGACCGATGGTCGGCTATGACATCTCCCTCAACGCAGATCAGGTGCATCTCGGGGTACCCAGTGCCACGGCCACGCTGATCATTGCCCTGGACGACCCGCTCGACGTCGGGTGGTTCAGTGAGCGTGAGTCGCAGAAACTGTGGGCATCGGTCTCCGGTCTACACCTATTTCCCGCACTGATCCGCACCCACGGATTGCAGCGCGGGATCCAACTGCAGCTGACGCCGTTGGGCTGCCGCTCTCTGTTCGGGGCACCGTTGGCAGAATTGGCTGGCCACAGCGTTGATCTGGCCGAATTGCCACGCGGACTCACGGAGAGCGAATACGCCCGGATCGCCGAGCAAACCGAATGGCCTCAGCGCTTCGCGGTTCTTGAATCGCTGCTTCTGGACCGCCTCGAGGAATTCTCGATGCCCGCGGATATCCGCCGCGCCTGGCGATTGTTGTGTCACGGCTGTGGAGTCGCCCAGACCGCCGCCGACGTCGGGTGGTCGCGCAGGTATCTCAACACCCGTCTGCACAACGAGATCGGCATTTCACCCAAGCAACTCAGTCGCCTCGCCCGTTTCTCGCGGGCTCGCACGATGGTCGGACAAGGCGTCAGTCTCGCCGACGCCGCCTATACCGCTGGTTTCGCCGATCAATCACATTTGTCGCGGGAGTGGCACGCGCTCGCTGGGCAGTCACCCAGTAAAGAGGTGGAGTTCCCATTTCTTCAAGACCTGCAGTACCCAGACACGGCAGCATGAAGTCATGACACACAACACGAAACCACAGCTGTTCCATTCACTGACTTTCGCCGACGCCGTCCGGGGCGCGGAATTCCTGCGGACCTTGGGGTTTCAGGAGGTCTCCTTGGATACCAACGAGAACGATCCGAGCGTCGTCGAGCACGCCCAATACCAATGGCGCGACAACGGCGGCGTGATGTTCGGATCGGTGCGCGAAAACAACCCACATGCCCAAGCCGAGATGGTCGGACACGCCAAGTGCTACTTGGTGGTGGGCACCGATTCCGAGGTCGATGACGTGTTCCACCGTGCGCTCGCCGCACACGGCACCGTCATCGCCGAGCCCACGGACCAGGACTACGGAGGCCGTTCGGCAACCATCGCCGATCCAGAAGGTAACCAATGGAGCGTGGGGTCGTATCCGGGGGAGTGAGTTCAGAGGCCCCAAAATCCCCGCCATGACGCGGATTACACTCACCCGCCGCGACTACCGGCGCTGGCGTACCCCCGAGTAGCGGCGCTAGGGTGACCGCATGCTTTCAACTGAACAGGCGGCTTATAAACTCGCCTTTTTGATCGGGGACGCTTTGATCCGAAGCGGCTCGGGATCTGCCAGCACCACCAAGTCGCTCTTGTCGATCTTCCAGAAGACTGAGATGCCCAACGTGACCGTCAGCGTCAGCTTGGGTCAGGTGACCATCAGTCATCAGGAAGAGCCCGACGACGCTCCCAGTACCCGCATCCTCGAGTCCGAACCGGGCACGCTGGACATCGGTCTGCGCACGGAAACCGGTGAGGTGCTCGAGGGTTTCGTCCTCAACAAGCTCACCATCGAAGAAGCCATCGACAAGATGGAAGAAGTGACGGCCAAGTCGCGTGTCATCGGCCATCGACTGACGGCCACGGGCTTCGCCATGTTCGGCGTCGGATTCTCCTTGATCCTGGGCGGCGGATTGGTCTCGACCATCAGCGCGGCTTTCATCGCTGCGGCCGTATACGCGGTCTACGCGCTGGTCGTACGTACTCAGGCCCCCGCGATCTTCAGCCTCGCGGCAGGCGGCTTCACCGCGGTCATCGGCGCCTGCGTCTCTGGCCTCTTCTTTTCGACGTCGCAGCCCGCGGTCTGCATCGTCGCTTCCCTTGCTGCCTGGTTGGCGGGTATCGCCGCTTACGGCGCCGTGCACGACGTCATCACCGGTTGGTACCTCTCCGCCTCCGGCCGCATCTTGGACGTGGTCACCAGCACCGCCGGTCTGGTCGCCGGCGTGACGCTGGGGATCCACCTGATGCAGCCGATTTTCGGTGAGGATATGAACTTCATCGAGACCCTCGAGATGGATGACACCCGCTGGGGCCTGTCAGTCCTCGGTGCCGTCTTGGTATCGGCAGGTTTCGCGCTCGCATCGGGCGGCCGTGGATGGAAGCTCCTGGCCCTGGGTATTTTCGGTGGGCTCGTGATGCTCGCCATGCTCGGAATTGCCGCCTTGGGCGTCAGCTCCTTCGCGGCGATCTTGGTCGCATCAGTGGGCGCTGGGGCCGTGTGCGTTCTACTCACGCGAACGCTTAACCTGGCCTCCAACGCCTCACTGATGGTCGTTTTACTGCCACTGTTCCCCGGAATGCTCGTTTACCAGGGCGTGCTCGGCACGATTTTCGGCATGGATGGAGCCAACGACTCATTGCTCGAGGCCACCATTACCGCGTTCTGCTTGTCGATGGGTGGCATCCTCGGTCAGTACCTCTCCTCCGAGGCACTGTGGGCCAGCCGACGGAAGCAGTTCTCCATCAACCACCCGGACGAGGTCTTCCGCAAGGAGATGTCCGACGAGGAGAATTTCAGCGACATCATGGTCCCGATCTTCTCCAAGCCGTTCACCCAGTAAATCCAGCCCGAGCGGCGGGTCGGCGGCAGGGGGTTACTTCCCCATGCCGTCGGCCACGCGCTGGATCAGTCCCTGAATATTGGCGAGAGTCCGGTCAACGCGATCATCAAGGGACAGGGTTTCTTCCATCTGCCGGATCCCCTCAGGCTTTCTCTTACCCCGGGTGTAATCGCTACAGGCGAGGTCTGAGCAGAGGTAAGTCCCCACAGTGTTGTAGTGATCCTTGGCGGACTTCGAGCGCTGGATCGATACCAGGGATACTCCACTGCCGGGATGCAGGGTCAGACAGATCTGGCACATGCGCGCGCCACTTTTGCCCTTATGAGAGTTCTTCTCCAGTACGAGCCCGCGCAGACCGTTCTCGGTCTCGGCCACTACATAGCCGGTGCGCGGCGATTTAGGGTCGATCCAACCGAGGAAAACCTGTGATTCCCAGTCGATGCTGAACAGGTCCTGCGGAATGTTGATGCGCTGCGAAGCACCCTTGGAGCAGTTGATGAAGCTCTTGCGGATCTCGGATTCGG
>JAFAAV010000117.1 GCA_023426375.1 Actinomycetes bacterium | reverse complement strand
GGCGGCGCGATGCGTGAGGTTTGTCCGGTTACCATGGTTGACGTTCGCCGGGCAGACCCGTGCGAGCTGCGCGAGTGGTGGAACTGGTAGACACGCAGGATTTAGGTTCCTGTGCCTCACGGCGTGCGGGTTCGATTCCCGTCTTGCGCACCAACCCGGTTAGCCCCGTGAACAGCTGTCGGTCGGTGAAAGGATCAGCTCCGTTGAGCACATCGGAAATCCAGTTCGGGCGTCGCGGGTTCCTGGCCGCGGCCGGGCTGGGACTGGTGCTCACCGGATGCGGCAATTCCACTCCCCGATCACAGGACCCGTCAGCATTACCGGACGCCTCATTCACTTTTGCCCAAGCCGCGCCTCCCGCGACAATGGACCCCTCCATCAGCAATTCGGTGGAGACTTCGCGAGTTGCCGCTCAGATTCTCGAGGGTCTGGTCAAGGCCGACCCCTCCACGGGTGAGCCTCTTCCGGGCCTCGCCGAGTCCTGGGAGATCCACGACGAGGGGCGCGCCATCACGTTCACCCTTCGGCGCGGGATCACCTTCCACGACGGCGCGGCGTTCAACGCGGAGGCCGTTCGGGCAAACTTCGACAAGTGGCGGGGACAGGCCGAGTCGGACGAACCCTGGGCAGCCAGGACGTCCTTCGCGACCGTGTTCCGTCACGGCAATTCGGACCCCTCCACACCGTCCAGTTACGGCGGATGTGAAGTTGTCGACGAACGCACCGTGAAAGTGGTTCTACGTCACGCCTACTATCCACTGCTGCATGCCCTGACCCAACCGGCGTTCGGGCTTGCTTCACCGGACAGTATAGAAAGTGGCACGTCCCGCACTCACCCCGTGGGCACGGGGCCGTTCCGTTTCGACTCCGCAGACGCCGCGTCCGTGCGCCTCACCGTGAACCCGGATTATTGGGGAGAACTGGGTCATCTGGGTCGCCTGGAATTCCGCAGTATTCCGGACGCCAAGGTCAGATACGCCGCCCTGGTTTCGGGTCAAGTGGATGCCTACGACCAAGTTGGCCTGGACGCCTTCGCCCCGCTGGCGCGCAGCGGCACACAGGTACTGTTCCGGGACCCTTATTCCGTGTCGTACGTGGGAATCAACCAGAGACTCCCTCTCCTCCAGGACGTGAAGGTACGCCGCGCCATCGCCGCAGCGATCGATCGGGGTGCCATTGCGCGTGAGCTGTTCCCCAACGGAACCAATGTGGCTGATCAGTTCATTCCGGCCCGTTTCAATGTGGATGGCGAGGACCTGCAGGTTCCGAGCTTCAATCCGCAGCGTGCTCGCGACCTCCTGTCCGATACCGAGTACAACGGCGAGAAGCTGACCTTCTACTATCCCCGTAACACCTCCCGGTTGTATCTGCAGAAGCCCGAGCAGGTGTTCGCGATGATTTCCACGCAGCTCACGCGCGTTGGGTTCAACCTGGATCCTGTGGCAGTGAACTGGAACGACGACTACATTCGGAAAGTCACCGACCCGCAGTCCGGACACGCGCTCAGCCTGTTGGGATGGAGCGGCGGATTCCGAGATCCCGACAACTTCCTGGGGCCTCTGATGGGATCACCCAATGCCGAGTTCGGACTTCGCGATCCCGGTCTGTTCACTGCGGTCAATCGAGCAGCGGCCATGTCCGACGACGCCGCTCGCGCCAATACCTACCGTGCCCTGAACAATCGGATCTCCACACTGCTTCCGGCCATCCCGCTCGCTCACCCGGTATCGGCCGTGGCGGTCAACAACAGAGTTGAGAGCTTCCCCCTGACCTCGACCGGACACGAGCTGTTCAACGACCTCACTCTGCGCAACCACTGACCGCTCCGCGTAGCTCCGTCACGTCATTCGGTGATCTTCCCGGGCTGGGGATAGTCTTGGATGCGAACCTCACGCGGCGCACCGAGGCGCCGGCAACGCATTCCGGGAGACATCTTGACTTCACCTCAGCCCACAGAATCCACCGACGTTCTTCTGGTTGGCGCAGGCATCATGAGTGCCACGCTGGCAACCATCCTCAAGGATCTTCAGCCCGACTGGGACATGACCATCCTGGAGCGTCTGGACCGTGCAGGGTTGGAGAGCTCCAACGCCTGGAACAACGCCGGCACCGGACACGCTGCGCTGTGCGAACTCAACTACGCTCCCCAGGCTGCTGACGGCTCTGTGAGCGCCCAGAAGGCGCTCAACATCAACGAGCAGTACCACGTGACGCGTCAGCTGTGGACCACACTGGTGGAAAGCGGAGTGCTCAAGGATCCCTCCAGCTTCATCAACCCGGTCCCCCATATCTCCATGGTGTTCGGCGAGGACCATGCCAACTACTTGCGCGCCCGCTACGACTCCTTCAAGCAGAACAAGCTGTTCGAGCGCATGGAGTTCTCGGAGGACCGCGACAAGATCGCCGACTGGGCACCGCTGACCATGCACGGACGCGGCGCCGGCCGTGTTGCAGCCACGTTCGCCCCCGAGGGTACAGACGTGGACTTCGGCGCGCTCACCAATCAGCTGATCGACTACGTGGCCAGCAAGGGTGCCACGGTTCGCTACGGCCAGCAGGTGACCACCCTCAACCGTCAGTCGGACGGTTCCTGGTTGGTCAAGGTCGAGGACCGCCTCAACAGCGACAACAACCGCACCATTCACGCCAAGTTCGTGTTCCTGGGCGCCGGCGGCGGCGCACTGCACCTGCTACAGAAGTCCGGCATCAAGGAAGCCAAGGGCTTCGGTGGGTTCCCCGTTTCCGGTTTGTTCCTTCGCAACACTGATCCCGCTGTCACCTCCCAGCACAACGCAAAGGTGTACGGCCAGGCCTCCGTGGGTGCACCGCCCATGTCCGTACCTCACCTGGACACGCGCTACGTGAACGGTCAAAAGGCCGTGATGTTCGGACCCTACGGTGGCTTCAAGCCCAACTTCCTGAAGCACGGTTCCCTCCTGGACCTGCCCAAGTCCGTGCGCGCTCACAACCTGTACCCCATGACCCGCGCGGGCCTGGCCAACCTCGATCTGGTCAAGTACCTGGTGAGCGAACTGACCAAGACGCGGTCGCAGCGCATGGATGCACTGCACGAGTACTACCCCACCGCCGAAGCCGGCCAGTGGGATCTCATCGAAGCCGGTCAGCGCGTTCAGGTCATGAAGAAGGATCCGCAGAAGGGCGGTGTGCTTCAGTTCGGCACCGAGCTGGTGACCAGTGCGGACGGCTCCATCGGCGCCCTGCTGGGTGCTTCCCCTGGCGCATCCACGGCGGTGCCCATCATGTTGAACCTGCTGTCCCGTTGCTTCCCGTCCAAGATTTCGGCATGGGAACCCCGGTTGAAGGAACTCATTCCCGCCTACGGAGTGAAACTCAACGACAACCCGCAGCTCGCGGACGAGGTCATCGGCCACACCTCCAGGGTGTTGGGTATCCGCTGATCCAGTGATATCCCCAGCAGCCCGGGGTGGGGCTGCGAATTCACGGGAGCATTTGTACACTTCGTACAAATGCTCCCGTGTCATTTCCGGGTGCCGTTCGAGATCCGGGATGTGCACTCTTACGTGGACATGGTTACCGCGGGGTGTCATAAATGTGGACACCCGAGACACAGGAGCATCGTCTACGGTTTCGTAGCATTGGAAGAACGCCCATAGGGGGTGGGCGTTCAAAGGGGGAATTATGCCGTCTAGAGGGAGCATCGAAGCGTGGGAGGCCTTGGGCCGCTGCCACGTCTCCGTGACCCGAGTGCTGCAACGCAACGTGAATTTGCACGGGTTGTCGCGCCGAGAATTCGAAGTACTGGCAACTTTGTACACTGCCGACCGCAGCGGTCTGAGACTGCGCGATCTGAACAGTCACGTGCTGCTCACCCAGTCGAGTCTGTCCAGAATGCTGGAGCGGCTGGAACTGAAAGGTCTGGTCACCAGGCGCCAGGACGCGCAGGATCTGCGCGGGGTGCGAGTCACGCTGACCAGCAGCGGTTCAGAACTGTACGAGGCCATTTCTGTGGGTCATGACCAAATGGTTGCCGAACTCATCAGCACAGCATTGGATCCCGAGGAGATTCGCGTCCTGACCAGGCTGAGTGAACGCGTTCACCAGTACTCGCTGTCCTTGTCGCAATAAGTTCACCCAGCGGTCTTGATCCCGATCGCGGCGGCATACCCCACGGTGCTCGATCCAGCGTCCGTGGTCAGTAGACTGTCGAAGAACTGTCGTCTGCACTAGCGACACACTTATTCGAGAGGACTGCGCGATGAGCGACTACAAGCTTGAGTCCACGCAGCGCCGCGATCACGCGGCGCCAGACCCGGACCATGATGCCAAGCCCGACTCCCCCACTGATCTGAAGGGGCAGTCCTGGGGGTATGTGTTCAAGCGCGCCATATCTGAATTCTCCAAGGACGGGTGCACCGATCTTGCGGCGTCATTGACTTACTTCGCGGTGTTGTCGATCTTCCCCGCGTTGTTGGCTCTGGTGTCACTGTTGGGCGTCTTCGGGCAGGGTGAAGCCACAACTAAGGCCATTCTGGACTTCTTGGAACAGTACGCACCGGCCGAGCTGGTAAGCCTGCTGTCCGAGCCCATCTCTCAGCTGACTACACAGTCAGGGGCCGGATTGGCGCTGGTCATCGGTGTAGCCGGTGCACTGTGGACTGCTTCCGGTTACACCGGTGCGTTCGGCCGTGCCATGAACCGCATCTACGAGGTTAATGAAGGTCGCCCCTTCTTGAAGCTCAAGCCGCTTCTCATGCTGGTGACTCTGGCCGTGGTGCTGATCGTCGCATTGGTCATGTTCATGGTGCTGCTCTCCGGTGACATCGCCCAGACCGTGGGTGACCTGGTTGGTCTCGGCTCTACCGCTGTGACGGTCTGGAACTGGGCCAAGATCCCGGTCATCCTGTTCCTGCTGGTACTGATGATCGCTTTGCTCTACTACGCAACCCCGAACGTCAAGCAGCCCAAGTTCCGCTGGATGAGCCCCGGTGCGGTGATTGCCCTGGTGGCCATGATCCTGGCTGGTCTCGGCTTCGCGTTCTACGTGTCCAATTTCGCGAGCTACAACGCCACGTACGGAATCATCGGCTCCGTGATCATCCTGCTGTTGGGCCTGTGGATCATGAACAACGTGTTGCTGTTCGGCGCCGAGGTCGACGCCGAGGTGGAACGCGGCCGCGAACTGCAGGCCGGTGTGCGGGCCGAGAACACCATCCAGTTGCCCCCGCGTGACGTCCGCCAGACCGAGAAGCTCGAGGCCAAGGAAGAGAAGCTCGAGGCCGAGGGTCGCAAGCTGCGTCTGCAACACGATCACATCGACTACTCGTCGGATTCCACCGATTCTGCTAAGGACTCGAAGGATTCCGAGAACTCGGACAAGTAGCCGTGAGCACTTCCGAACATCGGATCGAAGCCGGTTCGCAGTTCCCCATAGGGGTGTGCGAGCCGGCTTCGGCCCTTAACGGGCGCACGTCTCATCGGGCCACGGCCACCGTGCTGCGGGAGCTCTCCACTGCAACGGGACCGAATGTTCTACTGGTCCATGGTTTGGCGTCCTCGTCGGACATGAACTGGGTCGCGACACGATGGGTGAAATCCTTGGCGACGGTCGGTTTCCACGTGTGGTCGGTGGATCTTCCCGCCCACGGCATGGCGGGCCCCGCGCCCCTGGCGACCAGGGCCTCCTTGTGCGAGGAAATCATCGGTCATGCCCGTAGCATCTCGCCGGATCCGATCCCCGCTGTCGGCTATTCCTTGGGGGCACAGTTGGTGTATCAGTGCGCCGCGCGGGAGCCCCGGTGCTTCTCTTGTGTGATTTTGGGCGGGTTCAGCATGGTGGACCGGTTATCGGAGGTCCTCGGGACACCGGGTTTCCTCGTGGATCCTGCTCAGCGCCGTCTGGCCGAGCGCCTCGCTTCCGACCCGTTTTCCCCCGATACTTCTCCCGACCAGCCCGTACTGCTCTTCTCGGGCGCCGACGACGCTTGGTCCACTCCCGGTGACCACGCGGCGTTCCTGGCGCGACGTCGTCGTCCTGATGGAACCGGACCGCCCACCGAGCTGCACCTGGAGCCAGGACGCGACCACGTGAATGTGGTGACGTCCAGACGCGTGCGGGAGACCGCCCTTCGGTTCCTCGCGGGGCGAACTCCCAATGTCTCTCACGCGCGCTGACATAAGCTGGATGTGATGCCCGGAACACGCCAACAGGAAGGCACACAGATGCACAAGGTCAAAGGTGTAGTGGTCAAGGCAAAGAACGAGCCGGCCACCGTAGAAACGATTCTGGTACCGGATCCGGGGCCCGGTGAGGCGCTCGTGGATGTCCTGACGTGCGGTGTGTGCCAGACGGACCTGCACTACAAGGTCGGTGGCGTGAGCGACGATTTTCCCTTCCTGCTCGGCCACGAGGCCGCCGGTGTGGTCAGCGCCGTGGGTGAGGGAGTGACCGAGGTCGAGGTGGGCGATCACGTGATCCTCAACTGGCGCGCGGTCTGCGGTGAGTGCCGTGCGTGCCGGAAGGGCGAACCGTGGTACTGCTTCGCCACTCACAATGCGACCCAGAAAATGACCCTGGAAGACGGTACCGAGCTGGAGCCGGCCCTGGGCATCGGCGCGTTCGCGGAGAAGACCCTGGTGGCCGCGGGACAGTGCACCCGCATCGAGACCCCGCTCGAGGACGATCAGTACGCCGCCGTGGGATTGCTGGGCTGCGGTGTGACGGCCGGTATCGGAGCGGCCATCAACACCGGTGCCGTCAAACGCGGTGAATCCGTCGCCGTGATCGGTTGCGGCGGCGTGGGAACGGCCGCCATCGCGGGCGCCGCCCTGGCCGGAGCAACGACCATCATCGCGGTGGATCTCGATGACGCGAAGCTCGCCACTGCGCAGCGACTGGGTGCGACCCACACCGTGAACTCCAAGGACAACGACCCGGTGAAGGCCATCCAGGAGCTCACCGGGGGTAACGGTGCTGACCTGGTCATCGATGCAGTGGGTATCGAGCCCACTTTCAAGCAGGCGTTCCAGGCACGTGACCTGGCCGGACGCGTGGTTCTGGTGGGCGTTCCCGATCCCGGAACCCCCATCGAACTGCCCCTGGACGAAATCTTCTCCCGCGGTGGTTCCATCAAGTCCGCGTGGTACGGGGACACCCTGCCTTCGCGCGACTTCCCCATGCTCGTGGATCAGTACAAGCTGGGCCGCCTGGACCTCGATGCGTTCGTGACCGAGCGGATCGAGCTGGACAAGGTGGACGAAGCATTCGAGACCATGAAGGCCGGTAAGGTCTTGCGATCAGTAGTGGAGATGCCCCGATGAGCGAACAGCCGACACCCATTCTGAGTGACGACGAGACCGGCCTGCGAGTGGACAATTGCGTCACTTCCGGAACGTTCAGCCTGGACGGCGGTACGTGGGAGGTCGACAACAACGTGTGGATCATCGGCAACGGTGTGGAATGCGCGGTCATCGACCCCGCTCACAATCCGCAGGCCGTGGTCGATGCCGTGGCAGGCCGCACGATCACCCATGTGCTGCTGACCCACGGTCACGACGACCACATTGCCGCGGTGCGGAAGTTCGTGGACCTTGCCGAGACTGACGCCGAGATCTACATGCATCCGGAGGATCTCGTGCTGTGGCGCAAGGTGTTCTCTGACGGCCCTGAGCCCCAGCCGCTCGAGGACAACCAGGAGATCGTGGCCGGGACCGCGGCTCTGACCGTGCTCCACACCCCGGGTCACTCCCCCGGTTCCGTGGTGTTCCACGGTCCCGAGGTGGGCGAGCACGGCGTGGTGTTCAGCGGTGACACGCTGTTCCAGGGTGGCCCCGGTGCCACGGGTCGTTCATACTCGGACTTCCCCACGATCATCGAATCCATCCAAGAACGCATCCTGACCCTGCCGGCAGAGACACTGGTGCTGACCGGCCACGGTGACTCCACCACGGTGGGCGATGAGAAACCGCACCTGAGCGAGTGGATCGCACGCGGACACTGAGCCCACCCGAGTGATCTGCGTGCTAAAGAACCGCGCTGCGACCGATTCTCGGCCGCAGCGCGGTTCTTACTTTCCGGGACGACTCTATGTTTCCCGGGCGACCTGTTCCAGGACGGTGACTCAGATGTGCAGGCTCGAGAGCGGTGACCTGCGCCAGATGTAGATGAACATCAGGGAACTGGCCAGCGGAATCAGGGCCATGGCCACGGGTACGAGAGCCGCGGAGATGTAGTCGTAGCGGACACCGAAGTAGGCGCTGAGCACCAGTCCCAGAGCCGTGCCCGCCGAGGTGGCGGCGGTCATCCGCGACACCAGTCCCATGTACATGTCCTCAGGTGCCACGTAGGCTGCCAACCCGAACAGACACAACAGGCTGGGGCCGATACACAAGCCGATCAGCGCCAGCACCACGGCAAAGCCAAGCGCTCCCGAGGGGGTGGACAGCATCATGGACGCCAGCAAGGCCGCGGTGGAATGAAGGATCCAGAGATTCCAGGGCGTCACCCGGGTGCGCCACGACACGGTCACAACCGCTGCAATGGCCGAGGTCAGACCCAGGAATGCGTAGACGGCCCCCACCGATGGAACGATATCCACCGACACCGCGAATACCACCAGGCATCCCTGCACCGCGCCCAGCAGCGCGCCGAGACCACCGCAACCGACCAAGAGCATGGTGCGTAAGCGCTGAGCGGACCAGCGGCGGGCCTGGAGCAACCGCTCCGAACTATCGCGCAGGGATACCGTGAGAACCGGCTGCTTGATCCTGGCGGACGGGTGCACCATGAAGATCACGATCATGACCACGGACAGAACGGCAGAGACGCGCAAGACCGTTTGCGGTCCGGCTGTGGTGGCGATCAACCCGGTAATGGCGGCACCCGTGACCACCGACATGGCCTCGCTCACCGATTCCGTTCGCATGGCCATGGGTAGCAGATCCACCCGTTTACGATGCTCCAAGAGAGAGTTCCACCGGATTCGACACACCAGACCCTGCGGTGCCAAGGACATTCCCGCGAGGAAGAACGGCAGGAACATGCCCATGCTGTCCACACCAGTGGGAACGGATTCGATGGGTGCTAAGGGCAGGAACCACATAACCGTTCCCTGCACCAGGGCCAGCACCACCATGCCCCATTGACGCCACGGAACGTTGACGAAAAAGGTCATGAGAATCCCGCAGAGGGCACTCCCCAAACACACGGCCGCAGAACTCAGGGCGGCTGTCCATGCGGAGGCTGTCTGCGTGGCCACCCAGGTGATCACACCCAGGGGCGCCAAGACCTGCGGTAGACGCAGTGCGAGGTTGATCCAGGTCAGACCACGGCCACCCAGCCCGTTGAGTACCTTGACGTCCCGGATCAGTTCCGGTGCTGATTTGGACGTGACGGGCGAGGGCATCGGTGCTGAAGAACTCACGCCATCAGCCTACGCGGTGGTTTCCAAACCGGTCACGACGCTCAAGTGTGACCCCTTGGGGGTCTTGGTCACGACCAGTTGCGTGCCGATCCGTTGTTTCATCTCGGCCACGTGAGACACCAGCCCGATCACGCGTCCGTTCTGCCGTAGCCCATCGATGGTCTCGAGAACCTGTTCGAGGGTGTCCTCGTCCAGGGAACCGAAGCCTTCGTCCACGAACAGTGTGTCCATGTCCTGGCCTCCGGCAGCAGCCCGCACCACGTCAGCGAGCGCCAGGGCCAGCGCCAGCGAGGTGAAGAAGGACTCTCCACCGGACAGCGTTTCGGTACCCCGTCTGTTCCCCGTCCAGGAGTCATCCACTTCCAGGCCGAGCCCCGCTTTCCCGCCGCCCCGTGCCTGATCGGTGTGGATCAGGCTGTAGCGGCCCGATGACATCCGCTGCAGGTGCTCGGAGGCTACCGCCGCCACGTGTTCGAGTTTCGCGGCCAGAACGAACGAGGTCAGGGTCATTCGCAGACTATTGTCCGAGGACAGCCCGTTCGCCACTGCGGAGAGACCGGTGAGCCGTTCGGCCCTCTCGCGGGCGCGGGCGAGCGACTCGCTCCGTTCTCCTCCGGTTCGCGACAACTCTTGGGCTGAGCGGGCCAGCGTGGCAACGGTTCCCGACGCCGCCGTGATGCGATCCCGTTGCGCGGCCAAGTTCTCGCCGGCTTCCCTGGCCTCGGCAACGGATTCCGGCGTGGCCGCCGCACGTTCTTCGGTAGACAGTTCAGCCGTGGAACTCATGAGATCCGTGGCAAGTTCGGCCGTGATCCTTCCGAGCCGGTCCCGGTACTCGTCCAACCAGCTCTCAAGCTGTTGCGCTCGAGAGTGCTCCAGTTGAGCGGATCGAACCTCTTCCGAGTGTGCGAACGGAGAGTCCGCGAGTTCTGCTTCCAGAGTGTTTCGCGCGTAGGTGAGTTCCTGATCCGCACGGTCGACGCGCCGCTGAGCGATGTCCACGGCCGACACCGCGGTCACGAGGTCCCCGGCAGCGCCGATCCGCTGTTGGACCGATTCGAAGCCCAACAGTTCCCGATCCAAACGTTCTCGTGCTTGCTTGAGCTGCGTGGACAACGTGACCTGACGTGTCTCGTCCCGTTCGGTCTGGAGTTCGAGCTCACGCAGCACCTCCCGGCACTCATGGATCTTCCGGTCCAGTCCCGCCAGTTCGCTCTCGGCGGTAGCGAGTTGTTCGAGGTGTTTGTCCAGTTCCCGAACGGCCGCCTTGCTTGTCGAAGCCGACTCCCGTGCGGCCTCGATGTCCTCGAGAGCGCCCGCTCCGAGTGCCTGGGCGGCACTGTGCTGGGCAGCTTGCCACCGAGCATGTGCTTGGTCTGCATCTGACTGCGCCAGATCCCGTGTCGACCGTGCACCACTGAGCATGTCTTCCGTGACTTCCCGGCCGTGGTCCAGATCAGCAGGATCAGGGTGCACCGTGGATCCGCACACCGGGCACGGTTCATCGTCGTGCAGCGCGGAAGCCAGAGTTGCGGCCGCGGTCGCGAAGCGCTGAGTTTCGAGGTTCTCCACGTGTTGGGCGGCCGCGCGTCGCTTCTCCTCCGCCGAACGATACTGCTCGCCGTCGAGATCCTGTTGGCGTGCCAGGCCCTGGAAATCCTCCGAGGCTTTCAGGGTCTTCTGAGCCCGTTCGTGACGATCCCGGATCATTCCCGCGTCACGTGTGGCTTCTTGCAGCGCCGTCATCACTTGCTCGGTGGCAGTTCGTTTCTCGATCGCCCCGTCGAGTTCTTGCTCCACTCCGTGTTGTCGCGAGCCACGTTGCCTCATGGCTTGCTCGACTTCGGTCAGAGCACGTTGTGCTGCACTCACCGACGCGTCGACGTCGATGGCCTGTTCGGCAGCCTGACGTGCGCTCACGGCCGCGTCCCGTACAGCGGAGAGGTCCTGGTGTCCCTCGATCCAGTCATCCAGAACCGTGCTCGAGGAACCAAGGCAACGCCTGAACCGGTCAAGGTCAGGGGACGTGTCGGAGAACACCTCCCGCGCCGCCGCGATTGAGATCTCGGCCTGGTCAGACGCCGTCTGGGCCGTTTCGACCGCCGTCACGAATCCGGAGAGTTTCAACGCAGACCGGTGGTGCGCCAGGGCGGTTTCCCGGGTGGCCACGGTCTCGCGTTCGGAATGGAGTTCTTCCAGATCGGCAGTCAAACGTTCGTGGCGTTGCATGTTCTGAAGCCGCTGCGCCAGTTCCCGCGCACGCTCTGCAGCACGCACTTGCTCGCTGGAGACGGCATCTCGGGCGGAGTGCAAGTCACGGGTGGCTGAGCTGAGTCGTTCGCACAGGTGCACCACGGAAACCGGGTCGTGCGTATCCGTGGCTCGCTCCGAAGTGACTCCTCGGGTACCGGCCTCCCAACCTTCGACAGGCCCCGTGGACTCCTCCTCCCCGATGATTGCATCATCGGAGCCTGCCGAGGGCTTGTCGGGGAAGGGCAGTGTCCCGGTCGGTAGTTGCTCGAGCACTTCCGTGAATTGGGCGTCCAACTGGGATATGCGTTCAAGATCACGCTGCTGTTCGAGGAGCAGTGCGTCCAGCTCTGATTGGCTCTTCGACGCGAGTTCCTTCAGTTCCTGCTGGATCCGGGGATAGATATCCGTTCCGAAGAGTGTCTCGAGAAGCTTTTCCCGTTCTTTGGAGCCCGCTCGCAAGAACTCGGCGAATCGGCCTTGTGGAAGCATCATCACTTGGGTGAACTGTTCCCGGTTCAGCCCGATGACATGCTCGATGGTCTGGCCGACCTCATCCGGTCGATGGCTTCGTTCGAGCCACTGACCGTGCACCCATTCACGCAACAACACCTTTGAATGTTGTTCGGACCAACCGGAAACCGCACGCTTGGAGGGTTTGCTCCACGCGGGCGAACGACTGATGTGCCAGCGCCGAGCACCCGATGTGAACTCGAGTTCGACCAGCGGTGCCGTATCCGGATCCGCATGATCACTGTGCCCCGGTTTTCGCCCACCCATGGCCAGGGTCGTGGGCGCGGATGAGTACAGGGCGAAGCAGATCGCATCCAGCACACTGGTCTTACCGGCTCCCGTCTCACCGTTGAGTAGGAATACTCCGGCCTCGTTGAGCTGGTCGAATTCCACGACCTCATGACCGGCGAACGGGCCGAACGCGGTGATCTCCAAACGGTGCAACTTCATATCGGCTCCTGCCTACTCCGACCTGATGTCAGCTTGAGCCGCGCCCACCGCGGCCTCGATGTCCGCGCGTTCATGCTCTGACACGGATCGGTGTCGGACGTGTTCGAAGAATGACGCACACAACGACTCAGGACTTTCTGCGGTCTGCACGCGGGCGCTGTAACTGAGCTGCGGTTGCGACCGACCGCCCTGTGGTTCCCACCGAAGTTCCACGGTCTGCGGGAACCTGGTGCGGATCCGGTCCATGGCCGCGGCCGGTCGCTCGGAGTCCGTCAGTACCACTTGGCACCACGCGGATTCGGCAGCCGAGTGCTCAGGAGCGCGGAGCAAATCCTGCAACGAGCCCCGCAACTGGGCCAGGTGCAGGCCTGCCCGGTGATCGAGTGGCTGCACGTCCGGATCGACCCCGTCCTCGAAATCCACCAGCCAGGCGCCCTTGCTCTGCCCGGTTTCCGAGAAGGAGTAGGCCACCGGGGAGCCGCTGTACCGCACGGCGTCGCGGATGGTCTGCCTCCGGTGGATGTGACCCAGGGCAGCGTAATCGTGAGAATCGAAAACATCCGCGCTCACGGTGCCCAGGCCTCCGGAATCAATGATCCGCTCTGAGTCCGTGGCCGCCGCGCCCGTCACGAAAGCGTGTGCCATGACCACCCCTCGCATATCGCCACGCTGCGACAGGTCCTCGGCCGTGGATTTCGCGACGGTGCCCAGTACGGCCTGATGGGTGGCCGAGCAGTCCAGTTGTGGCGCCACAGAACGGGGTTCCAGATAGGGGATTCCGTAAACGGCCACCGTGGATCCGTTCGACGCGGAATGCTCCGTCCACGGCTGGAGCGCGGTGTCCACGACATGCACCCCGGACTTCCCCTTGCTGAAGATCACGGGGTGAGCGGCATGATCAGGGCGGGTCCGTAAGAACACCCCACCGTGGGCCATGATTTCAGCGCCGAAACCGAGCCGGGCCGCAGAATCATGATTTCCGCTGGTCATAACGATGTAGGCCCCAGCGCGACGAATCCTGGCCAGGGTGGAGTTCAACAACTCCACCACTTCCGTACGCGGCTGCGCGCGGTCGTACACGTCACCGGAAATCAGGACCGCATCCACTCGATGCTCGGTCACCCACTCGACGATCTCTTCCATCACCTTGGCTTGAACGTCCAGAACGTCCACTCCGTGAAAGGTGCGACCCAGGTGCCAGTCGGACGTGTGTAAGAACCTCATGCTCGTCAATCTATCCGCCCGCGCTGACACGCTTGAGGCGCACGTGACTCACATAGACTCGAGGCATGTCCGACTCATCGCCCTCGCAGGTTCTCTCCCCCGATCACGGCATTGCCACGGCCCAGGACTCCTACCGCGATTCCATGACGGCAGTGTTCCGCAGTCTGGCTCTCACGACTCGCACGGAGGACGGCGAACCCGATGAGAACGTGCAGTTGGCCGCCCGCACCGCGGATGCCCTCAATGAAGTGGCCGAGTGGGCCAATGACGGGCTCTCCGCCGATCCCACGGCGTGCGCTTGGCTCTCTTATCTCCGCTGGGCCCGGGCCTCCGGCGCTCGGCCCCCCGCGAACTCCCCCGTACCTCCCACGCGCGATTTCGACCGCGATTTCCCCCTCCTTTCCCGCCCGGTGGCTCCCCGGGGCGACAGTTTCGCGGCCCTGGCCACCGGTGAATTCGGTGAAGTGGCCCGTCCCATCGATCCCACCGCCGGTAGCCCAGAAGTTCTCACCCGCAGCATTCCCTACGGGTTGATCCCCAATTTCGGCTGGAAGGCGCTCGTTCCGCTCGTTGTCGATGCCGCGGCCATCACCCACGGTGATCCAGAGGCCCAGACGGCCGCGGCGGCCACTGCCATGGCCGTTCACGCCGGCGTGCGAGCACGGGAAACCGACTCGGCGTTCCAAGAGGTCGTCACGGCCGTGATCGACGTCAGTACCGGCATGACCCGCCCGGCCCCCAAGACCCGTGCGCTGCTGCGCATGGTCGGCCAGGTCACCGACCGTGCGACCCTCGAAACCGCCGACGGCGAGTTCTCACGAGCCGTGGCTGACGGCACCACGGCGTCGTCGGCGTTGGCGCTCGGACTGGCCGCGGCCAATGTGGCCCAGGCACACGAGGCAGGCGCCGCGGGGTCGGAAGGCGTGTTGACACGCGCGTTCGATCTGATGGGAGCGCACGCGGCTGACTCCGCCTCGGCTCGCTCCGTAGCCGCCGCGGTGATCGCCGCTCGCTGGGGGATGTCGGCTCTTCCTGCCGGTAGTGACGACGCGCTCAGCACGGAGCTCGATGAACTGGCGCGTCAGTGGCGCGAGCGCTGGTGTCCGTAACGGTCCGGGGCTGGCCCGTCAGAGACTGGCGCTGAGGATCTTGGTGCCGTAGTGCGCGGCCAGTTCCTCCATGGACTCCGCCGCGCTACGGCGGGCCAGGTCCATCACGATGCCCGCGCAGGCCTGTGCATCCGCCAGGGCGTTGTGGTGATTCTCCAGGGAAACGCCCACGGCGTGGGAAACTGCCGGCAATGAATAGGACCGTAGCTGATAGGCCGCCCGGGACAACCGCAGCGTGCAGGCATAGCGCCACGCACGCGCGGGTTCGCCCACCGCTTGATTGGCGGCTCTGATGACTCCGGTATCGAATACGGCGTTGTGCGCAACCAGGATCCCGTCCGGATCATCCGCCTCGAGCCGATCGACCAACCACCGCCAGTACTGCGCATAGGACGGAGCGTTAACCACGTCCTGCGGGCGGATTCCATGGACCCTGATGTTCCCGGGTTCGAAATGATCATGACCCGGCGGAGGACGTAACAACGAGTACTGGGTATCGGCCACCTGGCCGTCCTCGACGCGAACTACACCCACCGCGCAGGCTGAGGCGAAGCTGCGGTTGGCTGTCTCGAAGTCTATGGCTGTGAAACTGACGGACACGGTGTCAGGCTACTGTTCGACTCCGACACGTTCTGCGCGGAACTCACTACCGGGTCGCAGGTGGTTCCTGACGATGGGATGGTTCAGGCGCTCACCGAGGCGTGGGCCTCGTACCAGTCATCGGCCTTCTCCACGGCCTGATTGATCTGCGCGATGTCCAGTTCGTGGTGAATTGCATAGGCCACCGCCTGCAACGGAAAAATCCGGGCGTGCAGCCGGGCACGTTCGTAATCCTCCGGTGTGGTGGCGTGACGGACACTGTCCCAACCGAACCAGAGACCCAACGACGCCGTGTCGTACGCGGGATCGGCCAGACACGCGTGATCCCAGTCGATGATCCCCACGAGTCGCTCGCCCTCCCACAGCATGTTGGTTCCCATGAGATCACCGTGGACTAGATCGGGTTCCACCGTTTCCAGATCCACCAGATCCTGAATGGCTTCCAATGCGCGTGGCCGGTTGGCGGGAATCAGTCGCGGAATGACCTGGTCGAGTAACACGTGACGACGGCGATGGCCGCCCCAGTGCTGCCCCGGTCGGTCGAGCCACGGCGCCGCCTCAGAGACCTCCGCCGAGCGCAACTGGTCGAGCACGCTGGCCAGAATCGTGGAGGACACGGGTCCGGGATCCCGAGTGGTCCCGGGCAACCACGTCATGCCTACGGCCGTGTAGCGACCCACATTGAGCACGGGGGTCAATGGCCGGGGAACGGCGAAGTCGAAGTCCGGCAGCAAGGACAACGCGCGCACACGCCGTCGGACGTTTTCCCCGGACGTGGGGTTCTTGGCGATGCGAACGCTCATCACATGCCCCGCGTTCACCACAATGTGCGCGGATCCTCCCGCGTGGACCTCCCAATCGGCACGGTCCACGCTCACTCCCGCCTGCGCCAACACCGCTTCAACGGCATCCGCGAACGGAAGATGCCCGCATGCGAATCTCATGATTCAGTCCCCCGAGCCCGGCCGAGGTGGATCATCCCCGGTCGGATCGTCCTGTTCTTCCAGTGCGGCCACAAGGTGCGGCAGCACAGCATTCATGGCCCGCGCTCGATGACTGACCCGGTTCTTCTCCTCCGGGCTCAGTTGGGCGCAGCTCAAACCCTCATATCCGTCCGGGGCGAAGATCGGGTCGTACCCGAATCCGTGCTCGCCCGCCGGTTCCCGCAGGATCGTCCCGGGGAACTCCCCCACCACCACGTGTTCTGCACCGCCGGGGGTCACCACGGCGGCGGCGCACACGAAGCGCGCGTTCCGGTGTTCATCGGGAACATCCCCCAGTTGTGCCAGGAGTAAATTCAAATTGGCGGTGTCATCACCGTGGCGACCGGACCAGCGCGCCGAAAAAATTCCGGGCGCACCTCCCATGACCTCCACGGCCAAACCGGAGTCGTCCGCGAGCGCGATCAGTCCCGATTCGCGGGCGGCAGCGCGCGCCTTGAGCAGCGCATTCTCGGCGAAACTCACGCCGTCCTCGACGACGTCGCTCAGCCGGGCGGCGCGCGCGTCGACAACTGCCGTGGCGGCGTCGAGATGCGGTACGGCCGCGGCGACCATGGCTTGAAGCTCGCGAACCTTACCCTGGTTCTTGGAGGCCAGGACTATCCTGGCCGGTTCCGGGTCAGCGTCCACGGCCCGCCTCCAGCGTCTCCTGCTGAATGGTGGCCAACTGAGCACAGCCCGCGACCGCGAGGTCGAGCAGAACGTCCAGCTCACGGCGGTTGAAGGGTGCACCCTCTGCGGTGCCCTGCACCTCCACGAAGTCTCCGGAACCGGTGACCACCACGTTCATGTCGGTCTCGGCTCGAACGTCCTCCACGTAGGGAAGGTCGAGCATGGGCACGCCGTCGATGATGCCCACGGACACGGCGGATACGGTGTCCACGAGCGGCTTGACGTTGGGTTTGATCACGCCGTTCGCGTGGGCCCAGGAAATGGCCTCCGCCAGGGCAACGTAGGCCCCGGTAATGGCGGCGGTACGGGTACCACCGTCAGCCTGCAGCACGTCGCAGTCGAGCACCACGGTATTCTCACCGAGCGCTTTGAGATCGATGATGGAGCGCAGAGCACGGCCGATCAGCCGGGAGATCTCGTGGGTACGGCCGCCGATCTTGCCCTTGACGGACTCACGCGCGGAGCGGGTCGAGGTGGCCCGCGGAAGCATGGCGTACTCGGCCGTGACCCAACCGCGGCCTTCGCCCTTGAGCCAGCGCGGAACCCCCTCGGTCAGGGACGCGGTGCACAGCACGCGCGTGCCGCCGAATTCGATGAGGGCCGAGCCCTCGGCCTGATCCGACCAACCACGGGTGATGGTGATGGGACGCAACTCGTCCACGGATCGGCCGTCGGATCGCACTACGTTCGCCGAGGTCGAATCGGCAGTGGCCATATCAGGGGTGGATCGCTCTCCGACCAGTGTGGAATTTTCTTGTGACGGATCGGTAGGCGAAGTCATATCGCCAGCCTAGTCCGCTGTAGCTGGCCTTGCCAACGCACCTGAAATGGTGACATTCGCCGGAACCACCTTGTAGGTGTACCCCGGTTCGGCGATGCCTACCGGCCCGCTGAATGCCGCGATTCCTTCTCGGCGTGTTTTGGTGGGTGAATTCCACACCGGCAGATGGGTCAGCAACAGCTGGTGCACATTGGCCTGGGCAGCGGCCTGACCTGCGCGGTAACCGGTCAGGTGGATCCCTCGGAGATGGTCCTCGCGGCCCTCTTCGTAGGCCGCCTCGCACAGGAACAGATCAGCGTCCCTGGCAGCATCCACCAGCGCGTCACACGCGTCCGTGTCCCCGGAATAGGTCAGCACGGACGGGCCCATCGGACCATCGAATTCGACACGTAAGGCGTAAGGCTCGGGGCAAGGGTGCACCACTTCGAACGGCGTGACGGTGAACGGTCCCACGGTGACCGGTTGCCGTTCCTGCCACACGTTGAACACGAATTCCGTCTCCATGCTGTGCCCCTCGGGCATCGCGTGTGAGCGATTGAGGTAGGCGTGCAAACCGGACGGACCGTACAACGGGATGCGCCCGGCATTCCACCCACGCGGGTCCCACTTGACCGCCACGTGCAAGCCGGCCAGGTCCACGCAGTGATCGGGATGCAGGTGGGAGATCATCACGGCGTCGATGTCTTCCAGGTCGAGCTGTCGCTGCAGCACGCCCAGCGAACCGTTACCCATGTCCAGGATCACGCGCCACGTACGGCCCTCGTGATCCTCACCGGTCAGCAAGTAACACGACGCGGGAGAGTTGGGACCCGGAAAGCTACCGGTGTTCCCAATGACGGTCAACATCATGACTACGGGTGCCTTTCGTGGTACCGACTCAACGCTGAGCCGGGTGGATCATGGCCAGAGAACCCGTGGGGTACTGCTCGGCCACCGAGGACGTATGACGGACGCGCAGGACCTCGGGTCCGAGGAACCTGCGGGCAAGGACTTCAAAACTTTCGGGGTCACCCGTGGCCAGGAACTCGTGATGCGGGGTGAGGTCCACATCGCGTTCCAAGTTGTTGTCCATGAGAGCGCGGTAGACGTCGCGGGCAGTCTCCTCTGCGGATGAGACTAGGTTCACGCTGTCCCCCATGACGTAGGAGATCACCGCGGTCAACAGTGGGTAGTGGGTGCATCCAAGAACCAGGGTGTCCACACCGGCGTCCTTGAGCGGTTCGAGGTAACCCTGCGCCGCACGCAGCAGTTCGGGACCCGTGGTCACACCGCGTTCCACGTACTCGACGAATTCCGGGCAGGCCACGGAGGTGACATCCAGGTGAGGTGCCGCGGCGAAAGTATCGTCGTAGGCACGGGATCCCACGGTGGCTTCCGTGCCGATGACACCGATCTTCCCATTGCGCGTGGTGGCCACCGCCCGCCGAACGGCCGGCTGGATCACCTCGACCACGGGAATGTTATAGGCCCGGGTGTACCGCTCGCGGGCATCTCGCAGCACCGCGGCAGAGGCCGTGTTGCAAGCGATCACCAGAAGTTTGACCCCGGAGTCGACCAGGTCGTCCATGATGTCCATGGCCAGCGAGCGCACGCGGGCGATGGGCAGTGGACCGTAGGGACCATGTGCGGTGTCCCCCACGTACAGGATTTCCTCGTGCGGTAGCTGGTCGATGATCGAACGGGCAACGGTCAATCCACCCACGCCGGAATCGAACACGCCAATGGGCGAGTTCGGATTGGGGCCTGAAGTGTTCACGTGCTCATCCTGCATATCGAAAGACAGTAATGGTCCGCGCTGATTTTCCCTATCCGAGCAACCGAGGAGCGGGCACACTACAGGTAACATTTGTTGCTCGAGCACGCAGCACGGCGGCGGAAAACTGGGAAATTCGGCACAAAGTGCGCATCCAAAGTACCGAATGCTTCGGTGCGTGTTGTCGAACGGTGCAACACATGCGAGACATCTCACAGTCCCCCGCGCCGCACCCGCAACGGTCAGAGCGTCTTGAGCAACGCATTCATGAGCGACTCCTGCAGCCACGACACGAAGTTGTAGACCACCGCCATGTAATCGTTGATGTCCTCGACCTCACCGAAATCAACTTTCTCACCGATCCGTTCGGCTTCCTCCGAAGTGGTGATCTCCAACCGTGTGGCCAACACCAACCGGATGTCGTTGAGCGATCGCGCGAAATCTTGCGCTTGTTCCACAGTCAGGGTCACGGGGTCGGATTCCAACGCCAACGACGACGCTTTCAGCGCGCCGATCTTCGCCTCGCGCAGGGACCGGTCTGTGAGCCGGCGGAATTCCTCGGCGTGTTCGGGATCCGACGATGCCACCGGCAACAGCCTTTTCAGGGCCGGGTCCGTGGGCTCGCTGACGTCCTGGTCGATGCCGACCATGGCGGCCAGCGGGTCTTCGTCAGGACGCGCCTCTGGTTCGAGGGTTTCGGCCACGTCCGAGAACAGCTTCTGGAGCAATTGCACCTCGGGTGCTTCGAAGCGCCCGACGATGCCCTTGCGGGTCTTCCTGAATCCGTGCGCCATCAGTGCTGATCCGCTCGCTCGTAGGTGGCCCACAGGCCGTAGCCGTGGAGGGCACTCACATGGGTCTCTGCTTCTTCGAGGGTTCCCGAGGCCACGATGGACCGCCCGTTGTGGTGGACCTCGAGCATGAGCTTGCGTGCTTTGGCATCCGAATAGCCGAAGTAGGAGCGGAACACGTACACCACGTAGCTCATGAGGTTGACGGGGTCGTCCCACACCACCACGTTCCACGGAACGTCGAGCATCGTGTGAGTTTCGGGGTCCTGTGTCAGAACCGGGGTCTCGGCGGGAGCCGCGCTCATGAGAACGGGCGCGTTTCGAACGCGCGGATCTAAGGGAGTGCAAATCATGGTGTGCCCATCGTATCCGCCACCTGTGGATGTGCGCAGTGACCCAATCCCATTAGGCTGGGGGCGTGAATGAGCGCAGCTACCCATGGGAACCCCGTCCGACCTCCCTCATGACGGACCACTACGAGCTCACCATGCTCCAAGCCGCACTGCGTGGGGGCACGGCCTCGCGGCGCAGCGTGTTCGAAGTCTTCGCCCGCCGTCTGCCCAACGGCCGCCGGTACGGCGTGTTCGCCGGAGTGGGCCGCGTGCTCGAGGGTCTCGAGAAGTTCCGCTTCTCCGAGGAACAGCTGCGCTTTCTGCGAGACACGAACGTGGTGGATCAGCAGACCATCGAATACCTCGAGAACTTCCGTTTCACCGGTCAGATCCGCGGCTACGCCGAGGGAGAGGTCTACTTCCCCTACTCGCCGCTACTGACCGTGGAGTCCTCCTTTGCCGAGGCCTGCGTGCTCGAGACCTACATCCTGTCCGTGCTCAACTACGATTCCGCCGTGGCTTCCGCTGCGTCCCGCATGGTCGGCGCAGCTGGTGGTCGTCCGTGCATCGAAATGGGATCCCGCCGCGCCCACGATGAAGCTGCGGTGGCCGCCGCACGTGCTGCGGTCATTGCGGGCTTTGCCTCGACCTCCAACTTGGAGGCCGGCTACCGGTACGGCGTGAAAACCGTGGGCACCGCGGCTCACTCCTTCACGCTGTTGCACGACACGGAGGAGCAGGCCTTCAGGGCACAGATCGATGCCCTGGGTGTAGACACCACACTTCTGGTGGATACCTACGATGTGGAGAAGGCCGTCAAGCTCGCCGTGGACATTGCCGGCCCCGATCTGGGCGGTGTCCGGCTGGACTCGGGTGACCTCGTCACCCAGGCCTCAGCGGTGCGGTCCCTGCTGGACAAGCTCGGCAACGCCAACACCCGGATCACCGTAACCAGCGATCTGGACGAGTACGCCATTGCCGCGCTGCGCGCAGCACCCGTGGACTCGTACGGCGTAGGCACACGCCTGGTCACAGGTTCCGGTGCACCCACGTCATCCATGGTCTACAAACTCGTGGCCCGCGAGGGAACCTCCGGAACCATGGAGCCCGTGGCCAAGGCTTCATCCGGGAAGGCCTCGGTCGGTGGCGAAAAGTTCGCGCTGCGCCGTCGTAATGACCAGGGCGTGGCCACCCAGGAAATTGTGGGAATCTCCCACGAGCCCACCGACGACGGCGACGACCGCGAACTACTCGTGGACTACGTGACCGGCGGCGAACTGCGAGACGGTTTCGTGGGCGCCCAGGCCGTGGATCGTGCCCGCGAGCGCCATACCCAGTCCGTGGCGGAACTGCCCCGCGCGGCGCGACGTCTGTCCGAGGGCGAACCCGTGATCCCCACGGTCATCGAGCCCGGAACCGCACACTGATCAAGGAGGCACCCGTGCGCACAGCACTCATCATCGTTGACGTACAGAACGACTTCTGCGAGGGCGGCAGCTTGGCCGTGACCGGCGGTGCCGCAGTGGCCGCCCAGATCTCGGAGTACCTGGACGACCACCACGCGGACTATCGGGTGGTGGCCGCAACCCAGGACTGGCACATCGATCCCGGGACGCATTTCAGCGACGACCCCGATTTCGTGTCCAGCTGGCCGGTGCACTGCGTGGCCGAGACGGACGGTGCTGAGACCCACAAGAATTTTGATACCGACTACGTCAACGAATTCTTCCGCAAGGGCGCCTACGACGCCGCCTACTCCGGTTTCGAGGGTCTCTCCGCCCCGGACGTGGACGTGCCCATGGGCGAGGACCCCCAGGACACGGACGAGGAGCGCAGCAGTCTGGACGACTGGCTCCAGGAGAACGAGATCGAAGCCGTGGACGTCGTGGGTCTCGCCCTCGACCACTGTGTGCTGGCCACGGCCAAGGACGCTGTGGACGCCGGGTACGAGACCCGAGTGCTGCTCCCGTTGACCGCTCCGGTGGCCAAGGATGCTGGCGAACGTGCCGTGGTAGATCTCGCCGACGCGGGCGTCGCGGTGGTGGAGGATCTCGACTGAGTCTCCCCACCGCTACTGATCGACACTGATCACATGACGAAGGCTCCGAACGATCCCGTTCGGAGCCTTCGTCACACTCGCTCTACTCGTTGCCCAAGCTATTACTTCCGACCGATGAACCAACGCTGCAACAGTTCGAGCCGCGCAGTGATCTGATCCTCACTGGCCTGGGCGACCGCCGGTCCACCGCATTTCTCTCGCAACTGATTGTGAATGATCCCGTGCGGGGTTCCCGTGCGAGCCGACCACGCGGAGACGTTCTTGGACAGCTGGGACCGCAGTTCCTTCAGCCGCCGGTGATCGGGCACCGCGGGTGGGGCCGGTTCGGCGTGTGATTCGCCCGAGCGTCGCTGGGCGTGCCGGGTCTGGCGTTCGCGCAAGAGCGTGGAGACCTGTTCGGCGTCGAGCAGCCCGGGAATACCCAGGAAGTCGGCTTCCTCCTCGGAACCGACCGCAACCCCGCCGCCGAAGGCACCACCGTCGAACAGCACACCGTGGAACGAAGCGTCGGAATCCAACGCCTCGAAGTTGCCCTGCGCGAGTGAACCGGAAGCTTTCTCTTCGCGGTTGGCTTCCTCCAGCAGATCATCGTCCCAGCCACTCTCCATCGGCTGGTCGAAGTCCACCACCCCGGGCATGTTCTTGGGTTTGTCGAGCGCGTGATCGCGCTCCTCTTCCATCGAATTGGCCAGTCCCATGAGAGCCGGGACCGAGGGCAGGAATACCGACGCTGTCTCACCGCGCTTTCGCGCACGCACGAAACGACCGACCGCCTGCGCGAAGAACAACGGGGTGGAGGTCGAGGTCGCGTACACGCCCACCGCGAGTCGCGGAACGTCGACGCCCTCGGAGACCATGCGGACCGCCACCATCCAACGCTCTTCCGATTCGGAGAACTCGTCAATCTTGTTGGACGCCGTCTTGTCATCCGAGAGCACCACGGTGGGCCGACGGCCCGTAATCAGCTTGAGCTGTTCGGCGTAGGCCTTGGCGTCCTGGTGATCGGTTGCAATCACGAGCCCACCGGCGTCCGGAACCGTGCGCCGCACCTGGGTGAGTCGCTGATCCGCTGCCTGCAGGACCGAGGGAATCCAGTGTCCGTTGGGATCCAACGCGGTGCGCCACGCCTGGGACGTGATGTCCTTGGTGAATCCCTCCCCCAGTTGGGCTGCCATTTCTTCGCCGGCGGAGGTGCGCCACCGCATCTGGCCCGAATAGGCCATGAAGATCACCGGGCGAACCACGTGGTCCTTGAGCGCATCGCCGTAACCGTAGGTGTAGTCCGCGGTGGAACGACGAATCCCGTCCCGGTCCTCCTGGTACGTGACGAACGGAATGGGTGATGTATCCGAACGGAACGGTGTACCCGTCAGCGCCAAGCGCCGTGCCGCAGGTTCGAAGGCCTCTCGCAGGCCATCGCCCCACGAGAGTGCATCACCCGCGTGGTGAATTTCGTCCATGATGACCAGGGTTCGACCAGCCTCGGTACGCGCCCGGTGCAACAGCGGTTTGTTGGCCACCTGCGCGTAGGTCACGGCCGCACCCATGTAGGCGGAACCGTGGCTGCCGTCCGCGTTCTTGAAGTTGGGGTCCAGGGCAAGCCCCACTCGCGCGGCCGCGTCAGCCCACTGTCGCTTGAGGTGCTCGGTAGGGGTGACCACGGTGATGCGTTGGATCTTGCCGGAATCGTGAAGTTTCTTGGCCACGGTCAACGCGAAGGTGGTCTTACCCGCACCAGGCGTTGCCACGGCCATGAAATCCCGGGGTTGAGTTTCCTCGTAGCGGCGAATGGCCTCCGCCTGCCACGCACGCAGCTTGGGTGCCGTGCCCCACGCCGCACGATCCGGGTACGCCGGAGGCAAGTCCGCCGCCGCTCCGAACAGGTCTAGTTGATCGCCTTCAGACACGTAGTGCTCGTCCTCTCCGCGCACGTGCCGAACGAACCATCCCACGAACGACGTCGCGTGGTCCCGCACAGCACAAGGCGCCCGCGAGCGCGGGCGCCGCCGGTCACGGGGCCGGTGGGCCCGCGTGACGAATTCTGTGATTAATGCTTAGTTGTCGTTGTTGGAGTCGTCCTTACCCGGGCGAAGACCCTGGTAGATCTCCTTGCATGCGGGGCAGACGGGGAACTTCTGAGGATCGCGACCGGGCAACCACACCTTGCCGCACAGGGCGATCACCGGCTCACCGGACAGCGCAGATTCCATGATCTTCTCTTTGCGCACGTAGTGGGAGAAGCGTTCGTGATCGCCGGGTTCCTGCAGCTGGCGTGTGTCTTCACGCTCAATGGTCGAAGTGCCTCCCACGGTGTCCGGTTTGCGACCGAACAGGCCGTTGGTGACCGTGGAGTGGTGCTCAACGGTGGTACCAGTGCTCAACGATGCTGCGGTGTTCTCCATGGCCGACAGTCTACCCCCGGGCCCGGACACGACTCAGCGCCCAGGCTCTGAAAGAACTCTGGACGCTGAGTCAGGACTGATGGTGGTCCGCCGGCTACCGGTACTGCGCCACTTCTTGCAACAGCTCCGGACCACGGCGGTCCAGCCACTTGCCACCGAGCACGATGCCCAGCCAGAAGATGCCCAGGCCTTCCACAATGCCTACTGCCAGAGCCAGCCAGCCCCAGAAGGCCTCTCCGGAGACCACCTGCACGATGAGCAGGATCACCGGGGGAAGTGCCATGAGCGCCACGGCACCCAGGATCACGAACTGGATGATCACGTTCAGCAACGTGTATCCCTGCGGGGTTTTCAGCGGGGATGCGCCCGGTGGCGGCACGGGGTAGGTGTACCGGGCAGACATCACGGAGACGACTCCGGTACCGGCCAACAGCAGTGCCGCGCAGATGCCGATCATGCCGGGCAGGTAGCCCCAGCCGCCCGTGCGGATCATGGTCACCGCCAGCATGAGAATCACTGCGGGCACGCCGATGCACAACATGGCCAAGGCTCGGCCCAGGCGGTCGTGGCTTCCCTTCACCGGTGCCAGGATGTGCAGTGTGAAGGCCGTGTTGTCGTAGCCCACATCCGCGGAGATCGAGTACGCCATGAGCAGTGCCACGAGCCCCGGGAGGATCCAGATCGCGCCCGTTCCGTCCTGGCTGATGAACCAGAAGGCCGCTGCCATGGCCGGAAGAACCAGCAGGGTCGCCGAGTACCGCGGGTCCTTGAGCCAGTAGGTCAGGCACCGGGCCGTCACTGCGCCCCAACCGGTCGCGGGCAACCGGCCGAACAGACCCACGCCGGACAGGGACTTGGAACCGGACCGAGCGGCGTCGGCGGCGGCGTCGGACAGAGCGCGACGCAACGCGGCGCGCCAAACGACCGCGAGCACGACGAGCGAGACAACAGCAATGGCCAGACGAGCGAGGGCCGCGATCCACTGGCCCTCGGCGACGTCGGCGGGAATGGCCCACACGGCACCCAAGGGTGACCAGGCCAAGTAGCCGGCCCAGGTGGGAAGTTGTTCCCACACAAGTCCGATTCCCTGGCCAATGATGGCGAACAGCGGACCGAGCAGAACGACCAGACCCAGGAGCACGATCGAGATGATCTCGCCGGCACGGCGCTGCTTGTTGAAGTTCGCGGACAATGCGGTGACGGCACGGGAGCCGGTGAACGCCAACAACAACCCCAGCAGGGCACATGGAATGGCAACGATCAGGGCGAGTCCCGATGCCCGCCACGAGGTGACCCACGCCGCCGTGATCAGAAGGGTCGCAATACCCGGGATGCCGATCACGGCACCCAGGATCTGACCGATCTGAATACCGGGAATCCGCAGCGGGAACAGCGCCAGCCGGGACGGGTCCAGGCTGGAATCCGCCTTGGAACTCACGACCGGAACGATCCACCACCCCAGAAGCACGAGAGTGCCGAAGAAGACAGCAACGGTGCGGACCACTTCCGGGGACTCGTTGCCCACCATGAAGAGCGCGGTGCCGAACGTGCCCACAATGAAGAGCATGTACAGGGCACCCATAATGGTTCCCACCAGGATCCATGTGCTGCGTGTCAGGGTGTTGATCAGCAGGTGCCATTTCAGCGCCGCCATGCGAAGCGCCTCGGTCAGCGGACCCACGGGTCGCGCGTGGGTGGCGGGTCCGGAGGGCCCGGTGGGCCGCAGCGCTTCCGGGGCCACCTCGACTGCGCCGTGCGCCGACGCACCCGCCCAGGGCACACCGGTGTTTCCTGCGGTCTCGGATGAATTCACTCGGGTCGAAGCCATGACAAGCCCTCCCCCGCGTCCGTGCGGCCGCCCACGAGATCGACGAAGCGATCCTCCAGGGACATGTCGCCTCGTACCTGATCCACCGTGCCCTGTGCCAGAACCCTGCCGTTGTCCATCACGGCTACGTGGTCGCACATGCGCTGAACCAGGTCCATCACGTGGCTGGACACCACCACGGTGCCACCGCCCTGCGTGTACTGGTGCAGGATGGCGCGAATATTGGCCGCCGACACCGGGTCCACGGATTCGAACGGCTCGTCCAGAACCAGCAGGGCCGGTGCATGGATCATGGCGGCCGCGAGCGCGATCTTCTTGGTCATACCGGCCGAGTAGTCCTGAACCTGCTTGCCCGCAGCGTCCTGGAGATCCATGGCCCGGATCAGGTCTTCGGTGCGATCCTTGACCAGTTCACGGTCCATACCGCGCAGCAGACCCGAATACGTCACCAGCTGGCGGCCGGTCAGCCGGTCGAAAAGGTAGGTGCCGTCGGGCAGCACGCCCATGCGCCGCTTGGCGGTCACGGAATCGGCCCAGACTTCCACGGGCTGGTCCTGGCTACCGCCGCCCACCCAGACCTTACCGGCCGTGGGGCGTAGGAGGCCAGTTGCCATGGACAGTGTGGTCGTCTTGCCCGCGCCATTGCGTCCCACCAGGCCGTAGAACGAACCGCGAGGAACTTCAAGATTGACCCTGTCCGCAGCCGGTCGCGCCCCGGGGCCGGGGTGGCCGTACACCTTGGTCAGATCCTGGATCAGAAGTGCCGGGTGAGAAGTCGGTGAGTGCGGAGGTCGCTCCGCGGGCCTGGAACTGTGCGCGTGGATGCTCATGACTCCAGCCTATGAAGCGAGGGATATGACACACATCCCCCACCGGTGTGATTTCGAAGGGTGCGGTGTCATCCCCTGGCGTGACTGACCTGCCACCACGGGTCGTTCAGTCATACAGGAGTGGGGCCCGTACCGAAGGACGGACCCCACTCCTGACTGTTGATCCGGTGACTGTCTGGTCTAGAAGAGAGCACGCATCAGCTGACCACGGGCGGCCGTGACGCGCGGATCCTCCGAACCGACCACGTCGAAGAGGTCCACCAGACGCTCGCGCACGGTGTCCTTGTCCTCCCCGAAGGTGGTCCGCACCAGTTGGAGCAGGCGTCGGAACGCGTCCTCCACGTGGCCGCCGGAAACGTCCAGATCGGCCACATCGAGTGCCGCCTGAATGTTCTGCGGATCATCCGCGGCGGCCTGCCGCACGGCGTTGACGTCCATGGCGCTCACACGCTGGAGCAGGTGAACCTGGGCCAGCGCCAGCTTGGCGTCCTTGTCGCCCGGGTTCTCGGCGAGTGCCTTGTTGTAGCTGGCCTCGGCGCCGTCCAGGTCTCCGGCCTCGAGCTTGTCGAGCGCCTCCTGGTGCAGCGGGGGTAGTTCCTTGGGAGCTGCCTGGGCGGTGGGCTCCGCCGTGTCGGTCACGCCGTTCTGCGCGGCCAGCGTGAGCAGTTCGTCGAAGAGCTGTCGCATTTGGTCCGCGGGCACGGTCGAGTTGACCAGCGGAACGGCCTGTCCGCCGAGCATGGCCACCACCGTGGGCACGGTCTGGGCCTGGAACACCTGGGCGATCTGCTGTTCCTTGGAGGCATCCACGGTGCCCAACAGCAACCTACCCTGGTAGCTGTCGACCAGCTCGGCCAGGGTCTCGACAAAGGTCTCGGACTCCGGGCTCTGAGGCGCGTACAGCGCCACGACCACGGGCACGGTGGCCGACTGCTCGGCGTACTTCTGGAAATCCTGGGCCGTGATGCTCACGCGGTAGCTTGCGGTGCCACCTCCCGCGGACGACGGCGACCCACCCGCACCCGCTGCTCCCCTGGACTGCATCGCACCAAGATCCATGGCGCCACGCACAGAGGCCGGCACGGCCTGCGCCTGCGCCTGCGCGTCAGGCTGACCCTGCTGTCGATGTTGGCCTGGTTGCTGAGGGAATTCACTCATGCTCGGTCTCCTTCGTAGCCTCGTCCTCGCGCGTCCAGAACCACCGCCTGTGGTGGCTCGATAGCCGGTCCGCGCTGATCATGCACTACAGCCATTATCGCCACGCGCGCCACGAGTGCCCCAATACAGGCGTGCGTTGTACGCTTCCGGCGTGACCACATCACCCCAGCCGCCGGAGAAGTCTGCTCAGAGATTCCGCCCGTCGCGCCATCGTTTCGATGTGCCCCCGGAACCCGGAACCGTACCCGGCTCCACCCCGGCACCGCGCCGTGCCCCGTGGGACAAGGGCCTTTTCGCCGGTGGCCACCCGGTACAGACCGGCTTTTTCCTGACCGTGGGAGTGGGCATCGCCCTGCTCGGTTTCTACGTGTTGACCAACGTGGGAAGTTTGGCGGGCTGGGTGGTCACCGCGGCGTTCATCGCGCTGGGCCTGGATCCCATTGTGCGCTGGCTCGAATCGCGCGGCATGCCCCGGCCGCTGGCCGTCTCTGCCGTCATCCTGGCCCTGGCTCTGGCCTTGACCGTGTTCATCGTGCTGGTCGTACCGCGCATGGTGAATCAAGCGCAGCAGTTCATGGGCACCATTCCGAACCTCGTCAGCCAGTTCATGGGGTCATCGTTCTTCGAAGCCCTGGACGATCGCTTCAACATAGCCGCGACGTTCGAGCAATCCGTCGGCTCGATACAAACCCAGTTGTCCACCAACCAGGATCTGCTGGGCGGCATGTTCGGTTCGGTCGTGAGCGTGGGCGGCGTGGTGATCAACGCGGTCACGGGCACGATCATCGTGATGGCGCTGACCTTGTATTTCCTGTTCTCCCTGCCCATGGCCAAGGCGTGGGGCTACCGCCTGGCCCCGGCCAGCCGACGTGCGCGGGTCCAGAAACTGGGCGACCAGATGATCAACGGGGTGGGCAATTACGTGGTCGGTCAGGCCTGCGTGGCCCTGATCAACGCGTCCGTGGCCTTCGTGCTGATGACCGTCACCGGCGTTCCCTACGCCACGCTGCTCGTGCTGTTCGTTGCCGTGCTCGCGTTCATTCCTCTGGTCGGCGGGGTTCTTGCCGGGATCTTGATGACCCTGTTCGCCATTCTCGGGGGCTGGGACACGGTCCTTCCCTTCGCCCTGTGCTACTTCACCTACCTGCAGATCGAGGCGTACTTCGTGTCACCGCGCATCATGAAACGCGCCGTGGCCGTCCCCGGCGCCGTGGCGGTCATCGCCGTCGCGGCCGGCGGCGCACTGTGGGGAATCCTGGGTGCCGTGATTGCCATCCCCACGGCCGCTGCCGGCCTACTCCTGGTCCGCGAGGTCTTCGTCCCCCGCCAGGACGCCCGTTAGTCACCGGACGACGACGCCGCTCGGCCCGGTCCCCGAGATGGCCTACGTCACTGGCTGCGCACCACACCACAGCCTCACATCCGCCCGTGCACCCGTTTCGCGAGCACGGTGCGGCACCCCTTGACGCCGCCGGGCGGCGTCGTACCACCTAGGGTGAGCGCCGCGGTCGTCGGGGCGATAGGCTTGCCCGGTGCGATTGGTAATAGCTGACTGTTCCGTGCGATACGAAGGCCGCCTCAATGCCTTCTTGCCCCTGGCCCGACGCCTGCTCATGCTCAAGGCGGACGGGTCCGTGCTCGTGCACTCCGACGGCGGGTCCTACAAACCCCTCAACTGGATGAGCCCGCCCGCCAAACTGCACGTGGGTGAACCCACGGCGGAACAGATCGAGGAGGGCGTCAGGCAGTCCTGGATCGTGCAGGCCGCCAAGTCCGACGACCGCTTGTTGATCGACATCTACGAGATCCACGACGACATCGGCCACGACCTGGGTGTTGACCCGGGTCTCATCAAGGATGGTGTCGAAGCAGATCTGCAACGGCTCCTGGCTGAACAGATCACACTGCTCGGAGAAGATTTTTCCCTGGTACGCCGCGAATACCCCACGGCCATTGGTCCGGTGGACATCCTGGCCCGCGACGGTTGCGGTGCCAGTGTGGCGGTGGAACTCAAGCGCCGCGGTGACATCGACGGCGTGGAGCAGCTGACGCGCTATCTGGAGTTGCTCAACCGCGATCCCCTGCTGCGCCCGGTGCGCGGTGTCTTCGCCGCGCAACAGATCAAGCCCCAGGCCCGCACCTTGGCTCACGACCGCGGCATCGAATGTGTGACCTTGGACTACGAGGAGATGCGCGGCAACGTGGACACCCAATCGCGGCTCTTCTAGGGGCTATGCCCACTACCGGGTAGGTAAACAAATCCTGAATGACAAACGACATTTCTCATCAGCAGGCTGATTGCTGTTGACCTTGGTCCCCGGGTGTGTGAAGCTAGTACCGTTCTTCGCTTCATGTTTTACATGCTCGCAGGAATGGTAGCGAGCGTGAAGTTCTGACTGGCGCTGTGGCGCAACATCTAGTGAGCCGCATCCACAGCCTTCTCGCGGTACCTGTTCAGGTGTACAAAAAACAAGTACACGCATTTATTTACTCCAGAAGGAGCGCCCCATTATGGCTCAGGGCACCGTTAAGTGGTTCAACGCAGAGAAGGGCTTCGGCTTCATTACCCCGGACGACGCTGAGGGTGACGTTTTCGTTCACTACAGCGAAATCCAGACCGGTGGATTCCGCACTCTCGAAGAGAACCAGCGCGTCGAGTTCGAAATCGGTCAGGGCCAGAAGGGCCCCCAGGCTACCGGCGTGACTGTCATCTGATAGTTTCACCCCGAACGGAACCCCGCATCCAGGTGGATGCGGGGTTTTGTGTTTGTCGAGTACAAACCGGTGCTCAGACAGAACACCGGGGTTGTAGGCAGCTACGCGCTGGTGCCTACAACCCCGGTCACATGTCGTCTTCCCTTGAGACCCGCTCTTAGAACAAGCCGCCCACGATGCGCCGCTGCACGTTGGCCCCCGCGCTGGAGAGCCGATCTACGAAATGCTCGTAACCGCGATCGATGTGCTCCACGCCGGAGACCTCTGTGACCCCCGTGGC
>JAFAAV010000099.1 GCA_023426375.1 Actinomycetes bacterium | reverse complement strand
TTTGTGCATTCGTGCCTCAACCGGTTGCAGTTACGCAATCCGCAGCACATGGTGGACCTTTCGGATCCGGCCGGGTCATTGGCCCTCGCGGGTCGTTTGGAGAACCCCTTGGCGCGCTACCGGACAGCCCGAGTGGGTGGCACCCCATGACACCAGAACTGTCAGGAGCTGGGTGGCGGGTGTTCCGCGACCCAGCCGGTGTGCCCCACGTCCAAGGTTCGGACCTCATGAGCGTGGCCACGGGCCACGGGGCGATCACGGCGGTGGACCGGCCGTGGCAGCTGGAAGTGCTGCGGCGTCGAGCGGAAGGGCGATCGGCGGAACTGTTGGGCCCCGATCACGTGGACGCCGATCACCTGTCCCTCGCCATGGAGGTCGAGCTCACGGCGCTGCGGTGGTGGAAGGCCGCTAGCACGGAGGATCAGCAGTTTTTCGCGGCGTACGCGGAGGGTGTCAATGGTTCGATCGGGGCTGCCTGGGCCGAATGCGCGGAATCGCAAGAGCTCGGTCTCACCGCCGCTACACCGCGGCCTTGGCAGCCGTGGACGCCCATTGCCGTGCACCTTGATGCGCATCTGCTGTCCGGCTCTCTGCCGGAGCAGGTGTGGCGTCATCGCGTGCGCAGCACTCTGGGCAACGACTGGGTGTCCGTGCTCGATGCCGAGAATCTATGCGGTTCCGGCTCCAACGCCTGGCTGGTTCCCGGTCATCTCTCGGCTTCCGGGGCACCGCTGATCGCGGCGGATCCCCATCGGGTCGTCGAAGAATCCGGGCCCTATCAGCCGGTCTGTTTTTCGGCTCCCGGTCTGCGGATCCGCGGTTTGGCACTTGTTGGTCTACCCGGGGTCCCGCACTTCGGCCGGAGCGAATCCGCGGCATGGGCCATCACTGCGGCCATGACGACCACCGAGAAGTTGTCCGAGGTGACGGTGCAGCGCCGTTCCGGCGGACTCGTCGTGGCTGATACTGATGAGCCGTTGGAGGAACGAGCGGTCGACCTGAAGGCGGCACATTCCGGCACCGAAACTCGGTGGGTGCGCCGGTGCTCGGGCGGGTTCGTAATCCCCGGAAATGCCGATGTCGAGCGACATCTCCTCGCGCTCGCCGAGGGTGAATGCGCCCGCGTTCTAGTGGTCCGCCCGTCACAACCGCCCGCTCCAGAGCGAGCGCTGTCTGCGTGTCGAGACCTGTTGACCGCGGTGTCGGTCGCGGATGTTGCCGCGGCCTGGGGCGGCTGGGCGGTTCCGGTCAACGACGTGGTGGCCGCCGACAACACCGGGGCGTGGCTGCACACGGTCACGGGCAGTTACGTTGCGGCACCGAGCAACGACGCCGCCGCGCACCTTGATGCTCCTGGTTCCTCTGGCACTCCGCAATCCCCTGGTGGCCCTGATTCTCGGGCCCAGCATTCCGACCGCTTCATTGTCAGAGCCAATCAGCGGCCGGATGAGCCTCGGGAGTCCGCTGCGAGACTCGGCTGCGCTCCCCCGCATCGCGCCCGCCGGGCAACGCAGCTGCTGGAGCAAGCAGTTGCGGAGCGGGGGGTTGTGAGCCATGAGGATCTGCTCGAGACCCAGTTGGACACCCAGCTGATCGTGTGGCCGGGGCTCTTGAAACATCTCTTCGACGACCAGGGTGCTAGGGGGGAAATCCTTCGGGATCGGCTGGTGGCCTGGGACGGAGACATGTCCGCCGGTTCGGAGGGCGCTGCGCTATTTGCTCGCTGGCGCGATGCGTTTGCCCGAGATCTGGCAGCCTCGGAGGTGCTGGCGCCCCTTCTCGCGTCCAGCGGCTTGCCTGCATTGTGGCAACCGTTCATCGACCCGTTGGCTCGAGTGGGTCTGGCGTTGGAGAGCGTCGTGGCCCACGGTCCACTGGTCGGCCTTGATCCACGGGCCGCGGCTCTCCGGGCCTTGGAGACCATGTCGGCAGAACTTTCCGGAGCACTGCCGGGCACGAAGGATCCGACATGGGGTCACCTCCACGCCTTCGCAGCTCGTCGGGTGCATCCGGATCTCTCACCCCACCGGCCCGTGCCTGTAGACGGAGATACCGATTGTTTACTCTCTGCGGGAACCATTCCCGGTTGGGGTCCTGCGTGTGTTCGAGTACCCGCAGCCAGAGTGCTGTGGGATCTTGCCGACCCAGCGGCGTCGTGGTGGATCACCCCCGACGCCGTGGATCGAGGTTCGCTCGGCGACCCGCCTGTGACGCGCTGGGCGGCCGGTGAGATGGACCAAGCCCTCCCCTGGGTGCCCGCCGGCGGGCTCGACCCGATCGGGGACTCCCTGCCGCTCGGGAGGCTGTCGGATGGTTTGGCTGCGGTGGCTCGACCGTTCGTACCCGTGGTCGGATCACCGGAGCACGTATCAGACGTAGTGAGCGGCCACCTGTCACTGCGTCTTGTAGACGCCGCCCGGGACGCCGAGCTGATCTACTCGTGGATCCGGGAAGAACGCGCCCGGTTCTGGGGCATGAACGATTTCTCGTTGGAGCAGGTGCGCGATCTCTACGGTTTCCTAGCGACCACGCCCACTCACCACGCGTGGTTGATCGAGCTCAACGAGAGGCCCCTCGGATTGTTCCAGACCTACGAACCACACGCGGACATCACCGGCGCGTTTTATCTAGTGGAACCCGGTGACCTGGGGATTCATATGCTCCTGGCGCCGGTACGGAACCGAGTGCCCGGAATGACCGATGCCATCAGCGCCCTGATCCAACGCGAAATCATCAGGCAGGGTCGCACTCGTAGGATCGTCGCGGAGCCGGATGCTTCCAACGACCTGGCGCTCTCGCGGCTCGAAGCCACAGGATTCACTCTCGGTCCCGTCATCGACCTCCCCCATAAGACCGGACGGCTCGCTTTCTTCACGCTCCCCTGAACACCGCCTACGGACCACGACGCCGCCCCGGCACCCGTCGGACGGAGGGTGGCGGGGGGGCGGGGGGGTACTGG
>JAFAAV010000022.1 GCA_023426375.1 Actinomycetes bacterium | reverse complement strand
CCGTATACTAAGCGGCCCCCCCCACCTGGGGTTGGGGGGGGCCGATTCGTTCACCGCTGAATCAGCGGATCACACACCGTAGTAGAGCTGGAACTCGAGGGGGTGCGGCACCAGCGAGAGCGGCTTGAGCTCGTACTCACGCTTGTACTCGATCCAGGTCTCGATGAGGTCCTCGGTGAACACGTCACCGGCGAGCAGGAACTCGTGGTCCTCCTCGAGTGCCTGCAACGCTTCCTCGAGAGAGGCCGGTGCCTTCTTGATGTCCTTGGCCTCCTCGGGGGGAAGCTCGTAGAGGTCCTTGTCGATCGGATCTGCGGGCTCGATGCGGTTACGGATACCGTCCAAACCGGCCATCAGCTGAGCCGCGAAGGCCAGGTACGGGTTGCAAGAGGGGTCCGGCGCGCGGAATTCCAGGCGCTTGGCCTTGGGATTGGTGCCTGTGATGGGGATACGGATACCGGCGGAACGGTTGCCCTGCGAGTACACCATGTTGACCGGCGCCTCGTAGCCCTTGACCAGACGGCGGTAGGAGTTGACCGTGGGGTTGGTGAAGGCCAGTACTGCGGAGGAGTGTTCCAGCAGACCACCGATGTACCAACGAGCCACGTCGGACAGGCCTGCGTAGCCCTTCTCGTCATAGAACAGGGGCTCGCCACCCTTCCACAGGGACTGGTGGCAGTGCATGCCGGAACCGTTGTCGTCGTACACGGGCTTGGGCATGAACGTCACGGTCTTGCCGAACATATCCGCGGTGTTCTTGATGATGTACTTGAACTTCAGCAAGTCGTCCGCGGCGGCGGTCAGCGTGGAGAAGCGGTAGTTGATCTCCGCCTGGCCCGCTGCGCCCACCTCGTGGTGGGAACGCTCCACGAACAGTCCGACCTCATCCAGTGCCACGCACATGGCGTCGCGCAGGTCGGCCTGCTTGTCCACGGGCGAGACCGGGAAGTAGCCGCCCTTGGTAGCGGTCTTGTTGGCCAGGTTGCCGCCCTCTTCCTTGCGGCCGCTGTTCCAGGGAGCTTCTTCCGAATCGATCTTGTAGAAGGTGCTCTCCGGGGAAACCTGGAAGCGAGCGTCGTCGAACACGAAGAACTCGGCCTCGGAGGCGAAGTTCGCGGTGTCTGCGATGCCGGTGGAGTTCAGGTAGGCCTCGGCACGCTCCGCCACGCCGCGGGGATCGCGGTGGTAGGGCTCGCCGGTGCGGGGGTTCACGATGGAGCAGGTGACCACCAGGGTCTTCTCCACGCGGTACGGATCCACGAAGGCGGACGCGGGGTCCGGAATCAGCTGCATGTCCGATTCAGCAATTCCCTGGAAGCCTCGGATGGAGGAACCGTCGAACAACTGTCCGTCGGTGAAGAAATCGTTATCCACTGACTTGGCCGGCAGGTTGAAGTGCTGCTGCACACCCGGCATATCGGTGAATCGGAGGTCGACGAAAACGACTTCCTCATCCTTGATGTAGGCGAGGACTTCCTCGGCTGACTGGAACATGGACCTGTTCTCCTTCTGTATGGGCGTCCCGATCAGCGACAGCGTCACCCAGGGGGTGATCACCGCGCTCGGTTCTGATGTCCATCCTAAGAACCTGGCATTGCCCGCCCGTGACACCAATGTTTCGACCATGTAACACGTTCGAAGACACACGAACGCATGGCCAACCTAGAATCCCGGACAACACCGACCGGTCGGTACCTACTCAGTCTACTGGGAATGGCTGAGGGAACAGGGCAAGGGCAGATAGGCTGAGGGCATGATTTCACGGCAGGATCTGGGTTCTTGGCTCGAAGGTGGGCCCTCGCGCAGCACGGAATATCCGGGGGAGCGGTTGGGCAGGCCCATTGACGGCCCGGCGTCCGTTGCGCGGTTCGTGCCGCGGTTCTTCGGGCTGTGCATCGACTGGATCCTGGCCATGGTCATTGCCAACCTCTTCTTGGCGCAATGGAACCAGAACGGGCTCATGAACCTTGCCGTGTTGTTCGTCCTCAACGTGCTCATGGTGGGTGCTTTCGGCCGTACCCCGGGGCACTGGCTCATGGGTTTGCAGGTGCAGACGATGAATGGCCGCCCTGCCGGTTTCGGCAAAGCGGCCATTCGGTCGTTGTTGCTGTGTCTGGTGATCCCGCCGGTCATCTACGACCAGGATCAGCGCGGGCTCCATGATCGGGCCGTGGGCACCATTCTGGTGAAGGTCCGCTGACGCTCACCCTCCGGGGGTCAGCGCCCGCGCATGGCCTTGCGGTCCGGGCGAGCCTTCATGGGATCGATGCCCTTGGGGATCGGCAAACGGTTCTGCAGCGTGTTCAAACGCTTGTACACCACGTGAACTTCTTGCTTGGTGAGCGTCTTGTCGAGTTTCTTCAAGTGCTTGGCGAGCTTGCTCAGCGGCACCTGGTTCTCGCCGTTACCGGACTTGACCACGTGAATCGGCACGTTCTGGATCACGGGGCCAATGCGACGGCGTTCCTTCTTGACGAGCTTGTCCACGCGGTTCACTGGACCTTCCGTCACGAACACCACGCCGGGGCGGCCCACCACACGGAACAGCAGATCCTTGGACTTGGGGTCCATGGCGGCGGGCTCTTCCTCGATGATCCAACCGCGCTTGAGCGTGGACAGTGCTGCTCCTGCGGCACCGGGCTGGCCGTCAATTCGTGAGAACGCGGCACGTTCGGCTCGCCTCGACAGCAGAATCACCGCGGCAAGAATGCCGAACGGGATGCCGATCAACAACCAGGTGAGCCAATTGCCGAGCAGCACACCGATGAGCAGGAACACCAGCAGCACACCCAGACCCAGCAGGATCATCCAGAGCAGGATGTTCGGTTCCCGCTCCTTGGTCATCTGGAAGACTTGCTTCATCTGGGCGAAAATGCCCGGGCCCTTCGCCGCCTTACGCTTGCGCTTCTCCTCGCGCTTCCGTTCGCGCTCGGCAGCACGGGCTGTGGATGAGGTGCTAGGTGACACTTTTGTTCCTCGCGATTGCTGGTAGGGGATTGCGGCCATTCTAACCGCTGGTGCGTGCCCTGGACGCGTTCTCGGGCAGCGCCGGACACAGGACGACGACGCCGCCCGGCCGGGCGGCGTCGTCGTACCGGAAGAGCGTGGTCAGCTCAGACGGGCGACCAAGGAGGATGCCTCCTGGCTGGCCGAACCCGAATCGTCGATGTGGGACAGGTGCGCGGGGATCTCACGACCCATCTTCTTCATGGCGCGAGCCCACAGCTTGCCGGCGCGGTAGGACGAACGCACCATGGGGCCGGCCATCACACCGAGGAAGCCGATGTCCTCGGCCTGCTTGGAGAAATCGACGAACTGTTGCGGGGTCACCCAACGCTCGATGGGGTGGAAGGTGGGACCGGGGCGCAGGTACTGGGTGAGGGTGATGATGTCGCAACCGGCGTCGTGCAGATCGCACAGGGCCTCGTAGACTTCCTCGTCCGTCTCGCCCATGCCCAGGATCAAGTTGGACTTCACGATCATGCCGTTCTCCTTGCCCTGCGTGAGCACATCGAGAGAACGCTCGTAGGAGAACGCCGGGCGGATCTGCTTGAAGATACGCGGCACAGTCTCCAGATTGTGGGCGAAGACCTCGGGCTGGGCGTCGATGACCTGCTGGACAGCGTCCGGTTGGCCCTTGAAGTCAGGAATCAGAATCTCGACACCGGTGGAGGGGTTGAGCTCGTGGATCTGGCGAATGGTCTCCGCGTTGAGCCACGCTCCGCCATCCAGAAGGTCGTCGCGGGCCACCGAGGTCACGGTGGCGTAGCGCAGGTTCAAGTCGCGGACGGATTCGGCAACCTTGCGCGGCTCGGATGCGTCGAGCATGCCGGGCTTACCGGTGGCGATATCGCAGAAGTCGCAACGGCGGGTGCACGTGTCGCCGCCGATGAGGAACGTGGCCTCGCGATCCTCCCAGCACTCGTAGATGTTGGGACAACCGGCTTCTTCGCACACCGTGTGCAGCCCGCGGCCGCGCGCCATGGACTTCAGTTCCTGGAACTGAGGGCCCATCTTGGCGGTGTTCTTGAGCCAGTTGGGCTTCTTCTCGATCGGAACAGACGCGTTGCGCTGTTCAACACGCAGCAGCTTGCGGCCTTCGGGCGCGATGGTCATTCGTACTCCTCGCTTGTGGCGCTCGGTTGTGCCTGACTCGGTGGTGCAGGCAAGTCACTGTTCTCCAGCTTAGGAGACCAGAGAGTCAAGGGTTAGGGGTGATGCGGGTGAGTCGGGCTCGAACGGGACACACAGGTCCAGTTCGCGGGCCGTCAGCTCCTGTTCCATGCGTTCAACAACATCAGCGGGGTTGATCTGATTCCCCGTTTCCCGGCTGATGGAGGTCACGCCGGCATCGGTGATGCCACACGGAATGAACGTGCCGAAGGGCTGCAGATCGTTGGAACAGTTCAGGGCAAACCCGTGCATGGTCACGCGTTTGGAGACCTGCAGGCCGATCGCGGAGATCTTGCGGTCCGGACCGCGGTCATCGGCCGGCACCCACGCCCCGGATCTGCCCTCCACAGTGGTGGCTTCGACTCCGAAATCTTTGACCACGGCAATGATGATTTCTTCCAGCACGCGGACCACTTTGACCACGTCCAGGGGGATGGGTAGGCGCATGATGGGGTAACCCACGAGCATTCCGGGGCCGTGATAGGTGAGTTTCCCGCCTCGTCCGATGGGGACCACTTCGGTGCCGTCCCGGGGGTATTCATGCTTCTCGGTGCGGCGACCGGCCGTGAAGACGGGGTTGTGCTCGAGCAACATCACGGTGTTGCCGCGTTCACCGGCCACGATCTGATCGTGGACCTCTTGCTGCAGTTGCAGGCAGGAACGGTAGTCCACAAAGTTCGGGTCGAACCCCATGCGTTCGAAGTGCAAAGCCATTCGCACAGCCTATCGCCTGCATGAGCCTGTGGATAACCTGAGCGGGACAGAGCCATTTGGGTGCACAGTGGGCTCATGAGCGCACCAGAGAAGCGAACCCGGGCCCAGGAGCGACTCCTCGCCGCCCAACGCCCACGCGGAGAACGGATACGGATGACACCGACCGTGTCGGGCCCGTCGGCGGCACCCGATAGAGAGACCGTCGAGGGCAGCCAAGCGATGCATGGCCTCACGGGGCATCAGGACTCAATGAGCGACCGATCACTTGCTCAGGCGGAGGGCTTGGAACTTGTTGAGCAACTGAGCTCGGGGCGGGGGACACGTACCTGGCTGGCCAAGGAGGAACAGAGCCGAGAGAAATTCACGGTCACGTTCGCCACGGGAATCTCCCTCGAGGAACGTGAACCGCAACAGCGGTGCATGGCACGGGTTGCCGAAGTCTGGGCCGGTACCACCCATCCGCATCTCGTGCCGGTGCGAGGCACCATTGACGGTGCGGATGGTGTGGAAGCACTCGTGTCCGATCACGTGAACGGGATCTCGCTGGCCCGAAGGATCGCACAAGACGGCCGAGTTCCACCCGCCGAGATCTCACCAATTCTCACCGCCGCGGCCATGGGGCTCGCCACCCTGCATGATCACGGGTGGGTGCATGGAACCCTGAGCCCGAACAACATCCTGCTCGAAGAGGATCAGAACGTGCGGCTCGATGGGTACGGGCTACCCGTTGGGAAAGAGACGGACTCCACGAGCGGTGGATCGGCAACTGCGCAGGCCGTCGTTTCCTGGGGGCACGACGACAGACCGGACATGCTGGACCGAAGCATCGCGCGAACGCCGGCGGACGACGTCAAGGCCTTGGCCACACTCGCGTGGGTCGCGCTCACGGGCAGGGCCCCGGGATCAGACTCCCATCGGGTCCCACTGACTCTGGTGTGTCCGGCAGCCCCACGGGGACTGGTGCTCATGTTGGAATCCGCCTTGAGCGACGAGCCGGGGACTCGCCCCAGCGCCCATGAATTCGCTACCGGTATCGCCGCCATTCCTACTGCCAAGTCCGCGCCGAAAGTGGCCCGGCTGCAGACTCCGCACATCATCCGCGCGGACGGTACCGAGGTGAAACTGGGTCGGACGTGGCGCCCGATTACCCGCCGCGGCTCCCGTGTCGCGGCAGCATCCGTTTCCGTTGATCGCCCGTGGCGACGCCCGCTGGTTCTGGCGCTCGCCGCAACTGCCCTGGTCGGCTGTGCGTGGTTCGGTGTTGCTGAACTCACCGAGGGAGAACCGACCCCGGTGGCTGCAGATCAAGAGGTATCAGAGGCTGCCGGTTCAGAAACTGAGGGGACAGGTTCTGAAGGGACGGGGTCCGAAGAGAGGGAGAACGACTCGTCGGCGACCGGGGATTCGGTGTCCGGGACGCCCGCGGAGAAGGAGGGGACCTCGCCGACCACACGGGACGAAGCGGCGTCGTCGGCGGCTGCCGGACCGGGCGCGCAAAATCAGAAGTCGGCCGAGCAGGCCGCGCGCACACTCGTCGCGTCCCGGGCCCAAGCCCTGGCCGCAGGCGACGGCGAGGCTCTGGCAGCGGTGTACGTTCCGGGATCCCAACTGGCGGAAAGTGACCAATCGACCATCGCACATGCCGCGAGCCAGAAAGGCGGCGACAGCGACTACACGGCCCTGTCCGGATTGAGCATGGAAGTGGACCGCATCGAATCTGCCAGCGTGGCCGAACCGGGATCGGCTTCCGATAGTGAGACCCGCGAGGGAAACGCGCACACGTTCTACGCCGAAATCCTCACACGAGGTTGGCACGGAGAGATTCCCGAGGAGTCCCACGTGAACCGGGAGGACACGACGGTCCGGCAAACAGTGCACCTCACGGTGGCGGAAACCGATTCCGGCTGGCGCATCGTGGACGTCACCCCGGTCAAACGCAACGGCTGAAGGTGCCACTCCGTTTAAGCCATGCTTCACCCATGACAGGAGCCCCGCTGCGCATGAGGTGCAGCGGGGCTCCGGAGTGAGATTCTCAGGGCTGAAGGATCACCAGAAGACGGCGATGGCGGCGTTGATCAAGGCCAAGCCACCCACGGAGTGCGCCAGGCCGGTGGAGACCGGCTCACCGCGCTTGGTCTTGCGCATGCCGATGAATGCGGTCACGGCAACCACCAACAGAATGACCAGCTTGATGCCGATCTTCATGTGGTTGACCTCGAACCCGTCCTGCATCTCGCGCATGGCGACCATGGCCAAGCCGGTGAGGAGCATGATGATCGCAGACCAGAATTGGCCAACGGTCACCGTGGGACGCTTCATCGTGAAGATCCAGGTACCGATGATCACGGCGAGACCGACGAAGTGCAAAAACAACATGAGGCTGAAGAGGAAGTCCATGCTTCGACCCTATCGGAGTCCTGAGAGATAAAACCGCCGGGATGCGTCCTGGGTGATCCAGAACACATCCCGGCGGCAATAAATCAACCGAACGGTTGACCGCTACGCATCAGCGGGAGCCAATCAGAGACCGACCTCGGACTCGAAGTGGCCCTCCTCTAGACGCTTCTTCATGGTGGAGAGGAAGCGACCGGCGTCCGCGCCGTCGACCAGGCGGTGATCGTAGGTCAGCGACAGGTAGCACATGTGACGGATGGCAATGGTGTCGTTGCCGTCCGCGTCAGTGACCACCATGGGGCGCTTGACGATGGTGCCCGTACCCAAAATCGCAACCTGAGGCTGGTTGATGATCGGGGTGTCGAACAGGGCACCGAAGGAACCGATGTTGGTGATGGTGAACGTGCCACCGGTCAACTGATCGGGGGAGATGGAGCCGTCCTTGGCTGCGGCACCCAGCTCAGCGATCTGCTTGGACAAACCACCCAGGTTCAGGTCTCCGGCGTTCTTGATGACCGGAACCAACAAGCCGCGCGGGGTGTCAACGGCGATCGCGATGTCCTCGGAGCCGTTGTACACGATCTCCTTCTCGGACTCCTTGAACGTGGCGTTGAGAACCGGGTGAGCCTGCAGTGCCTCGGCAACGGCCTTGGCGAAGAAGGGCAGGAAGGTCAGCTTGGCGCCTTCGCGCTTCTGGAACTGGTCCTTGGCCTTGTTACGCAGCTGAGCCACACGGGTCATGTCGACCTCGGTGACCTGGGTCAGCTGAGCGGACACGTCCAGGGACTCGCGCATGCGCTTGGCAATGGTCATGCGGATGCGGGGAGCCTTCTCGGTGGTACCGCGCTTGGCGTCCACTGCCGGAGCTGCGGACTTCTCCTCGGTACCGCCGGCCACGGCCGGAGCCATGTCCACGGACTGATCCTTGGTTTCGGAAGCCTTCGAGGATTCCTCGGCTGCAGCCAGCACATCCTGCTTGCGGATGCGGCCACCCACACCGGTGCCGGACAGGGTCGAGAGATCCACGCCCTTCTCGCGAGCGAGCTTGCGCACGAGAGGAGTCACGTAGCCGGCGGCCTCTGAGGGGCCGGAGGTGGACTTGGGCTTCTCGGAAGAGGAATCGTCCTGCTTGGGAGCGGGCTTTGATTCTTCCTTCTTGGGCTCGTCCTTGGGGTCTTCCTTCTTGGCGGGAGCCTTGTCCTCGGCGGCCTCCTCGGTGTTCTCACCGGAGTCAGCCTCGGTCGCGGCGTCCTCGATCTGCTCGTCGGAGGCGCCCTTGGACTCGCCGGAGTCACCGGAGCTGGAGTCGTCGGAGGAAGCGTCGGATTCGTCGCCGACGATGGCCAGTACCTGGCCGACCTCTGCGTCTTCGTCTTCCTGGACCTTGATCTCCAGCAGGGTACCGGCCACGGGGGAGGGAACCTCGGTGTCGACCTTGTCGGTGGAGACCTCCAGCAGGGGCTCGTCGACCTCGATCTGCTCGCCGACTTCCTTGAGCCAGCGGGTCACGGTGCCTTCGGTGACGGATTCGCCCAGTGCGGGGAGTGTGACCTCCACGGAGTTGCCCGAAGACTTCTTGGTGTCGGCCTTGGGTGCTTCTTTGGGCTCTTCCTTCTCCTCGGACTGCTCGGAGTCCGTGGAATCCTCGGCGGGCTCCTCAGCCTGCTCGGACTCACCGGACTCATCGGAGGAGGAATCGCCCGAATCGCCGGAACCGGAACCGTCGCCGATGACGACCAGGGGTGCACCCACCTCGACGTCCTCGTCCTCGTCGACCAGGATCTTCTCGATGACACCCGCAACGGGGGAAGGTACCTCGGTGTCGACCTTGTCGGTGGAAACTTCGACTAAGGGTTCGTCAACGGCTACCTCGTCGCCAACTTCCTTGAGCCAACGAGTAACGGTGCCCTCGGTGACTGATTCGCCCAGTGCGGGCAGGTTAACGGTTTCAGACATTGTCTCGTCCGTCCCTCTCTAAACGTAGAAATGCTCTCAAGTTGTCGGGACGGGTGTCCGCCCCGGTGGTGGGCTAACCGTCGATGCCCGCCGGACGGCGGGCATCGACTCGGCATCAACCGTGCAGCGGGGCTCCGGCCAATGCCATGGCAGCTTCACCGATGGCCTCGTTTTGGGTGGGGTGGGCGTGGATGAACGCGGCAACGTCCTCCGGGTACGCCTCCCAATTCACCATGAGCTGACCCTCGCCGATCTGCTCACTGATGCGGGTACCGATTGCGTGGAATCCGACAATGGGACCGTCCTTCTCGCGCACGAGCTTGATGATGCCGCCCGTGCCCAGGATGGAGCTCTTGCCGTTCCCGGCAAGGTTGTACTCGAAGGTCTCCACGTTGTCCTTGCCGAACTTCTCTTCGGCCTTGGGCTGGGAATAGCCCACGGACGCGATTTCGGGTTCGGTGAAGGTGACCTTGGGGATGTTGATGTCTTCGACGATCACCGGGTTGAGGCCGGCAATCTCTTCAGCCACGAAACGACCCTGCTGGTAACCACGGTGTGCCAGCTGAACGCCGGGGACGATGTCCCCGATGGCGTAAATGTTGCCGACACCGGTGTGCAGACGCTCGTTGGGAGTCACGAAGCCGCGGTCCATGGGGATGCCCTGCTCCTCGAAGCCCATGTTCTCGGTGTTGGGGCCGCGACCGACCGCCACCAGAACGATGTCTGCTTCGAACTCCTTGCCGTCCGCCAAGGTGACCTTGGCGCCGTCGTCGTTCTGTTCGACCTTCTCGAAGAACGTGCCCAAGTTGTACTTGATGCCGCGCTTCTTGAACTCACGCTCGGCGATCTTGATGATCGCGGGATCTTCGTTGGCGACCAAGTGGGGCAGGCCTTCGATCACGGTGACGTCCACTCCGAAGGAGCGCCACATGGAAGCGAACTCGCAACCAATCACGCCGCCGCCCAGCACGATTGCGGACTTGGGCACGAAATCGATTTCGAGAGCCTCGGTGGAGGTCATCACGCGACCACCGATTTCGATGCCCAGGGTCTTGGCGTAGGAACCGGTGGCCAGGATGATGTGCTCGCCGGTGTAGGTGGTGCCGTTGGCTTCGACGGTGTTGGTGCCGGTCAGTTTGCCTTCGCCGGCAATGACCTCGACCTTGCGCATCTTCATGAGGCCGGTCAGGCCCTTGAACTTGCCCTGCACGATCTTGTTCTTGTAATCGCGCACCGCGCCCATGTCGATGGATTCCAAGGTGGCCTTGATGCCGTACTTCTCCGACTCCCGAGCGCCCTCGGCCAATTCGGCGGAATGCAGGTACGCCTTGGTGGGGATGCAACCCCAGTGCAGGCAGGTGCCGCCCAGCTTCTCCTTTTCGAACAGTGCCACGGAGTAACCCAGCTGAACTGCGCGCAAAGCTGCTGCGTATCCGGCGGATCCACCGCCCAGGACGAGAATGTCGTATTGGTTGTCGGCCACGTTGGCTCCCTCGGGGTTCGAGTGTATTGACGTTGCTAGCGGTCCGTCCGTACCGATCTGCGGTGCGCTCGGACCCTTGGATGTTTTGTCCCCACCTTATCGCCACGCCCAGGGACTCACCAGGTATTGCTACCTCGTGAGGCCCCGGCGCGTGGCGCGATCCGTGAGGCCTGTGGTGCGACTACGAAGCGTAGTTTTCGGCCACGCTCAGCAGAGTGCGGACACCGAATCCGGTGCCCTCCTTGGGGGTGTAACCCCAGGGGGAACCCTCGTTGAAGGACGGGCCGGCAATGTCCACGTGGGCCCAGGGGACGCGGTTTCCCTTGATTTCCGGAATGAACTCGCGCAGGAACAACCCGGCGACCAGCATGCCGCCGTACTTGTCTCCCATGTTCTTGATGTCGGCCACGTTGGAGTTCAGCGAGGGCCGGAGATGTTCGGGCAGCGGCATGGTCCAGGTAGCTTCGCCAACAGCGGAAGCGGCCTCGGCCACCATGTCGCGGGCGGGCTCGTCTCCCATCACGGCGGCGGTGCGGGTTCCGAGGGCCACCATCTGAGCGCCGGTGAGAGTGGCGATGTCCACGAGCAGGTCCGGGTCCTCCTGGCCGGCAGCCCAGAGACCGTCGGCCAGCACCAAACGTCCTTCGGCATCCGTGTTGAGGACTTCCACGGTGTGACCCGAGTGCATCGTGAGGACGTCACCGGGGCGGGTGGCGGTGGCCGAGGGCAGGTTCTCCGCCAGGCAGAGCCAACCGGTCACGGCCACGGGAAGCTTCAGGTCGGCTGCGGCGATGACCGTGGCCAGAACCGCGGCAGCGCCGGCCATGTCCGACTTCATGGTCATCATGGACGCCGGGGGCTTCAAGGACAGTCCGCCGGAATCGAAGGTGATGCCCTTGCCCACGAACGAGACGTGTCGCTTGGCTTTGGCCGGTGCCCACTCGAGTTTCACGAGACGCGGGCCGTTCACCGATCCCTGGCCGACGCCGAGCAGTCCGCCATAGTTGCCTCGGGCCAGTTCCTTCTCGGCCAGGACCGTGACCTTGACCTTGCTGCCCTTGGCGGCGGCAGCCGCGTAGTCCGCCACGAACTCCGGGTTAGCGGTGTCAGGGGACAGATCGACCAGGGTGCGGGCGGTGCGTACGGCCTTGACCACGTGCGCGGCACGCTCCACGGCGGCCTGGGAGCGTTTGGCGAGATCCTTGGCCACGCACACCGTCGCCGAGGCCACCGGGGAAGTCTGCTGGTCCAAGGACTGCGACTTCTGGGCGGTGTAGCTGAAAGCGCCCAGGCCCAGACCTTCGGCCACGGCCTGAACCTCCGCCACGGATGTGGTGGGCAAAGCCGCAACCACGTTGACGGCCTTACCCGCCAACTGGCGAACGGCGGCACCGGCGGCCTGACGCAGGGACTCGGCGTGAGCGGCGGCGTCGTCCGTGGAGCTCTTACCGAGACCCGTGAACGCGACCAGACGCGCGGAGACATTCGAGGGGGCGGGCACCACGGTGACGGAATCGGCGGAACCGGAAGCACCGGCGAGTTCAGCCAGCTGGGACAGAGAACGGCTCAGCTTGGCATTGGCGGCCGGACCCAGGTTCACGGTTTTGCCGGAGGACTCAACGCCCACGATGAGTGCGTCGGCCGAGATGGCGGCCGGGGATTTGGCACTGACGGCCAGGCTCAGATCACTGATATCAACAATGTCCTGCACGGTGGTCACTATGGTGTCCTTTCGTTCGGAAACACTGACACTTACCCACGCCAGAGGGATCGCAACGTGGGAACCGTCACTGATCCTATCCGTACGGGCCGACAGAACCGCAGTACGCTGCGGGAATACCGGCGGGTCACACGGACGTTGATACTGATTGATGTCATGCGAGGCGATGAATTCCTCACGTCGCGCCCGCACCCCTTTTTACTTGCAGGAGGTCGATGTGCTGGATCCCACGGCGCTGTACCTGAGTGACCCGGCGTTGCTCGGGGATGGGCGACTGCGCGGATTGCCCATGATTGTGGCGCTGTCCGGATATGTGGAGGCGGGGCACCTGGCTGGTCAGATCGAGGCCGTGGTCATGGATTCCATGCCCAGTGAGACCCTGGCCCAGTTCGACCTGGATCAGCTCTACGACTACAGATCTCGCCGCCCGCACGTGAAGTTCGTGGAGGACCACTTCGAGGAGTGGGACGCCCCGGAACTGACACTGCGCGTGGTCACGGACGGATTGGGCCGCCACTTCTTGCTGCTCACCGGGCCCGAACCGGATACGCAGTGGGAGCGTTTCTCGCAGGCCGTGGTCGGTTTGGCTCAGCGCTTGGACGTCAGCCTGGTGGCGCTCGTGAGCGGTATTCCCATGCCCGTTCCACACACCCGCCCCATGCTGGTCACAGCTCACGGCCCACGCGCGGATCTGCTCCCCAGCACGGGAGGCAACAAGCCAACCTTCGAGATCAGCGCCTCCGTGTCTCACTTGCTCGAATTGAGACTGCAGGATGTGGGCATCGACCACGTGGGGCTGTCCGTGCACGTACCCCAGTACCTCGCGGAGTCGTATCTCCCGCAGGCGGCCGTGGCTGCCCTCGAGCACTTGAGCGCCGTCACCGGCCGCACGTTGCCCACCGATGAATTGCGAGAGGCCTCCCGTGGTGTGATCCAGCAGATCAACGAGCAGGCCAGTGCATCTCCAGAAATTCAGTCCGTCATCGAGAACATGGAACGGCGATACGATGACGTGGTCGATGCCTCAGCGCATCGGTCCATTCTGGCTGGTCCTGACCACGATGATCTGCCCGACGCCGACGAACTCGGTGCAGCTGCCGAGGCCTTCCTCGCATCTCAGGACGATCAGGACAACTGATTCCGCGGTATCCGCTGTAACCGGGCCGCGATTCCACCGCGACCCTAGGAACCCGAGCATGCCACGCACTCCGATGTCTTCACCCCGTGATCAGGGGAAGGACTCGCGGGCCGCGTGGCTTGTTTTCGCGGTGGGTGTTTTCGCGTACTTCTCCGCTGTGGCGCAGCGAACGAGTTTCGGCGTGGCCTCGGTGGAGGCTACGGACCGGTTCCAGACCGTCGCTGCGGGCCTCTCGATGTTCTCCATGATGCAGGTGCTTGTCTACGCTGCACTCCAGGTTCCGGTGGGCGTTCTCGTGGATCGCTTCGGCCCGCGCGTCCTGATCAGCGCCGGTGCCGCGTGCATGGTGGTGGGACAGTTGAAGCTCGCGGCGGCCGAATCGGTCACGGCCGGCGTGATCGGCCGAATCTTCGTAGGCGCCGGCGACGCCGCCACGTTCGTGTGCGTCATGCGGCTGCTTCCCGCGTGGTTCAGTGCCATGCGCGTACCCATGCTGTCTCAGGTAGTGGGTATGACCGGCAACCTGGGGCAGCTTTTCTCCGTGATTCCCTTTGCGGCTCTGCTGCACGCGACAGGCTGGGTACCGGCGTTCATCGCGCTGGCCTCGCTCGCTCTGTTGTCCGGGGTGCTCTCCGCGGCCCTGCTGCGAAGTGCCCCTCCGGGGGTCAACGTACTCAATCACTCCATTTCTTTTGCCACCGTGGGGGCAACGATCAAGGAATCCCTGCGCGAACCCGGGACCCAATTGGGATTCTGGGTCCACTTCGCGGTGCAATTCGTGGGCAACACGTTCGCGCTGATGTGGGCCTATCCCTACCTGCAGAACGCGCAGGGCATGGACGCGACACAGGCCTCGATGGTCATGACGGCGTTCGTGGTGGTCAACGTGGTGGTGAGCCTGGGGGTGGGCAAGCTCAGCGCGGTGTTCGCCAAGCACCGTTCCGCGCTCGCCCTGTGTTTCTGTGCGGTCATCTACAGCGGTTGGGCACTCATGCTGTTGTGGCCCGGCGAGGCCCCCACCCCGGTAGTGTTCATCGCGGTGGGCATGCTCGCGCTGTCCTACCCCGCGTCCATGCTGGCCTTCGACATCGTGCGCAGTTTCAACCCGCCCCGCCGCGGCGGCACCGCCACGGGGCTGGCCAACGTGGGTGGGTTCGTCGCCTCACTGGCGGCCATCTACGTCACCGGGTTGGTGCTCGACCTACAGTTCGCGGCGGGCGTGTCACCCACTCTTTACGACGCCGAGGCCTTCCGTCCCGCGATTGCCGCCCAGGGTCTTGTGGCCGCCATCGGGATCATCGCGGTGCTCATCTGCACCAAGAAGGTGCGCAAGGCGCACGGCCCGAACTCCATTTGATCCCGTTCTGATCCCATGACTCGGGTGAACCGCGTTCGCGCGGCACACGTACTCCACAACCCGTTTCATCCAGCGCGTCTTGATCGAGGACTTCACAGTTCGACGCCGCCGCGAGACGTCGCGTGCCGGCCGCGCGGATCGTGGTGGCATGACACTCCTCAACGATCCTCAAGAACCCGTCAAGATTCGCTGCGACGAAGACCTCCTGGCCCTGATTCCGCATCAATTGGGATACGAACCTCGCAATTGCGCCGTTCTCTTCATTCCGGTCTCCAGCGGGGGAGCGCTCTGCCTCAAGCTGCCCACCCCAAGCGGCACGGAGGACCTCAAGGAATATGCTCAGCAACTGACCGAGGTCACCGCGACCACGGGACACGTGAACCAAGCGACGGTGGTGGTGTATTCGGACACAGCTGTGCTCTCCCAGCCCGAAGATGATTTCTTCCGGGCCGCGTGGCTCGGGCTGGCCGTCGAGGATTCAGGCATGCGTGCCACTGGTGGTTTTGTGGTGGGACCGGAGCAGTGGTGGAACCTGCAGCATTTCGAGGAGCCCCAGCCGGTGAGTGGGATCAAGGACAGTCAGTTGAACGCGCACATGGTGGCGCTGGGCAGTTGTTTCAACGAGCTACCCCCGGAGCAACCAGGACTGGTGCCTGACACGTTCATGCACCGTTCTTCAGGATTTCTCGATGCTCTGGACCACTTAACAGAAGGACCGGGCGTATGGCACACCGAGGACGAAGTGCCCGAGGACCATGGATCCGCCTACCAGGGCACCCATCACGAGTGGGTCGATGAGCAATGGGGGTATCACTTCCAGGCGCCGGCCTGCTACGAACGAGATCTGCGCCGCTGGCATGATGCCATCGCCGCGATGAACTCCGGAGGGGCCGACTGGCCCACCGCGTTGTTGAGTCTCACGGATCAGCATCTCGCCCGGTTGGTCATGGCGTTGACCCACAACATCACCAGGGACGCCATCTTCTACTCCTGG
>JAFAAV010000018.1 GCA_023426375.1 Actinomycetes bacterium | reverse complement strand
TATCAGATCCCGTCGATCCTCAGAGAGGGCACCGGGATCGTCGTCTCGCCGTTGATCGCGCTGATGTCCGATCAGGTGGCAGCACTGGAGGCAGTGGGAATTCGCGCGGCCTTCCTCAACTCATCTCTGGATTTCCACGAGGCCCAAGCAGTCGAACAACAGCTGCTCGCCGGCGAGATCGACCTCCTCTACATGGCCCCCGAGCGCCTGATCCTGCCGCGGACTTTGGACCTGCTGCGCCGGGCACAGATTGCCCTCTTCGCGATCGATGAGGCCCACTGCGTCGCCCAATGGGGTCACGACTTCCGCCCCGACTACCTGGGGCTGTCCGTGCTCGCGGACGCATTCCCCACCGTTCCGCGGATCGCACTGACCGCCACAGCTACCCGCAGCACGCACCGCGAAATCACCGAGCGCCTGCGCATGGAGGACGCCGCGCACTTCGTCTCCAACTTCGACCGCCCCAACATCCAGTACCGCATCGAACCCAAGGACCGCGGCCGCGACCAGCTCCTGAAATTCATCACCACCGAGCACGACGGCGACGCCGGCATCGTCTACTGCCTCTCCCGCAAAAGCGTGGAAACCACCGCGGAATGGTTGGAGAAGCACGGGATCGCGGCGCTGCCCTATCACGCGGGTCTCGACGCGTCCGTCCGGCACGAACACCAGGAGCGGTTCCTGCGCGAAGAGGGGATCGTGATTGTTGCGACCATCGCGTTCGGCATGGGCATCGACAAACCGGACGTGCGCTTCGTCGCCCACCTGGACCTCCCCAAGAGCATTGAGGGTTATTACCAGGAGACGGGTCGCGCGGGACGCGACGGGCTTCCGTCGACCGCGTGGATGGCGTACGGCCTGGGCGACGTCGTCAATCAGCGCCGCCTGATCGACCGCGGCGAGGGCAGCGAACTGCACATGCGCAACGCGCGCTCGCACCTGGACGCGATGCTCGCCCTGTGCGAGACCGTCTCGTGCCGCCGCGTGCAGTTACTGCGGTACTTCGGTCAGGAGTCGGAGCCGTGCGGCAACTGCGATACGTGCCTCAAGCCGCCCAAGATGTGGGACGCCACCGTGCCCGCGCAAAAGCTGCTCTCCACGCTCATTCGGTTGCATCGCGAACGCAGTCAGCAGTTCGGGTCGGGCAAGATCTTCGACGTGCTCCTCGGCCGCGAGAACGAACGCTCCGTCGAATCACGCCATCACGAGCTCAGCGTGTGGGGGATCGGCACGGAGCTCACCGAGCGCGAGTGGCGTTCCGTGCTGCGACAGCTCCTCGCACGCGGGATCGTTGAGGCCGTGGGCGACTACGGCGTGCTGGTGCCCGGTCCACATGCCGGTCCCGTTCTACGCGGCGAGGTCACCTTGGACTTGGCGGTCGACAGGGCGCCGACGTCGCCCGCTCGGGGCCGCGCTCGTTCCGCCGGGGGCGGTCGCGCATCGGCCGCCGAGGGCCTGGAAACCGCGGACCGTGAAGTCTTCGAGTCACTGCGGGCCTGGCGTACCTCGGTGGCCAAGGAGAAGCAGATCCCGCCCTACATGGTGTTCTCGGATGCGACCCTCGTGGGCATCGTGGAAGCCAAACCGGAGACCGTGCGCGCATTGGGTGCCGTGAGCGGCGTCGGCGCGAAGAAACTTGCGGAGTACGGCGATGCGGTGCTGGAGGCGCTCGGCGCGGACGCGTGAGTGACGCGCGGCGTCGTCGTTAACACAGGCGCGACCCAAGTTACGGAGCGGTGGGGTTAGCCCAGGCTTCGGAGTAGAAATTCTCCGACCGGGATTCCAGCAGGTCCTTGTACGGACCCGGTTCGAAGCTCTGGGCCGAGTCCCCGGGAATCTCCGTGGTGAAGGCGGAGACGCCCAGCCCGGCCTCGCGCTTCTCGAGCGTGAAGCCAGCGGCTTCCAGGAGCGTGGGGAACATGTTCAGCTGGTCGGCGCCGGAGCGCATCTCGGTGGTGCCGGTCTCTCCCGGAACCCAGACCCGATTGAAGATCGTGCGGTTGGTGTGCCCGCCCAGCTGCTCGTGGAAGGCGTCGCCGGCGCTCATGTGCTTGAGATGGTCGCCCATGATCACCACGGAGGTGACCTCGAGATATCCCATCTGGTTCATATATTCGACGAAGTCCGCCACCTGCGTCATGGAGCAGAAGAACGCGGAGGTTACTTCGCTCTCGGTGTCCACGGTGCAGTAGTCGTAGATGTGGACCGGCTCGTGGGTGTCCAGCGTGAGCATGGACAGGTTGAACGGCTGGCCGGTCTGCTGCGCGGTGGCATGGAGCTGGTCGATCTCGTTCTTGGCGTTGGTCATCAGTCGCTCATCGCTCAGGCCCCAGTCGCTGCGGAAGCTCGATTCCGGTTCGCCAGCTGCGCGCCAGTCGTCCAGGCCCAGGTCCTTGGTGTATCCATGGTTGGCCAGGAAGGTGCCCTTGGCGGCGAAGGACGGGTTGGCGCCACCCAGGAACACGTTGGTGTAACCCTCGTCGGCCAAAATGTCACCCAGGCAGGTGAGGCCGCCCAAGTAACTCTTGGTATCGCCGACCAGCTGATCAGGCGAGCCGCTGTCCACGGACGCACCCACGCCCTTGAGCGGCACACCGCACTGTGTGGAGACCAGACCGGACATGGTCCAGCCGCCGCCCTCGTACTGGTTGAAGTCCTCGATGCTTTGCCAACCGTCCTCGGGACGCGTGACGTCCTTGAGGGGGGCGAAGGCGTCCTTCTCGAAGTGCTCATCATTTGCCAGCGTCTGCTCGCCGGATTCCAAGTAGATGGTGACCAGGTTGCGCTTGTTCTCCGCGCTCGTGACGGTCGGCTCCGCATAGTAGTCACCGATGTTGTACGGCGAATTGGCCGACCTGATGTAGTCGCCGATGCCCACGGTGGAGGCGAACGCCGTCGTCCCGCCGGCCGCAACCGCGGCAACCAAGGCGGTCGAAATGCCGCGCATGGCCCATTTCTTGCCCTGGGGTCGAGTGTCGCAACCCAGCCGACGGCGCTTGCGGCGCCGGAAGAATTGCCACACGGCAATTCCGATGGTGGTGACCAGGGGCAGCACGCCGATACCCAGGATGCCCATCCAGACCAGCGGACCACCGCCGCCGTCCGTCTCGACCGTGACGATGTTGAGGCGCATCTGCCCGAACGAGATCTTGCCGAAGTAGTACCGGATGCCGATGGCCGCGATGAGCATGGCAAGGCCCGCCCAGATCATGACGTAGACCAAGAGATACCCCAGGACCACGCCAACCTGTCGGATCACAGGGAGAATCCGGCTGGCCATGACAACTCCTCGCGTGCGATGCCCGCGCGGTCGCCGAACATCTGTGGGATCTGCCCGCTGAAGGGGCTCATCGAAAACGAATACCGTTAACCTACCCGTTCCCTGGAGTTAAGGGAGGGGTCTGCGGCTTGGAATTACCGGCGAGACGCTGCTGGGGAGCGCCGGGCATCGAATTCATAACGTTCTGACGCGAGGTAGTGCTACAGCTGTTCCTCAAGGGATAGTGTCTGTCATAGCAACGTTCGCAATTGTAAAGGGCATGACATGAGCACCCCCCATTCTTATGGCTCCCAGCCGGGAGGCCAGCAGCCCGGCAACACCCATCATTACGACGCCGCTCCGGCCGCCGGCCAGTATCAGCCCGGTGGCGCTCCTGGTTACGACCAGGGTGGGTACCAGCACCAGGGCTCCCAGCCGGGCGTTCCCGTGGGGCCGGTTCAGGCGATCAAGCGGTTCTACAAGAAATACGCCCAGTTCTCGGGGCGGGCCAGCCGATCTGAGTACTGGTGGGTCGCGCTGTACATGTTCCTGGTGCAGGCCCTGCTCTCAATTCTCATCAGCACTGTGGGCAGCGAGACGGTCAGCAGCAATACGGTGTCAACCGCGAATTCCTACTCGTACTCGTGGCAGGCGGAACCCAACGGACTCGGAACCTTCCTGACCCTGTTGCTCGTAGTGTTCCTACTGGCCCACCTCGTTCCGAGCATCGCACTCGCGGTGCGGCGACTCCATGACGCAAATATGTCCGGATGGCTATATTTGCTCATCCTGATCCCTTTCCTTGGATCACTCATTCTGTTGGTCTTCTTCGTGCTGCCGTCGAACCCTGCGGGAGCGAGGTTCGACCGGTGAGCTAGCGCGTTTCGATTTGAGGAGGGCCGTCGATCCAATAGGATCGGCGGCCCTCGGT
>JAFAAV010000002.1 GCA_023426375.1 Actinomycetes bacterium | reverse complement strand
GAGCGCATGAAGGTGGGGTGCCACGAGATCTCGCGGCCGCGCTCGATCAGTGCCTCGCGGCGCTCTGCATCGCGGCCGCCGTTGCGGATGTACCACTGACGGGAGGTGACCACTTCGAGGGGCTTGTCACCCTTTTCGTAGAAGTTCACCGGGTGCATGATCTTCTTGGGCTCGCCCTCCAGATCACCGGAGGCCTCGAGCATCTCCACCACGGCCTTCTGCGCGGAGAACACGGTCTTGCCGGCGACCTGCGCGTAGTTCTCGGCCGGGGCGCCGTCGACGATCCACTCGGGCTGCTCCGCGAGGAAGCGGCCGTCGCGGCCGATCAATGCGCGGGTGGGCAGATCAAGTTCACGCCACCAGGTGACGTCGGTGAGGTCACCGAACGTACAGATCATGGCGATACCCGAGCCCTTGTCCGGCTTGGCGAGGGGGTGGGCCTTGACCTCGACCTCCACGTCGAACAGGGGAGAGCGCACGGTGGTACCGAACAGTGGCTGGTAGCGCTCGTCGTCCGGGTGGGCCACCAGGGCCACGCACGCGGGCAGCAGCTCGGGGCGGGTGGTCTCGATGAAGACCTTCTCGCCGTCCGGGCGGTGGAAGGAGACGCGATGGTAGGCGCCTTCGCGTTCGCGGTCCTCGAGTTCTGCCTGGGCCACCGCGGTGCGGAAGGTGACGTCCCACATGGTGGGGGCCTCGGCCATGTAGGCGTTGCCGGCTTCGAAGTCCTTCAGGAAGGCCAGCTGGGAGACCTTGCGGGAATGGGCGTCGATGGTGCGGTAGGTGCGGGTCCAGTCCACGGACAGACCCAGTGTGGAGAAAAGGTGCTCGAAGACCTTCTCGTCCTCCACGGCGAGTTCTTCGCACAGTTCGATGAAGTTCTGGCGGGAGACCACGTCCCAGTCGCGCTGGTTCTTGGCCGGCTTCTCCGGCGGACGGTAGCCCTCGATGTAGGGCTTACCTGGCTCGCAGCGCACGCCGTAATAGTTCTGCACGCGGCGCTCGGTGGGCAGGCCGTTGTCGTCCCAGCCCAGCGGGTAGAACACGTTCTTACCGCTCATCCGCTGGTAGCGGGCGATCACGTCGGTCTGCGTGTAGGAGAACATGTGTCCCACGTGCAGGGAGCCGGAGGCCGTGGGAGGGGGAGTGTCGATCGAGTAGACGGACTCACGAGTGGTGTCCTCGTCGAAGGCGTACGTGCCGTTCTCGCGCCACTGCGCGGAGTACTTGTCCTCCAGACCCTCCAGGGCCGGCTTGTCGGGAACGTTCACCGCGGTGGTGGACGCAGCGCTGTCACTGAAATTGGGCGTGTCTGTACCCTCAAGTTTTTGTGCCATGTGCCCCAGTCTCTCATGCAATCCGGGCGCAACAGGCCTAGCGTGGGGTCATGGCACAGTTGCAGATCAAGCGCGTTCGTGATGGCAAGGCCCCGGACGACGGCGCTCGCATCCTGGTCGACAGATTGTGGCCTCGCGGGGTGAGCAAGGAACACGCCGCACTGGACCACTGGTTCAAGGAACTCGCCCCCTCGGGGGAACTGCGGAAGTGGTTCGGCCACGATCCGGAGAAGTTCGAGGAGTTCTCCGCGCGTTACCGGAAAGAACTGGACGAGGATGCCTCCGGGGACGTGAGCGAGCTCAAGCACGTCCTACGGGACGTGAACGGTGCGACGCTCCTCTACGACGCCAAGGACGAGGAACACAACAACGCCGTGGTCCTCCTCGGCTGGCTGCGGGATCACCGCAGCGGCTTCTGAAACATAACAATCGAGTTCGATTAGGTATTTATCTTGAAATAATAAGTTGGCTACGGTGGTGGGTATGACCCAGAACACAAATACTGCCTACGACAATCCCAAGCCCGTCGGTAATGGCAAGGTGGCCGTGGTCACCGGTGCCTCCACCGGTATCGGTGAGGCCACCGTGGAACGGCTGCGCAACAGTGGCTGGACCGTCTACGCGGTGGCGCGCCGTGCGGATCGCCTCGAGGATCTGGCCCAGCGCACCGGTGCAATTGCCGCAGCGACCGACATCACCGATGCCGCCCAGGTCGATGCGCTGCGCGACAAGGTGCTGTCCGAACAGAAGACCGTGGACGCGGTACTCAATATTTCCGGCGGTGCCCGCGGAACCGACAAGGTGGTGGATGCCAAGGACGAGGACTGGGACTGGATGTACCAGGTCAACGTCATGGGCACCATGCGAGTGACGCGCGCGTTCTTGCCGACCCTGCGAGAGAACGGTGAGGGCTCGGTCGTCAACCTCACGTCTTTGGCAGCCATGCGTGCCTATGAAGGTGGAGCCGGGTACAACGCGGCCAAGTATGCCGAGCGTGCCATGACCGAAGCGCTGCGCCTGGAAGAAGCTGAGCACAATGTGCGCGTGGTGGAGATCGCACCGGGGCTGGTGCACACACCCGAATTCGCGCTCATGCGTATGGGCGGCGATCAGGCCGCGGCGGACAAGGTCTACGCGGGTGTGGAAAAGCCCCTGACTGGCGCTGACGTGGCGGAGGTGCTCGCGTTCGCCGTGGAACTGCCGCACCACGTCAACATCGACACCCTCACGCTCAAGCCCGTGGCCCAGGCCGCGCCGCACAAGATGATCCGCAAGGAATCCTGACACTCATCGAGCGCTGAGCGGGCTCCACCGAAAAACTTTTCGGCGGGGCCCGCTGTCGTCTTGTCAGATGCCGCTCGAATAAATTAGGTTAGCCTAACCTGATCTGATTGGACTGTTCGAGGAGCCACAGTGCCCGCATCTTCACACTCTGCCCACACGCCCGCCGTGACCCGACGACGCCTGCTCGGTTCCGGCTTGGCGCTCGCCTCGCTCGCAGGCTTGGCCGCATGTTCCACCGGTTCACGCGGTGGGGAGGGCGAGAATACCGGCGTCGCCGCGGCGTCGTCGAGCGCTACCGATAGCTTTCCCGTAGAGGTCAAGCACGCCTTGGGCACCACTACTGTGGATGCGGAACCGAAGCGAGTGGTGACCATCGGAGGAAGTAACAACCAGGACTTCGTGGCGACCCTGGGCGTGGTTCCCGTGGGCGTGGCCAGGGTGGCGTGGGGCGGTAACGCCAACGACTCGACCGACTGGTTCGACCAGGCGGTGACCGATCTGGGTGGCGAGAAACCCCAACAGTTCGACGAAGCGGACGGCACCAACTTCACCGCAGTGGCCGAGTTGACCCCGGACCTGATCGTGGCCGTGAACTCCGGCATCACACAGGAGGACTACGAGCGCCTTTCCAAGATCGCCCCCGTGGTGGCCTATCCCACGGGCCCGTGGGTGAGTTCGTGGCAGGACCAGCAGCGCGCGGTGGCCCAGGCGCTGGGTCGTTCCCAGGCCGGTGAGGACCTGGTCAAGGAGACCGAGGACATGCTGTCCCAACGCGGCGAGGACCTGGGCGACGCCGCCGGTAAGACCTTCATTTACGGTGACACCACCCAGAAGCTCGGCTTCTACGGCCCGGGCGATGCCCGCCCCCGCTTCTTCCAAGCCATTGGCCTGGAGCTGGCTCCGGTGGTCAAGGACAACGTGGCCGAGGACGAATTCTGGCGCGAGTGGCCGGAGGAACGCGCGGACGAACTCAAGAGCGACCTGTACATCAGCGTGGCCGAGGACCAGGCCGCCGCCGAGAAGTTCAAGAACGACCCCATGCTGCGAGCCATCCCCGCGGTCGCCCAGGGCAACTCGATCTTCACGACCAATAAGAAGGACGTGGTCTCCACGCTGGCGCCCTCACCGTTGTCCTTGCCACACGCCGTGGACGTCTACGTTCCGGCGGTTCGTGATGCCCTGGGGTCGCAGTCCTCGTGAGCGTGAGCGCTACCCGGACCGTCCCCGCACCCCGCCGGGTCACGGCGGGCACCCATCAGTTGTCGTGGCCGGTTCTGTTGGGCTGCCTGCTCTTGGCGTTGGTCGGATCCGTGGCCGTGGGGACCCGCCCGGTCGATCTGTCCGTCACCTGGGCCGTGCTACCGCATGCCTTGACGGGAGACATCCAGTCCGTCTCGGGGGTACCCGCGCTCGACGCCGCCGTGGTCGAGTCACGCGTGTGGCGCACCGCCGCGGGCGTGCTCACCGGCGCTGCGCTCGCCGTGGCCGGAGCGCTCCTGCAGGGCGCCACGCGTAACCCACTGGGTGAACCCGGAATCCTGGGACTCACCGCGGGTGCCGCATGCGCTGTGGTCACGGGAGCGGTGGTGGGCGGACTCGTTTCGCCCGGTTCCCAACTGTGGTTGGCGGCCCTGGGGTCCGCGGTGGCCATGTTGCTCGTGTACGGGTTGGCCACCGCGGCCAAGGGCGGTGCTCGTCCCGTGACCCTCGCGCTGACCGGTGCCGCGATCTCTGCCGGTTTGGGCGCGCTCACGAGCGCCATGCTGCTCACCGACCAGGCGACCTTCAATTCATTCCGCACGTGGCAGGTGGGTGACCTCTCACGACCGGACGGCGCGTTCTTGCTGCTGGCCGCGCCCGTGATCCTGGTGGGTCTGCTCCTGGCGTGGCCGCTCGGCGGTTCCCTGGACACCTTGAGCCTGGGTGATGCGCTGGGGCGAGGCCTGGGCGCCCATCCCGCGCTCCTTCGCTTGCTCGCTGGTGTAGCTGTCGTGTTGCTCGCGGGCACCGCCACGGCGTTGGCCGGGCCGCTCGTGTTCTGCGGCCTACTCGTACCCCATGCCGTGCGCGCGTTCGTGGGAGTGTCCTACCGCCGCGTGATTCCGGCGTGCATCCTCGCTGGTCCCGTGGTGGTGCTGCTCGCGGACACCGTGGCTCGCGTTGTGCTGCCGGATCGTGAACTGCAGGTGGGTATCGCCCTGGTGATCATCGGCGCGCCCGCGCTCGTGGCCATCGTGCGGCGCAAGGGAGTGGTGACCGCGTGAGCCAAACCCTGACCACCCGCCCCGTGGCCTCCCAGCCCGCATCGACCACGGTCGATGAGGTCCACGACGGACGACGCCGCACTCACCGCAGGCTCCGCAAGGTCACCTTGGCGCTGTGCCTCTTGCTACTGATCTGTTCTTTCGCTCGGATTGCCCTGGGCAAGTACGTAGTGGCGGTCCCGGACCTGATCTCGGTACTCGCCGGAAGCTACGACGGTCCCGCCAGCTACATCGTGTGGGACGTGACCCTACCGCGCACCGTGTTGGGGATCCTCACGGGGATCTGTTTCGGTCTGGGCGGACACCTCTTCCAACGGGTGCTGCGCAACCCGCTTGCCTCCCCGGACATCATGGGCGTCTCCTTCGGGGCAGGTCTGGCTGCGGTCGTGGCCATCACTCTGGGCGGACTTTCGGGAGCCGCCGTGACGGTCAGTTCCCTGGCCGGAGCTTTTCTGCTCATGGCCGCCGTGATCCTGGCCGCCGGCGGAACCAGAGCGAATATCGGTCGCCTGGTGCTCACCGGTGTCGCCGCCGGGTCCCTGACCACGGCGGGTATCAACGGCGTGCTCACGCGCTCCGATATCTACGCGGCCCAGGACGCCCTGCAGTGGCTGACCGGTTCGTTGAATTCCGCGCGCTGGAGCGACATCGCTCTCGTGGGAATTTCGTTGATCGTTCTGCTGCCATTGTGCGCACTGTTGGCGCCCGCCGTGGATGCCATGGGCACCGGCGACCAACTGGCCTCCGGGCTAGGTGTTCGTGTGCTCCCGGTGCGGATCGCCGCCCTCGCGCTCGCCGTGGTGTTCGTGGCCGTGGCTGCGTCCGTGGTGGGGCCGGTCGCCTTCGTCGCATTCATGGCCGCACCCATCTCCCGCGGCCTCACCGGTGGTGCCGGACTGGCCCACCATGCAGCCCTCGTGGGGGCACTACTCATGGTCGTCTCCGACTACATCGCTGCCGAGGCCCTGCCCGGGATCGCCCTGCCCGTGGGCGTGGTCACCGCCGCTGCCGGCGCACCCGTCCTGTTGTGGCTATTGATCGGTCGCGGAAAGGCTGAATCGTGAAACTCTCCGAGCACTCATCAATCGACGCGCAGGAAGCGGCCGAAAGGACACCCTTGACGACGCCGCCCACTCCCTCCGCCGCACCCGGCACGTCTGCGACGGAGGAGACCTCACTGCAGATCCGCAACCTCACGGCGGACTACGGGGCGGGGCCCGTGCTGAACGAGATCTCCCTGGACATCCCTCGCGGTGCCATCACGGTGCTGGTCGGAGCCAACGGTTGCGGTAAATCCACGCTGCTCAAGACCATTGCGCGCCAGCTCAAGCCCACCCACGGCGAGGTATTGCTGGACGGCGAGGACACCGGAACATGGTCCCGTACCCAGTTCGCCCGGCGCGTCGGGTTCCTCCCGCAGGATCCGGTGGCCCCTGAAGGTGTCACCGTGCTGGATCTGATTTCCCGGGGGCGTCACCCTCACCGCGGTGCGTTCGGGCGCTGGCGACCCGGCGATGACCAGGCCGTGGCGGAAGCCGTCGAACTGACCGGTCTGGAGAATTACCTGGACCGGCAGGTCACCGAACTCTCGGGCGGTCAACGGCAGCGAGTCTGGATCGCGCTGGCACTCGCCCAGCAGACGGACGTGCTGCTGCTGGACGAACCCACCACGTACCTGGACATCGCCCACCAGGTGGAAGTTCTGGACATTCTTGCGGACCTGCAACGACAGCGAGGGATCACCCTGGTCATGGTGTTGCACGAACTGAACATGGCGGCCCGGTACGCGGACCAGCTGGTGGCCATTAAAGACGGGGCAGTGCTGGCCGCGGGTACCGCGGAAGACGTCATGACCGATCACACGGTCAGCGAGGTCTTCGGGATGCCCGCCCGGGTCCTGCACGATCCCGAATCCGACGCCCGACTGGTGGTTCCGTTGCGAACTCGCCGCGCGGCGGGTTCGACACCCGAGACCCACGAGCCGAACGCAGCCGAGAAAGGGACGAATGACTGACATCCAAGCCGTCATGACCCGCGTGACCCGCACCGAAATGGTGGGGGAGCACCTGGTGCGGGTCAGTGTGGCCGGAGCGGAACTCTGGACTCTGCCGTGGGGTCAGGCCGGCCCCGGCCCCCGGGCGGATGCGTACTTCAAGGTGCTGATCCCCGCGCCGGGCCGCAAGCACGTCCGGGTGGACACCTCCGACATGAGTCGCTGGCGGCAGGAGTTCTTGACCCGCCCCGAATCCGAGCGCGGGTGGATCCGCACCTACACGCTTCGCGACGCACGCGTGGTGGAGGGCGGCCTCGACCACGCCATGGAGAACGTTCCTGAAATGGACATCGACGTGGTGGTGCACGAGGACGAAGAACACGGTGGTTTGGGCCCCGGTGCCCGGTGGGGCTCCGAACTGGCACCCGGGGACACGGTGCAGCTGCTCGTGCCCTCGGCAACCGGTACGTGGTGGGCCGGCTGGGACGAGC
>JAFAAV010000053.1 GCA_023426375.1 Actinomycetes bacterium | reverse complement strand
GCGATCGCGGACCTTGCCCTTGATCTGGACCACGGCGGTGACCGTGTCGTCCACGAGCAGGGCCTCGTCCACCTCGGGCCACGGAGCGAGCACCACGGAGTCCTCGTGGCCGAGCGCGTGCCACATGTCCTCGGCGGTGTAGGGCGCCACCAGGGACAGCAGGATGGCCACGGCCTCCACAGCCTCGCGCACGGCGGGGTCGGCGGCACCGGGGCCGCTGTCGATGGCCTTGCGCACGGCGTTGACCAGTTCCATGGTGCGGGCGATGACCACGTTGAACTTGCCGGAATCCAGCAATTGCGTGGTGTCCGCAACGGTTCGGTGGGTCACGCTACGCAGGGACTTGTCACCGGCGGAGAAGTCAGCCTCCGGGCCGGCGGTGCTGTCCTGGGCCAGGCGCCATGCGCGGGCCAAGAACTTCTGCGAACCTTGCGGGGACACATCCGCCCAGTCCACGTCATCCTCGGGCGGGGAGGCGAACACCATGGTCAGGCGCACGGCATCCACACCGAACGCATCCAGCTGCTCGCCCAGGTCCACACCGTTACCCAGCGACTTGGACATCGCCTTGCCGCCGTTGAGCACCTGGCCCTGGTTGAGCAGCGCCTTGAAGGGTTCCTGGAAGCCGATCAGACCGAAGTCATAGAGCGCCTTGGTGAAGAACCGGCTGTAGAGCAGGTGCAGAATCGCGTGTTCCACGCCGCCCACGTACTGGTCCACCGGCAGCCAGCGGTCCACCTCCGCGCGGTCGAACGGGGCATTCTCATCATTGGGCGAGGCAAAACGCAGGTAGTACCAGGACGAATCCACGAACGTGTCCATGGTGTCGGTATCGCGCTTAGCGGGCCCGCCGCACTCGGGGCAGGTTACGTTCACCCAGTCCGACGCCGCCGCAAGCGGGGACTGCCCCTTGGGCGAGAGTTCCTCACCGCGCAGGTTCTCGGGCAGCTTCACGGGCAGCTGGTCCTCGGGGACCGGCACCTCGCCGCAGGCCTCGCAGTGAATGATGGGGATGGGTGCGCCCCAGAAGCGCTGGCGGGACAGCAGCCAGTCACGCAGGCGGTAGTTGATGTGGCGCTCGCCGGTGCCGGCTTCGCGCACGATGTCGATGGCCTTGGCGATCGCCTCGGTCTTGGGCAGACCGTCCAGCGGGCCGGAGTTGACCAGCTGACCGTCACCGATGGTGGCCACGCCGGAGACCGCGGGGTCCTCTTCGCCGGTGTCCACGACCACGCGCACGGGCAGGTCGAATTCGCGAGCGAAGTCCAGGTCGCGCTGATCGTGAGCGGGCACGGCCATGATCACGCCGGTGCCGTAGTCGGCCAGCACGTAGTCAGCGGCCCACACGGGCAGCTTCTCCCCATTGAGCGGGTTGACGGCGTAGCGTCCCAGGAAGACACCGGTCTTGGTGCGGTCGGTGGCCTGGCGGTCGATGTCCGACAGCGCCTTGATGTTCTCCTGGTATTCCTCCAATGCCGCACGGTGCTCGTCGTCGACGATCTCACCGGCGATCTTGGCATCCGCGGCGACCACGCAGAATGTGGCGCCGTAGAGGGTGTCCGGGCGGGTGGTGAACACGGTGACGGTGCGCCCGGACGTGTCGGAGGCGTCCGCGCCCTCGGCGGGGGCACCCTCGATCACGAAGTTCACGTGTGCGCCCTCGGAACGGCCGATCCAGTTGCGCTGCATGGCCAGCACGCGCTCGGGCCAGTGGCCCTCCAACTCCTTCATGTCGTCCAGGAGCCGGTCCGCGTAATCGGTGATCTTGAAGTACCACTGGTTCAGGGACTTCTTGGTCACCGGTGTGTGGCATCGCTCGCACAGTCCGTTGACGACCTGCTCGTTGGCCAGCACGGTCTGGTCGGTGGGGCACCAGTTGACCGGCGAGTCCTTCCGGTAGGCCAGGTTGTGCTTGTAGAACTGCAGGAACAGCCACTGGGTCCAGCGGTAGTACTCGGGATCCGAGGTGTGGATCTCCCGTGTCCAGTCCGCACTGATCGCGTAACGCTGGAACGACTTCTTCTGCGTGTCGATGTTGCGGTAGGTCCACTCCGCCGGGTGGGTGTTGCGCTTGATGGCCGCGTTCTCCGCAGGCAGGCCGAAGGAATCCCAGCCGATGGGGTGCATCACGTCGAAGCCGCGGTGCTTCCAGTAGCGGGCCACCACGTCTCCCATGGCGAACGCCTCGGCGTGACCCATGTGCAGGTCACCGGAGGGGTAGGGGAACATGTCCAGCACGTACCGCCGGGGCTTAGAACCGTCGTCGAGGGGCTTGTACACCTGCTGCTCCTCCCAGAACTGGGGCCACGCGGCCTCAATTCGGTGGAAGTCGTACTCGGTTCCCGTCTCCGGGGTGTTCTGCGCGCTCACGTGCCTCGCCTTCACATCACATAGTTAGGTCATCCGCGAGCCACCGTTACCAGGGGTAAGCGGCGGCATAGTGATTCCACGCGGAATGACATGGGGATCTCCCGCCAGTTTAGACCAGCGCCGCAACTGCGGCGTGCTCTCGGTCCGGGCGGTTACCATGGACCCGCCGCTAGCCCATGACTTGGAGGTCACCGTGGATAATCCGTACGCCGAACGCCGCAGCGTTCAACTGGACGGATACAAGGTCAGGTACTGGTTCTACGACGCGGACAAGAAACGCAAACCACTCCTCGTGATGTTCCACGGTTTTCGCGGGGACCATCACGGTTTGCAGCTGATCGCTACCGAACTCCGTGACAAGTACCACGTGGTCGTGCCCGATCTTCCGGGCTTCGGTCGTTCCGAGCCCTTCACCGACCGTGAGCACGACATCCCGAACTACGTGACCTTCGCTCGGGACTTCATCACGGCACTGACCGACGGCGCCGTGTCCCCGGACGGTGACAGCGGCATCATCGTGGCGGGCCACTCGTTCGGATCGATCATCGCCTCCCATTTCGCCGTGGACTTCCCGGCCATGGTGAGGCGGTTGATCCTGATCAACCCCATCTCCGAACCTGCGTTGGACGGCAAGCACAAGAAACTCACGCGCCTCACGGAGCTCTATTACGGTGTGGGTAAGTCCCTGCCCCGGGCCCTGGGCGCGAAACTTCTGTCCTCTGGATCCGTGGTGAAACTCATGACCGACGTGATGGTCAAGTCCAAGGATCCCGAGGTCAAGAAGTACGCGCTGCGCCAGCACGAGTCCTACTTCTCCACCTTCGCCAACCGTGATGTCCTGCATGAGGCGTATCAGGCGTCCATTTCCGGCACCGTGGCGGAGGTCGCCATGCAGTTGACCATGCCCACCCTCCTGATCGTGGGCGCTGAGGACGATCTGGGGTCCGTGCAGTCCCAACAGACCATGGCCTCGTGGATCCGCAGCCATCGACTGGAGATCATCCCGGAGACCGGTCACCTGATCCACTACGAAGCCCCGCGCCTGGCGGCCGAGTACATCGACGATTTCCTGTCTTCTCCCGCGCCCGAACCGCTGGACGTCCACGCCGAACTCCCCCTGGCAGACACCATCGAGTCCACGCCCGATCAGCTCACCGGCATGACGCCGATCATTCGCCAGGACCCGCTGGCTCGTGAACAGGCCGCCCAGCAGGCGTTCCGCGAGCGCCGGGACCGTAACGAGCGCGGTGCCGGTGATAACCGCCCGTGAAATTCCTCTTCGACGCCCGTTACATCCGCACCGACCATCACGACGGCATCAGCCGGTACAGCGCTGAACTCCTCACAGCGCTCGCCGAGCTGACCCGTGATGACCCCCGGGTCCGGCTGGCCGCTCTCATCAGTGATCCCGCACAGCCGGAGCACTTCCCGGAGCTTCCCCACATCACGGGGCCGTCCGTGACCTCGCCGGGCGAGGCGCTCACGTCCCTGGAGCTCAATCGGTACCGCCCGGACGTGGTGTTCTCCCCCATGCAGACGATGGGGTCGCTGGGTCGGCGGTACAAGCTGATCCTCACCCTCCACGATCTGATCTACTACGAGCACCCGCAGCCGCCCTCGGACCTACCGCTGCCCATTCAATGGGGGTGGCGGGCCTACCACAAGGCGTGGTGGCCGCAGCGGATTGCCCTCAACCGCGCGGACGCGGTGGTCACCGTGTCCGAAACCTCTCGCGAACAGATCCTGGCCCACCGCCTCACCAAACGGGACGTGCGCGTGGTGCCCAATGCGGCGTCGTCGGCGGCTGTGAGCGAGACCGAAGCTCTCGCTCGGCTCGAAAACCGCAGCAAGGACTTGCTCTACATGGGGTCCTTCCTGCCGTACAAGAACGTGGAGACGCTGGTGCGCGCGGCCGCGCAGCTGCCCGACTACACGCTGCACGTGCTCTCCCGGATCTCGCCGGTCCGCGAAGACGAGCTACGGGCCCTCGCGGGCCCCGTTAGCAACGTCGTCTTTCATCGCGGCGTGACCGATGCCGAGTACCAAGACCTCCTGTCCTCGTGCGCGGCACTGCTGACGGCCTCGCGCGCCGAAGGTTACGGCCTGCCGCTCATCGAGGCCTTCGCGGCCGGGGCTCCCGTAGTCTGTTCGGACACACCCATTTTTCGGGAGGTGGCCGGAGACGCCGCGGGGTACGCCCCCGCTGACGACGACGCCGCGTTCGCCGCCCGGGTGCGCGAGCTCGCCGATCCGCGGCTCGCGCGAGAACGGGTCCTGGGGGGACTTGCACGGGTACGCGCGCACACGTGGGCGGATTCCGCGCAACGGCTCCTGGAGCTCGCGAACGAGCTGCAGCAACGCGGCTGAACCGGGCCTTGGGCTCCGGGGAAGGAGCACCATGAGATATCTGGATCCCTACACACCGCGTTCCGGCACCTCCGAGGTACGCGTAAACCACTACGACCTGGCGCTGGACTACGACATTCAGCCGAACACGCTGCGAGCGCGAGCCGTGTTGGACGCCCGGGTGCTGGAGGACTGTTCTGCCCTGTCCCTGGACCTTGAGGGCCTGACGGTGGAGCGGGTGCTCGTCAACGGACAGCTCAGTGCGTTCAAGCACTCCAAGCACAAGGTGGTCGTGGAGGCCCGCGAGGGATTCTTCGTGGAGGAGGCTCTCACGGTGGAAATCCACTACGCGGGAACGCCATCGCCTGCCTCTGGCGCGTGGGGCGATATCGGCTGGGAAGAACTCTCCGACGGCGTTCTGGTGGCCGGGCAGCCGGTCGGAGCGGCCACATGGTTCCCGTGCAACGACCACCCGAGTCAGAAAGCAACGTTCCGGGTCTCGGTACTGGTGGATTCCGATTACACGGCCATTTCCAACGGTGATCTGGTGGCGGTGGATCAGCACGGCGACCGAACCTCGTGGACCTGGGAGTCTCGCGAGCCCGTAGCCACGTACTTGGCCACCGTGCAGATGGGCCAGTACCGGAGGGGGCCCGTGGAACCGGGTCGCTATCCCCCGTCACGTGTGCCACTGACCCTGGCCTGTGGTGAACATCTGTGGGCACAAGCTCAGCACGTGCTGGCGAAGCAGCACGCGATGATGGCGGTGTTCGAACAGCGCTTCGGGGCGTACCCGTTCGACTACTACGGGGTGGTTGTGACCGACGACGAGCTGGAGATTCCCCTCGAGTCACAGCCGCTGTCCATTTTCGGACCTAACCACATGACGGAGTCCTGGGAGTCCGAGCGCCTCATCGCCCATGAGATGGCCCACCAGTGGTTCGGAAACTCAGTGACTCCCGCGTCCTGGTCGGATATCTGGCTCAATGAAGGTTTCGCGCACTACGCAGAGTGGTTGTGGTCCGAGGCCTCCGGCCGCCACCCGGCCCAAGCTCAAGCGCGTGAAGCCTACGCGGAGCTGTCCGCGTCGAAACAGAAACTGGTGATCGGGGATCCCGGTCCGAAGAAGATGTTTGACGACCGCGTCTACGTGCGCGGCGCACTCACGTTGCACACGCTGCGGATGTCCGTGGGCGATCAGACGTTCTTCACGATTCTGCAGCGGTGGACCGCGCAGAATCGCTGCGGGAACGTAACGACGGCCGAATTCCTGGCACTGGCATCCGAGGTCAGCGGACGGGCGGTTGAGCCGTTGCTGCACGAGTGGTTATTCGAGAAGAAACTGCCTGCACTGCCGTAGCCAGGCACGCTCCGGCGCGCCCCAGGCAGTCACGACTCACTCGAATCTGGGTGACATCATGAACCCATGAGCGAAAACCAGAACCCTACGCATTCCATCGAACTGACTCGTGAAGCAACCAACCGCTACGTCGCTCGTAATGCGGCCGGTGTCGAGGTCACGTTCGGCCGTGGTGAAGACCTGATGTCCCCGGTGGAATTGTTGCTGGCCGCCATCGCGGGTTGCTCCTCGATCGACGTGGACACCGTCACCTCGCGCAGTTCCGAACCCACGGATTTCCGGGTCGAGGCAAGCGGCAACAAGGTGACCGAAGAAAACGGCGGAAGTCGCCTGGAGGACCTGAACCTCTCCTTCACCCTGTCGTTCCCCGATGACGAAGGTGGGCGCAAGGCTGCCGGACTGGTCAACCGACTCGTCAAGCTCTCCCACGACAAGTACTGCACCGTCTCACGGACGGTGGAACATGGAACCCCCGTCGCGTTCGAGACCGAGATCAACAAGGGCGGGGACCCCGCTACAACAGATCAGTAATATCGCAGCGCACGTTGACCACCGCGTGCTCGCGCAACGCTGAGGCCCGCACCTTCTCGGCCCGTAACGCGGCGGTGATCTGCGGCGCGATCCCAAAGCTGAAGAACAGCAGCGCCCGGTATTGCGGCTCGTCCTCCGTGGCGAGGCCGGCCAACGTCCCCGGATCGCCCTCGTCGGACCAGCCACCCACGTGGTCTTTCATGGGTGCGGGCCCCACCACATTCACCTGAGGCGGTAGATCCAGGTCGCGGAGGGTCGCGGTGAGCGCATCGCGGGGCCCGGTGAGGGCCGCTGTCCGCACTGCCGGCGGTAAGCCGAGCTCGTGACGTTCCTGCAGTTGCCTGTAGGCGTGTCCTGACGGGTCCCAGCGCACCAGTGCACCGACCGCCTGATCGTGATCCGCGGTCACGACCACGGTTCCACCCAGCGATGAAGACCGCACGAGTGCCGCAGCATTGAACCAGCGCCGCAGGGTCTGTTCTTCGGCCCGCAACCACGGCCGCGCAAGCATTTCATTGCCGTCCAACAGCAACGCAGCGGCATAACCACCTTCCGCGACCGGTTCGGCTCCCGGAGTGGCCACCACCAGCGCCGGATCGGAGCCCACATCGGCTCGGACGTGTTCGGCACTCGACGAGATCACCGGAACCTGCGGGAACGCACGGCCCAGTTCCTCCGCGGTGCGCAACGCTCCCACCTTGCTCAGCCGCAGGCGCTGGAACCCACACTCCTGGCACTGCCACCCGTGGGCGTTGCGACCACACCACGTGCATACGGGTGCCTCTCGTCTCGAACGCAGCGACAGCGATCCCCCACAGCCGCGGCAACGGGCCGGCATGCGGCAGCGCTCGCAGGCCACGAACGGCGCATATCCGCGCCGAGCAACTTGAACCAACACCGGGCCGCGACTGAGCGCCTGCTGTGCCACCCGGAATGCCTCATGCGGCAAACGCGCACGCGCAGCCATCGGATCCCGGGACAAGTTGAACGAATCCGACGTTGCTTCAACACGCGGCGAGTTCTGCCGCAGTGTGGCTCGCTCGGGGCGAAGATGGGCCGCCCACCCGGTCGTGATGAGTCGTTGAGCCTCCGGGCTCACGCTGTAACCCGTGAGCAGTGCCGCCGTGTCCTCCTGCTGGGCACGCAGCAACAACACATCACGCGTGTGCTGATACGGCGCGCGTTGTTCCACGTAACTCGTGTCCCCGTCGTCATGACAGCACACCAGGCGCAGATCGTGAACGGGTGCATAGGCGGCGGAACGCGTGCCGATCGCCAAGCGTTTATGGCCCAGGGACAGCTCCATATAGCCGCGGTACCGCGGCGTTGGGCCGTCGTCGGCGTGGAGTCGCACCACGCGCTCAGATCCGACCAGCGGCTCCAGAGCCGCCGCCAGCCGCTCGAGCGACTTGTAGTCGGGCACCACGGCCAACGCCCCGTGGCCGGCATCATAGGTGGCCGCCATGGCAGCTGCCGTCAGGAGGGCCCAGTCGTGGTCCTCCGGGGACGGCAGGACTTCGACCACCGCGCGGGCCGACGCACCTTCGGTGACCGCTGTGAGCCACTCGGGACCACCGTCGTAATAGCGCCACAGGTCGCGCGGCACGGTGACCGGCACGTCGGCCTCTTCCTCCGCCGACGTCGCCGGCTCGGGTTTCTCCGCGTCGGTCGCCTCAGATTCCTCAGTCACGGATTCCTCGGACACGGAGTCTTTGGCCGCGGCCGCTTTCAGACGCGCCAGCATTTCCTTATCGACGCGAGCAACTCTCGGTGGCACGGCGACACGGAGAACATCCGACACGGTCCCGGCAGAACGGGCGGCCACTGCTTGGGCCAGTTCCACAATGACCGGTTTGAGCACGGGCAAGGGAGAAAGCACCTTGCGGATGCTCAAGAGACGACCGGTCACGTCGGACTCGGCAACGCGGTCCACGATCCACCCGGTCATGAGCCGACCGGAGAACGGAATGGACACCTTGGCTCCCACCACGGCGTCCTGGTCGAGACCGGCGCTCACGCGGTAGTCGAAGAGCCGATCCAGGTGCGGAACGTAGGCGTCCAGCAACACCTTGGCAATGGGGTTCTCGGGTGCCGGGCCTTCGGCCCCCACAGGAAGGTCGGATTTCTTGGGTGTGGGCTCCGGTTCGGGCAACCCGACCAGGGAGAGTTGCTCCGGGGCAGCGTCCGGGTCAGGGGTGTCCCCCGACCCGGAACGCTCGCTCACAGTCCCGCGGCGGAACGCAACGCCTCGACGCGGTCGGTGCGCTCCCAGGTGAAATCGGGGTCGGTGCGGCCGAAGTGACCGTGCGCCGCCGTCTTGGCGTAGATGGGGCGTTTGAGGTTCAACTCTTCGATGATGGCCAACGGACGCAGGTCGAAGACCTCCAGGATGGCTTTCTCGATGCGCTGCGGATCCACGGTTTCGGTGCCGAAGGTCTCCACGTACAGACCCACCGGGCGTGCCTGGCCAATGGCGTAAGCAACCTGCACTTCAGCGCGGCGTGCCAGCCCGGCGGCCACAACATTCTTGGCGACCCAGCGCATGGCGTAAGCGGCCGAGCGGTCCACCTTGGACGGGTCCTTACCGGAAAATGCACCACCGCCGTGACGGGCCATGCCACCGTAGGTATCCACGATGATCTTGCGACCGGTCAACCCGGCGTCACCCACGGGACCTCCGCGGACGAAGTTTCCGGCGGGATTCACGATGATTTCCGTGTTGGACAGGTCTAACCCGGAATCAGCCAGTACGGGATCGATCACGGACTGCGTGAGGTCCGTGGCCAGTTGGTTGAGGTCGTAGCCCTCGGCGTGCTGCGAGGACACCACCACGGTCTCCACGGACACGGGCGTGTGCCCGTCGTAACCCAGGGTCACCTGCGTCTTGCCGTCAGGACGGAGGTTGGGCAGCACTGCCGTCTTACGCACACGGGTGAGCTGTTCCGACAAGCGGTGAGCAATGGAGATGGGAGCCGGCATGAGCACGTCCGTCTCATCCGATGCGTAACCGAACATCAGCCCCTGGTCCCCCGCGCCCTGGATATCGCGCGGGTCCTTGGCCGTGCCGGAACGGCTCTCGAGGGAGTTGTACACGCCGTCGTGGATTTCACTGGACTGCTCACCAACGCTGATGGACACGCCGCAGAACTCACCGTCGAAGCCGTGCACGGACGAGTTGTAGCCGATGTCCAACAGGCACTTACGCACGATGTGCGGGATCTCCACGTACGCCTTGGTCTTGACTTCACCGGCCACGTGAACCAGTCCGGTGGTCACCATGGTCTCCACGGCCACCGAGGACTCCGGGTCCTCGGTCAGCAGCGCATCCAGGATGGAATCCGAGATCTGGTCACAGATTTTGTCCGGGTGTCCCTCCGTCACGGATTCGGAGGTGAAAATTCTCAGGTGGGGGCTAGATTCGGTCACCGTCCAAGAGTACCCGTCCACTCAGACTCCCAGTTTGATGCCCACGCGATCCACGATGAATTGCGCCACTTCAGCCTTAGTCCCGGCCGCATGCGCGTCCTCGCTGCCGCCCGCGGACAGCACCGTGACCTCCGTGGTGTCCTGGCCGAAGACCTTGGACGTGCCCACCTCATTGACGACCAGCAGGTCACAGCCCTTGCGTTGCAGTTTGGCTCGACCGAAATCCAACACGGAATGCTCTCCATCGCCGGTTTCCGCCGCGAATCCCACGATCAGCTGCTCGCGGCCGCTGTCCTGGCGGTCGTCCACGAGGGCGCGCAGGATGTCCGGATTCCGGGTCAGTTCGATCACGGGGTCGGAGCCGTCCTCGGACTTCTTCATCTTGTGCTCCCCGACCGACACCGGGCGGTAGTCCGCCACCGCCGCGGCCATGATGACCACGTCCGCGTAGTCAGCCGCGGCTCGGGTCGCGTCGTGAAGTTCCAGTGCAGAGGAAATATTCGTGATCTCGACGCCGCCGGGCAGCTCGGTTTCCACGTGTCCGGCGATCAGGTGCACTGTGGCACCGGCGTCCCGGGCGGCCTCGGCCAGGGCGATCCCTTGTTTACCCGAGGACCGGTTGCCCAGGAACCGCACCGGGTCCAACGCTTCGCGGGTTCCTCCCGCGGTGATCAACACCCGCCGTCCGGCCAGTGGGCCCGACGACGTCGCCTCGGTACCTTGCGCGTGGACGGCCAGTGCGGCGTCGTAAATTCTCTGGGGTTCGGGAAGGCGGCCGTGGCCGCTGTCCTTGCCCGTGAGTCGTCCGGAATCCGGGTCGATCACCGTGTGGCCGTGCTCGCGTAGCAACGCCACGTTGCGCTGCGTGGCGGGATTGAGCCACATTTCCGTGTGCATCGCGGGCGCCAGCACCACCGGAGCGCGCGAAGCCAGCACGGTGGTGGTCAGCAAGTCGTCCGCGAGCCCGTGAGCGATCTTGGCCATCAGGTCCGCGGTTGCGGGCGCAATGACCACCAGATCCGCTTGCTGGCCCTGGGAGACGTGATTGACGGTGTCCACACGATCGAACACCGAGGTGGAAACCGGCTCCCCCGTGAGCGCTTCCCACGTGGGTGCCCCCACGAATTCCAGGGCAGCTGCGGTGGGCATGGGAACCACGTGGTGGCCGGCCTCGGTGAACAAGCGGGTCAGGAGAGCGGCCTTATATGCGGCAATACCCCCGCCCACACCCAGGACCACGCGCAACGGCGCGGTCGGCTGGGAGGGAGCGGGGGTATCCGAAGTGTGCGGAACCGTCACTTCTCGGTGGGTTCCTCGGTCTCGACGTTCTCCGTGACCTCAGCGACCTCGTCCGCGGGTACCTCGGCGCTGTCGGAGAACATGGGCGCGGAGGCCTCATCGGTTCCCTGAGCGAAGAAGTCGCCGCCGAACACATCAGCGGAAGCCGCTTCCTCGGTAACGAGCTGGCCGTTGGCGGAGAATCCGGCGTGATCGACCTCGGTGGTCTCGATCAGGTCCTCGTCGATCTCTCGGAACGCGATGGACAGCGGCTTCTCGTTGAGCTGGGTGTCCACGAGCGGACCCACGTACTCGAACAGGCCCTCGTGCAACTGCGAGTAGTACGCGTTGATCTGACGGGCACGACGAGCACCGAAGATGACCAGCCCGTACTTGGAATCGGTCTTGCCGAGCAACCGGTCGATGGGCGGGTTGACGATGCCTTCGTAATCTGTGCTCACGAGTGAATGACTCCTGTCATGGACTTCTTGGTAATGGGTAGGCTCCTGGCCGTGCGGGCTGGATGCGTGGCGATCAGCGGTCAGTCCCGCTGCTGGGCGGGCAACCCCATGAGCTCTACAAGTTCTGCGGCGGCGCGCTCCACGCTGTCATTGATCACCGTGTGATCGAATTCTGGTTGCGCCGCAAGCTCTACTTTAGCTGTTTCCAGCCTCCGCTGCTGCTGCTCGGGTGTTTCCGTCCCGCGACCGACCAATCGTGCCACCATTTCATCCCAGCTGGGCGGGGCCAAAAACACGAACTGAGCGCTGGGCAGGGTGCGCTTGATTTCGCGTGCTCCCTGCAGATCAATCTCCAGCAACACGCTCCTGCCCTGGGCCAGAGCCTCGTCCACCTTCTGGCGGGGCGTGCCGTAGCGGTGCGAGTTGTGTACCACGGCCCACTCCAACAAATCGTTGTTGGACACCATGGAATCGAACTCGCCATCAGAGACGAAGAAGTAATGGACGCCGTCCACTTCGCCGGGGCGGGCGGCACGCGTGGTGGCCGAAACCGACAACCACACCTGCGGGTAGTGATCGCGAATGTAGGTGGAGACGGTGCCCTTTCCGACCGCCGTGGGTCCAGCCAGCACGGTGACGGTTGGTTTGACGGGCACATCTACCTCCGGGACAAAGAAGTGGCGGAACAAGTAAAACTTGTTCCGCCACTGTACCAACGGGCCAATCGGTGGGATCATCCAGCCGCGTTCACAACAATGTGCCGCTGCTCACCGAGCACCCGTACCCGTGCGTCTCGGATCACCGGTCGAGGTAGTCGATCAAGGCCCGACGCTGGTGCTGCCCCAACCCACGCACCCGGCGGGTCCGTGCAATTCCGATCTGGTCCATGATGGCCGCCGACCGAACCTTGCCGATTCCGGGGGTGGCTTCGAGCAGGTCCGTGACCTTCAGTCGCCTCACGGCTTCATCGCTGTCGCCGCGCTGCAGTACCTCGGCCACGGTCATGGTGCCATCACGCAGTGCTTTCTTCACCTCCGCCCGCACTGTTCGCGCGGCAGTCGCCTTCTCACGTGCCCGCGCTCGCTCTTCATCTGTCAAAGGACGTAATGCCATGTGGATCTCTCTCCTCTGGTTGCTCTGCGTGCGCTCCCACACGCCTGCAGTAGCGGATCTGGGGGGTAGCCGCTATCGGAAAAGTACCCGACATTAATAAGGACGTAAACACCACGAATAGCCCCTGATCAGGGATTTCTATGGTGTTTACGCCCTTTTCGGAGAAGCGATTCAGCCGTATAACGCGGCGCTAAGTTCATCACCGGAACGTTGCATTGCTGAACGCAATGCGGAAAGGTCCGGACCGTGCCGCAAGACCCCCCGTGATGAATTGGCAAGAACATTCCCGCTGACTTGGTCAAACACCCCGGCCACCGCGCGGGCATCAGCCCCCTGAGCCCCGTAACCCGGGGAAAGGATAGGGCCATTGAAGCCTTGGAGGTTTATCGCCAGTTGTGAGAGGGCATCCGAAACCGTTGCGCCGATAACCACTCCACAAGACCCCAAAGTGTTATTTTTCCCATTTATAACGATTTGGTCACGATTTTCCTGTGGAGCCCTCTCGTCACGGTTCTCTGTGACGCCGGCCACTGTATTTCCCGAGGCTGCAGCGGTATCCCGAAGGTTTTCATGCTGCACAGCATTAAGGATTGTCTTGGCAACCGATTCATGGCCCCCCACGTGTTGCACGCTGGCGCCCTCGGGATTCGATGTCAATGCAAGCACAAAGGTGCCCCGACCTGTTTCGTGAGCAAGGTCCAAGGCCGGGCGCAGTGATTCGAAGCCCAGATACGGGCTCAAGGTCACGGAGTCCGCTGCGAGCGGCGAGTCGTCCGAGAGCCACGCGGTGGCGTAAGCAGCCATCGTGGATCCGATGTCACCGCGTTTGGCATCGGCAATGGTCAATACACCCGCGTCACGGGATTCCTTGAGCACGCGTTCGAGCACCGCCATCCCCGCCGAACCGAACGCTTCGTACAACGCCACCTGAGGTTTCAACGTGGCTGCGTGCCCCTGGGCGGCTTCGACCACAGTCAGAGAAAACTTCTCCAGACCCGCCACCGAGTACGGCAGGCCCCATGCCTCCAGCAACGCCGGGTGCGGGTCGATGCCCACGCACAACGGCCCGTGCGTGAGCATGGCCTTGCGCAATCGCGTACCGAACGGTGGCCGGCGAGCACCCGAAGTCTCGGGTGCCCCGGGGGGGGGGGGGGGGGGGGCCGGGCCGGGGGCCCCCCCCCCCCGCCGCGCCG
>JAFAAV010000029.1 GCA_023426375.1 Actinomycetes bacterium | reverse complement strand
TTGGGCAGCAGCTCCACGGATTCGAAGGCCTCGCGGCTGCGCTTGTACGTCAGTTCCAGACCGGCCGCGCCGTCCACGTAGTCGAACGCGGGCTTGGGGGTACGACGCCGCGCAATCGCCCTGAGTGCTTCGATATCGGCGGCCTTCGCGAGCCGGGCGGCCCTGCGGTCCGGGTTGAACTTGCCGAACTGCATGAGCGGCTTGAGTTCGGACAACTGGGGTAGGTGCCGTTCCACGGCCACGTCCTCTCCTAGATCACATCTTTGATTCCGAACCTAACACCGCAGCCGGGCAACGCAGGAAAGGAAGCGAGCGGCGTCGTCGTCGAAAATCTGAACGTCCCGGACACGCGAAAGGGCGCGAGGTCAGAGACCCCGCGCCCTCGCGCTGATGAGAACCGGACTAAATGTTGAAGCCCAGGGCACGCATTTGATCGCGCCCGTCCTCGGTGATCCGCTCGGGACCCCACGGCGGCATCCAGACCCAGTTCACGTGCCACTCGTCGATGATGGTTCCCAGGTTCTGCGAAACCTGTTCCTCGATCACGTCCTGCAGCGGGCACGCTGCGGTAGTCAGAGTCATGTCCAGGCGCAGTGAATTGTCGTCCTGGTAGACCAGGCCGTACAGCAGGCCCAGGTCAACAATGTTGACGCCCAGCTCGGGGTCGATCACGTTTTCCAACGCGGTCTTGACCTCGTTCAGGGACGGCTGACCGTTGGGGCCCGGGGCCTCGGCGGACAGTGTTTCTTCGGTGGTTTCGCTCATCTGGAACCCTCCTCAAGCGACGTGGTGAAAGGCAGGTTACTTGGCCACGCTCATGTAGCGGTCGTAACCCTCTTCTTCAAGGCGATCAGCCAACTCGGGGCCGCCCTCGTCCACAATGCGGCCATCCGCGAAGACGTGCACGAACTGCGGCTTGATGTAACGCAGGATGCGGGTGTAGTGGGTGATCAGCATGATGCCGGTGTTCTGCTCGGTGAGCGCACGGTTCACGCCTTCCGAGACGACCTTGAGGGCGTCCACGTCAAGACCGGAGTCGGTCTCGTCCAGCAGAGCCATCTTGGGGCGCAGCAGTTCCAGCTGAAGGATCTCGTGGCGCTTCTTCTCGCCACCCGAGAAGCCTTCGTTGACGTTGCGCTGGATCATGGCCGGATCGATCTTCAGCTTCTCCATGGAAGCCTTGACGTCCTTGGTCCAGGTGCGCAGCGAGGGGGCCTCGCCGTCGATCGCGGTCTTGGCCGAACGCAGGAAGTTCGAGGTGGTCACACCGGGGATCTCCACCGGGTACTGCATGGCCAGGAACAGGCCGGCACGAGCACGCTCGTCCACGGACATCTCCAGGACATCCTGACCATCCAGGGTCACGGAACCGGAATCGACCTGGAACTTGGGGTGACCGGCAATGGTCGAAGCCAGCGTGGACTTACCGGAACCGTTGGGGCCCATGATCGCGTGCACTTCACCGGAATTGATGGTGAGGTTCACGCCCTTGAGGATGGGCTTGGTGGTCTCGTCGTCCAGGATGACGGACGCGTGGAGGTCCTTGATCTCCAGTACAGACATGTGGTGATTCTCCTTGGGTAAAAGTTTTGGTGGGCGGTCTACGAGTCAGTTCTCGTGACGCGCGAGCTCTTCTTCAACGCTGGTGCGCAGCTGTTCCTCGATGGACTCCACACCGATCTGCTGGATGATCTCGAACAGGAAGCCACGAACCACCAGGCGGCGGGCGTCGTCCTCCGGGATACCGCGAGACATCAGGTAGTAGAGGTGCTCATCGTCCAGCTGACCCGTGGTGGATGCGTGACCGGCGCCGGCGATCAGGCCGGTTTCGATCTCCAGGTTGGGGACGGAATCCATGCGGGGACCGTCATTGAGGATCAGGTTGCGGTTGAGCTCGTAGGTGTCGGTGCCCTCGGCCTCGGCGCGGATCAGGACGTCGCCCACCCACACGCCGTGCGCGTTCTCGCCCTGCAGCGCGGACTTGTAGGTCACGCGGGAGCGGCAGCGCGGCTGCGAGTGGTCCACGAACAAACGAGACTCGAGGTGCTGGCCTTCGTCCACGAAGGTCAGGCCGTACATCTCCACGTTGCCACCCTGGGCGGCAAAGCGGGTCGACGGCGTGACGCGCACCAGATCGCCACCCAGAGAGATCAGCACGTGCTTGAAGGAGCCATCACGCTGAATGGTGGCCTGCTGAGCGGAGGCGTGCACCGAGTTGTCGTCCCATTCCTGGATCGACACCACGGTCAGCTTGGAGCCCTCGTCCACCTGGAACTCGACGTTCTGGGACAGCACGGCCTGGCCGCGGTGACGCAGCACCACCAGGGCGCTGGAGTTGGCACCGGACTCGATCACAATGTGCTGGGCGGCCGGGTCCATGGACGAGCCGTTGATGTCGATCAGCAGCGGCTGATCGGCCTCGACGTTGGCCGGAACGGACACGACGGTGGCCTCGGTGAAGGCGCTCCACGCGTTGGCGGAGACACGATCCTCGGGGATGCCGGCCTTCCCGATGCGAGCGTCGTCGCGCCCCACGGTGGTCACGGTGACCTGGCCCTCGCCCGAGACGACCTCGACGGCGGGTGCGGCACCGGTCAGCTCGACCTCGTCCAAGCCCTTGAGACGCTTGAGCGGGGTGAACCGCCAGTCCTCGAGCTTGGGGGTCAACTTGGGGAATTCTTCCACCTTGTAGGAGGTGAAACGGCCCGCGCGGGAGGAGTCCGGGACACCGGAGATGTCACCGTGCTGGGTGTGCCGGATCTCCGGCTCACCGGCCTGGTTGCGGCCCTCCTGGAGAACTTCACCTTCCTGGCTCATGCCCGGAATGGCAACGCGATCCTCACCCGTGGGGACACCGTCCACCTTGTCGGCGGCTTCTTTACCGTGTCGTACGGTCTGGTCGGTTGTGGACATATCAGCCAACGGATCCTTCCATCTGCAATTCGATCAGGCGGTTGAGTTCAAGGGCGTACTCCATGGGCAGCTCGCGAGCAATGGGCTCCACGAATCCACGGACGATCATGGCCATGGCCTCTTCTTCGGCCATACCGCGCTGCATGAGGTAGAACAACTGCTCCTCGGACACACGGGACACCGTGGCCTCGTGGCCCATGGTGACGTCGTCCTCGCGGATGTCCACGTACGGGTACGTGTCCGAACGGGAAATGGTGTCCACCAGCAAGGCGTCACACACCACATTGGACTTGGAGTGCTTGGCACCCTCACGCACCTGGACCAGACCGCGGTACGCGGACCGGCCACCGTTACGGGCCACCGACTTGGAGACGATGGAGGAAGAGGTGTTCGGAGCGATGTGCACCATCTTGGAACCGGTGTCCTGGTGCTGGCCCTCGCCGGCGAACGCGATGGACAGGGTCTCACCGCGAGCGTGCTCACCGGTCATGTAGACGGCCGGGTACTTCTGGGTGACCTTGGAGCCGATGTTGCCGTCGACCCACTCCATGGTGGCGCCCTCGTGTGCAATGGCGCGCTTGGTCACCAGGTTGTACACGTTGTTGGACCAGTTTTGGATGGTCGTGTAGCGAACGCGGGCGTTCTTCTTGCAGATGATCTCCACCACGGCGGAGTGCAGCGAGTCGGTCTTGTAGATCGGCGCGGTGCAGCCCTCGATGTAGTGAACGTAGGAGTCCTCATCGGCAATGATCAGGGTGCGCTCGAACTGGCCCATGTTCTCCGTGTTGATACGGAAGTAGGCCTGCAGCGGGATGTCCACGTGAACGCCCTTGGGCACGTACACGAAGGAACCACCGGACCACACGGCCGTGTTCAGAGCGGCGAACTTATTGTCGCCCACCGGGATCACGGTGCCGAAGTACTCTTCGAAGAACTCCGGGTGCTCCTTCAGAGCGGTGTCGGTGTCCATGAAGATGACACCCTGGCGCTCCAGGTCCTCGCGGATCTGGTGGTAGACCACCTCGGACTCGTACTGAGCTGCCACACCGGCCACCAAGCGGTTGCGCTCGGCCTCGGGGATGCCCAGCTTCTCGTACGTGTTCCGGATGTCCTCGGGCAACTCTTCCCACGAACCGGCCTGCTGCTCGGTGGAACGAACGAAGTACTTGATGTTGTCGAAGTCGATGCCGGACAGGTCCGCGCCCCAAGTGGGCATGGGCTTGCGGTCGAAGAACTTCAGGCCCTTCAGACGCAGGTTGAGCATCCACTCGGGTTCGCTCTTCTTGTCCGAGATGTCCCGGACAACGTCAGCGTCAACGCCGCGGCGTGCCGAGGCACCGGCGTCGTTCTTGTCCGCCCAGCCGTACTGGTACTGGCCGATCCCCTCGAGCTCCGGGTTCATTTCCAGGATCTCGGAGATCACGGTGTCTTCTGGCTTATTGCCCGCGGTGTCCGCGGGAACGGTGCGCTCAGTCATGACAACCCTCCTTGTCGTGCGGTTGTTGGTTAGTTGGGGTGGTCGCTGCCGTTGAGCGGCGCTGCAACGGTACGTGTGTGGTGCAAACGTGGGCGCCGGCGGCCATGGTCGACAGCCTGCGCACGTCCACGCCCAGTAGTTGGGCGATCATGGACGTTTCCAGTTCACAAAAATCGGGGTACTCCGCCGCGATCTCCCGCACCGGGCAGTGGCCCTGGCACAGCTGGGCGGAGCGCATGCTCACACCCTTGGGGCCTCGCGGGGTCACGGTGGTGTGCGAGGCGGCAAAGCCGTCGCGGCTCATCTCTGCGGTCAAGGCATTGAGGCGGTCTTCGACGTCGGGCCCGGCCGCGTTGATCACGGGGCGGTACCTCTCCGACATCTCTTGGATGCGTTCGGCCACGAACTCGTGGACCAGCTCGTTACCGCCGGTCTCTTCGAGAGCGAGCATCGCCTTGCGGGCCAAGCTGAGGTAATCGTTGCCCAGCTGATCGTGCCCCTCTGCGGCCACCACGTAGCGTCGCGCGGGTCGTCCCGCTCCGCCCGGAGTGGTGCGCACCAGGGAGACCTCGATGATCTGTTCGGCTTCCAGTGCGTCCAAGTGTCGGCGGACGGCTGCCGGAGTCAGCCCGAGGTCCTTGGCGATCTGAGCCGCTGAGACGGGGCCGTGAGCAAGCACCAGAGACAGCACCCGCGAACGAGTGGTCTCGTCGTGGTCTGCGCGCACCGAAGTGGCGTGTTCCGTTGCTTGGGAACTCATGCTGTGTGGGACATCCTCAAGATTGCTTGCGGTGTGGGCGGGATTCGATGATCGGCCCATGGTGACGATCCACACTGCTGCGGATCTGCAATACACAACAAGGGTATGCGCTAATCCATTCCCAATCCAATAAGGCTGTCCTTCCATTCGTGGGATCCGCCTCACACGAGAGGTTCAGGTGCCACCGCATAGACTGTCGTGGTGCTGAACCACGCTGCTCCCACTCAACAGGCACCGGATGCCGATTCCGGTGCTGAGACCCCGGCTCTCCACATCACCGATCTGTCCAAGACCTTCGAACGCAAAGGTCGGCAGGTGCACGCGGTCAACGGGCTCAGCATGGCGGCCCGGCACGGCCAGGTCACCGCGTTGTTGGGTGCCAACGGGGCCGGAAAAACCACCACTTTGCAGTGCGCACAGGGACTGTTGCGCCCCACCTCCGGCACGGTGCGCCTCCTCAACGAAGATCCGTGGCAGGCATCGCCGGATGTTCGAGCGCGCGTGGGCGTGATGCTGCAGGACGGCGGTCTCCCCCAGGCCGTGCGTCCCATGGAGCTGCTTCGTCACGTCAGCCGGTTGTACAAGGATCCCCGCCCGGTCAATGAATTGGTCGACTTGCTGGGCATTGAACCGTTCGCCACCACGTCCATCCGACGCCTTTCGGGTGGCCAGCGTCAGCGCGTGGGTCTGGCCGCCGCGCTCATCGGCCGCCCCGAGGTCCTGTTCCTCGACGAGCCCTCGGCCGGGTTGGACCCCCAGTCACGTCAGATCGTGTTCGACCTGATCGCTCAGTTGCGCGACGCCGGCACCTGCATCATCTTGACCACCCACCTGATGGACGACGCCGCTCGGCTCGCCGATTACGTCTACATCGTCCACCACGGCTCGGTCGCCGCGCAGGGCACGGTCGCTGACCTGGTCAGCGCCGAACAGCACGCACCCGTGGTCATGACGGTGACGCTGCCGGAACAGCGCGCCGTCGACCTTCGAGAACGCCCACCGTGGCAATCGGAGTCCTATCGGGAGATCGAGTGGACCGTGAAGGACCGCACCGTGACTCTCACCGGAGAACTCACCGCCGCCCAGATCCGCGAAATCACCGAGTGGGCGACCCTGAACGACACCGTTCCCGAAACCCTCAGCGTGCAACCTCGGTCCCTGGAGGACGTGTTCTTGGAAGTCTCAGGAAGTGATCCCCGATGAGCGTTCCGGCCACTACCGCCCAGCAGTCCTCGCGAGCGGCAAGCCTCCCGGCTCGTGTAGCGGCACAGGCCCGCTACGAGACCGTCACCATGATCCGCAATGGCGAACAGTTCTTGCTGCTCATCATCCTGCCGATCCTGGCCCTGGTCGGACTCACCGTCACCGACTTGCTCGATTCGTTCCGGCCCGACGGCGCTACCCGCCTGGACGTGGCCGTGCCCGGCGTGCTCGTGTTGTGCGTGATTTCCAGTGCCTTCTCGGGACAGGGCATCCAGACCGGGTTCGACCGCCGGTACGGCGTGCTGCGCTACTTGTCGACCACTCCCCTGGGGCGCGGCGGGCTGATCGCCGGAAAGTTGTTGGCCATCATCGTGGTGCTTGCCCTGCAGTATCTTCTGATCGGTGGAACGGCTGCCTTCATGGGCTGGCGGCCGGATCCGATGGCAGTGCTCGGTTCCCTCCCGTTGTTGCTCCTTGTAGCCGTCGCGTTCACCGGAGTGGGCATGCTGATTGCCGGCACTCTGCGTGCTGAAGCGACTCTGGCCATCCTCAACCTCGTGTGGGTTGCGCTCGCCGCCGGCGGCGGCGTGCTGTTCCCAACCTCCGTACTGCCCGGGTGGATCTCGTGGCTGGTCGATCTGCTACCTTCCGCAGCGGCGGGAGAACTGCTCCGCAGCTGTTTCCTTGCCGGACAATTCGCGCTACTCCCCGCTCTCGTCCTGGCCGTTTGGGCCGTGCTCAGTTGGGCCGCGACCCTCAAGTGGTTCAAGTGGGTCTAGGCTCACCCTGGTGCTCGATCCGTTGAGTGCTCCCCGCCCCTAGCTCGCTCCGAATCAGTGCTCGATCCGTTGAGCTGATTCCCCGGCTGGGCCGATAGACTTTCCCTACCTCATCCACCAGCATCTGGAAGCACCGCCATGTCTGCCACCGTGTCCCCGTCCACCACCGACAATTTCTGGTGGCCATCCACCGTGACCCCCTGGGTCCGGGCCATGGCCATCGCGTCATTGGTGGCCAACAGTCTCCTGATTCTCACCGGTGGTCTGGTCCGACTCACCGGTTCCGGACTGGGCTGTCCCACGTGGCCGCGGTGCACTGACGAGTCCTGGACGAACACCCCCGAAATGGGCATTCACGGCCTCATCGAGTTCGGAAACCGCTTGCTCACGTTCGTGCTGGCGGTCGTTGCTGTCCTGACCTTCATTGCCGTGCTGCGCTTGCGGCACGAGTTCCCCCGGATGTTCTGGTTCGCGTTCTTCCTGGGCATCGGCATTCCGCTGCAGGCCGTGATCGGTGGCATCACCGTGCTGGTTCAGCTGCACCCGCTGGTGGTGGGTGTGCACTACGTCATTTCGGCCATCATGATTTCCCTGGCCACGCTGCTGGTGCTGGACACCCGACGGGCCGGCCTGGCCACGGTTGCCTACGCACAGCGCCCCGGTCAGTTGCCCGGCCGTGAGAAGCCGGTCCGGGTCCTCGCCACGGCCGTGGGTGTTCTGTCCGCGATCATCCTGTACGTGGGAACCCTGGTGACCGGCACCGGTCCCCACGCCGGCGACGAAGACTCCGCTCGTTTGGCCTTCGAACCCCGTCTGATCACCTTTACGCACGTCGTGCCCGTTTATCTGATCGTGGCGATCGTGATCATTGCGCTGATCCTGGGTATGAAGCAGAACTGGCCCAAGGTGCTCGTTCGCGCCTACCTGTTGCTTGCTGGAGTTCTCGTCCTGCAAGCCCTGGTCGGGTACTACCAGTACCTCAACAACGTCCCGATTCTCTCCGTGGCCATTCACATGGTGCTCTCCGCCATCATGATCTGGTCCGCCACGCGCGTGTGCTCCATCAGCTTCCAGGTCACCAAGGATCCCACTGAAGCGGAAGCAGATCGCGCCCTCGCCCAGGACAGTGACGTTACGGAGCCGGTGGTCTGAACCCCGGATGACATCTGAGGTGCTCTGAGAACCCTCCAACCCGGCCAAAGGGGTCGCGGCGAGACCTGAAGTGTTCGCAGGGGTTACCACGCGACTCGGCCGAGCGGCGGCGTCGTCGGCTTGGACCGTGTCAGCCCAGAATGTGCGGTGCCGCGGAACGCAGCTGCTCCACGGCGTCCGCAAGCCTGCGCTTACTGCTGGTGGGGATCGGTAGCAAGGGGCGCCGCGGAGCACCCGTGCGAACGCCACAGACCTCGGCCAGGGCGTAGAGGGCGGACAACGGACGCTCGTAGCCCATGAGCTCCATGAGGGGCGCGAGGGTCGTACTCCACAGCGCGGCCTCACCGGCACGATGGTGAATCACTGCGCGATGGAAGGCCACGAATTCCGGCGCCAACAGTGCCGCCAAACCGGTGTGCCACGCGGCCATCGGATAGTCGGCAACGATGACCTGATCACCGCTCACCCCGTGCACCGTGCTCGGATCCGCACGCTGTGCGTAGAGCAGTTGCCGCGAGTGGAAGAGCCTCCCCGAGGACACGGTGTCCTTGAAGGCCACCACGTTGTCCAACCAGGACAGTTCTGCCGCCAACTCCACGGGATAGTTGAAACCCGTGGTCTCCGGGTTGTTGTACAGGCACAGCGGAAGCGACAGTGACGAAGCAACGGTTTCGACCTGGTCCGCGATTTCCTGGGAGACCAACGGAATGTAGCTGAGCGGGTTGAGCACCAGCCCGTCCGCACCGTTGTTCTCTGCCGCGTAGGCCATGGTCATGACCTCGCGTGTGGTCATCGCGGAGATGCCCACACCCACGGGAGTTTCCGAGCCCGACGCCGCATCCACCGCCACTTTGACGACCTGCGCGCGTTCTTCGGTACTCAGGTAGGCGAAACTGCCGGAGGTTCCCAGGACCACCACGCCGTCCACACCGCTGCGGGCCAACTTGGCCACGCTGAGCTCCAATGACTCCAGGTCCAACCCACCTCCGGGCAAGAAGGGCGTAATGGGGTAGGCAATGACACCGGAGAAAGTCATGGACTGCATGCGGCTAGTTTAGGTGAGCCTTACACGAATTGCGCGACAAGGGATGATACCCGCGAGTCAACGCATGACTGTCGTGGGCGCCGTCGGTGCGCCAGCGGTTGGCCCGCAACAACTGGCGAGGGACCGTGAATCAGAGAATCGGTCCGCCGATAAACGGGTCGAGGGCCACGCCCACGAACACGAACGTGATGTAGGCGATGGAGCCGTGGAACACGAACATTGCCTGCTTGAGGGTGGGCTTGCCGTTCTGCGCCATGGAGTGCAGCTTGTGGCAGTGATACAGGAACCAGCCACCGGAGGCCAGAGCGATGAGTGCGTACACCCAGCCGGCACCGCCCACGGGAACGAGCAGCAGCGAGCAGATCACGGTGGCCCACGCGTAGAGCACGACCTGCGCTCCCACGGAGCGAGCCGTGTCCACAGCTCCCAACATGGGAACACCGGCGCGGGAGTAGTCCTCCGCGTACTTCATGGACAGCGGCCAGTAGTGCGGCGGGGTCCACAAGAATATGAACATGAATAGCACCAGAGCAGGCCACTCAATGGTGTCGCGCACCGCAGCCCAACCGATGAGCACGGGCATACACCCGGCAATGCCGCCCCACACGATGTTCTGGGCGGTGCGGCGCTTCAAGATGATGGAGTAGAACACGGCGTAGAGCGCAATCGCGATCACGCCGAGCACACCGCACAGCACGCTGACGCCAATGGTCAGCCATGCCACGGCCACCACGGACAGCACCCACGCGAAAATCAGTGCTTCACGATCGCCCACCTCACCGGTGACCAACGGACGGCGCGCAGTGCGCTTCATCAGACGGTCTTCGTTGCGGTCAATGTAGCAGTTGAACGCACCAGCGGCACCGGCAGCCAGGCTGCCACCGATCAGGGTGTTCAGAATGAGCCAGAAATTGGGCATGCCCTGCTGGGCGAAAATCATGGTCGGAACGGTTGCGACCAACAGCAGCTCGATGATGCGCGGCTTGGTGAGCGCCACGTACGCCTTGATCTTGCGCCCCGCGGTCATGGGCCCCTCGTACCCCACCGGCGCCACAGGGCCGATGGAAGAGCCGGTGGCACCGTGACCTTGTGAGGCCTGCGATGCGCTTCGACCCGACTGTGCCGCGGTATCAAGGGGGTTCACAGAATCAATGCTCCAAGTAATCGAATCCGGCGCCGTGGTGTTCCGAGCCGTACGGGGCAAGCACGGCAGTCTCTGAGCGCGTACCTATACCCACACAGAAGTATAGCTGTCATAAGGCGTAATTTCCGGGTGATCAGGAGCACGCACGGGCGCGTGATTCACCGACAGCACAAGACGCTGACGCTCCCACGACTGCGGGACTAAGGTTAATGCTGAAACCCGTGTGGTCTGCCCGGCGCGACGTCGTCGAACCCCAGGCCGCAGTGGAGTACCCCACCGATGAAAGGGACTAGCCACCGTGCCGAACCTTGAGCAACCGCTGAATTGGACCGAACAGGACGCCCGCGCCGTGGACACCGCGCGTGTACTCGCCGCAGACGCCGTACAGAAGGTGGGCAACGGTCACCCCGGCACCGCCATGTCCCTGGCACCCGTTGCTTACATGCTGTTCCAGAAGATCATGCGTCACGACCCCAGTAACGACCGTTGGACCGGTCGCGACCGTTTCATCCTCTCCCCCGGCCACACCTCGTTGACGCTGTACCTGCAGCTGTTCTTCTCCGGTTACGGCCTGGAGATGGACGACATCAAGTCCTTGCGCACCTGGGGTTCCAAGGTTCCCGGTCACCCCGAGTACCGCCACACCACCGGCGTGGAGATCACCACCGGCCCGCTGGGTCAGGGCCTGGCCTCGTCCGTGGGCTTCGCTTACGGCCAGCGCTACACCCGCGGTTTGTTCGACGCCGACGCCGCCCCCGGCACCTCGCCGTTCGACCACAACGTTTTCGTGATCGCTTCCGACGGTGACCTGCAGGAAGGCATCACCTCTGAAGCATCCTCGTTGGCAGGCACCCAGGAGCTGGGCAACCTGGTGGTGATCTACGACGACAACAAGATCTCCATCGAGGACGACACCAACGTGGCGTTCAACGAGGACGTCCTGGGTCGCTACGAGGCCTACGGCTGGGATGTCGCGCGCGTGGACTGGCGCCAGGGTGGCGAGTACAAGGAAGACCTGGATGCCTTGTACGACGCGATCGTCGCCGCCACCAAGGTCACGGACAAGCCGTCCATCATCGCCCTGAACACCATCATCGGATGGCCCGCACCCAAGAAGCAGAACACCGGCGCCATCCACGGTTCCGCCCTGGGCGAGGACGAGGTCGCAGCCACCAAGGAAATCCTGGGCTTCGACAAGAACGAGTCCTTCGTGATCGAGCCCGAGATCTTCGAGCACGTGCGTTCCGTGGCTCAGCGCGGCAAGGAAGAGCGCGCCGAGTGGGAGAAGTCCTTCGCCGAGTGGCGCGAGGCCAACCCGGACAAGGCCGCCCTCTACGACCGTATCCGTGACGAGCAGCTGCCCGAGAACTACGCCGCTGCCTTCCCCACCTTCGAGGCCGGCAAGGACGTTGCCACGCGTAAGGCCTCCGGCGAGGTCATCAACGCCATCGCGGACACCTTCCCCGAGCTGTGGGGCGGCTCCGCTGACCTGGCAGGCTCCAACAACACCACGATCGAGAGCGCCAAGTCCTTCATCCCCGCCGAACGCTCCACCGACATGTGGGACGGCTCCCCGTACGGTCGCGTGCTGCACTTCGGTATCCGTGAGCACGCGGCGGCCGCGATCGTGAACGGCATTGTGATGAGCACGCAGACCCGCGCGTTCTCCGGTACGTTCCTGATCTTCTCGGACTACCAGCGCCCCGCCGTTCGACTCGGTGCGCTCATGAAGGTGCCCTCCATCTACGTGTGGACCCACGACTCGATCGGTCTGGGTGAGGACGGCCCCACGCACCAGCCGGTCGAGCAGCTCTCCTCGCTGCGCGCCATCCCGGGTCTGGACGTGGTTCGCCCCGCGGACGCCAACGAGACCGCCGTCGCGTGGCGCACCATGCTCGAGCACCACGACCGCCCGGCCGGTATCGCCCTGACGCGTCAGAACCTGCCGGTCTTCGCTCGTGAAGATCTGCACCCGGATGCCGAGGGTGAGAAGTTCGCCTCGGCCGAGGGCGTGGCCCGCGGCGCCTACGTACTGGCGGACACCGAGTCCACCCCGGACGTCGTGCTGATCGCTACCGGCTCCGAGGTGGAGCTGGCCGTGGCGGCCCGCACGCAGCTCGCCGAGCAGGGGGTGGCCGCCCGCGTGGTCTCCATGCCGTGCCGCGAGTGGTTCGACGCTCAGGACCAGGACTACCGCGAATCCGTGATCCCCTCCGGCGTGAAGGCACGCGTCACCGTTGAGGCCGGCGTCAAGATGTCCTGGAACGACATTCTGGGAGATGCAGGCCGCGCCGTGTCCCTCGAGCACTTCGGTGAGTCCGCCGATTACAAGACCCTGTACCGCGAGTTCGGCATCACCGCCGAAGACGTGGTCAGCAAGGCTCAGGAGTCCATCGCCGCAGCGCGTTGATTCTCCACTCGCCGTGGGGGGGGGGGCGGGGGGGGGCCGCCCCCGCCCCCCCCCCAAAAAAAAA
>JAFAAV010000037.1 GCA_023426375.1 Actinomycetes bacterium | reverse complement strand
GAGTAGCCAGGGCCCCAACGTGTACGGAACCACTGTGTCCACGAGATCCCAGTTGTTGAGGCGATCAGCCTTGGCCAGGAGCAGTTGGATGACGGCGTTCTTGTCGGCCCGCGCGGGCTTGTACAGCTCAACGAGCAGGATGGCGCCCAGCAGGCGTACCTCATGAATCTCGTGATCCAGGAGGACAGCGGCGTCGTCCAAGGTGGCTTGCTTCTTGGCCTCCCTGGCCAGTGATCGGATGGCGGGAACTCGGACTCCTACGAACTGGTCACCTTCGCCGTAACCGCCGGGCAATGCCTGGAGGTACTTCGCCTTGGCTTGGGCGTCCCGTTCGTTGCCCATGCTGATGAGCGTCTCGATCAGTTGGGTGGGCAGATCGGCCGAGGGAGTGTTCACGCAAAGGAGCGTAACGGTTCCCCTGCTATCTGGAGCCAAGTCCGAGTGAAATAGTCCTGTTCGAGCACGTGGGAGAGCCGTTAGTGTGGCTTTATGGACGCTCAAATGCCTCACAACATCGAACAGGTCCGCGCCGCGATCGACAACATCGACGCGCAGCTGATCTCACTTCTCGCCGAGCGGCAGTCCTTCGTGACTCGTGCCGGTGAAGTGAAAGCCGGCCAGGGCATTCAAGACGCCCACGACCCTGAACGCGTGGAGTCAATTCTGCGCGCACGCCGCGAGCAGGCACTCGATGCAGGCCTGGACCCTGAGGTCGCCGAGCGGGTCTGGAAGGAACTTCTGGCAGCGTTCACTGACTATGAACAGAACGCTGCACGGTAAAGCCATCCGCGACTGTGGGCTGCAACCTGATCGACGGTAATGTCGAAAAGATCGAAGATCTTGGTCGTAACGTCGATCAGAATACGGTGGCCCAAAAAGGTGGGTCGTAGCGTCAATCAGAGTGCACCCGGGCTCAACCGCGGTCACCACCGGCAACTAAACCGCCCGGCCCACCCGCGCGAGGGAGCGCGAGGTGGCCGGGCGACGTCGTCGTGAAGGCCGAGCTTAGTGCGCGTGGGGCATGTCGTGACTCGGCAGATCCTCGGGCTGGCCGGGCTGCTCAGGGCCGACTCGGAATGGGCGCATCATCTCGTTGTCCTCGTGCTCCAGCAGGTGGCAGTGCCACATGTACTGGCCCGGGGTGGTGAACCGCATGCGCAGTCGGATCATTTCGCCCGGGTAGACGAACACTGTGTCCTTGCGACCGGTTTCACCCGGCAGCAGCGGGGTCTCGGGTCCCATTTCCATGACGCCGGTGTCCCAGTTGTACCAAATCATGCGGCGCTCGAGGATCTCGAAAGCCGTCTCGTGAATGTGGATGGGGTGGGGTACCGGGGCGTCCTGGACCAGGTTGTAGATCTCCCAATCCTCCACGTCGCCGGGCTGCGGGTTCTCCGTGACGGGATCACTCCACATGGTGTCCTGGATGTGCATTTTGCCGCCGGGTTCACCGTGCAGCACGCCCAGCATGGTGTGCGAGGCGTACGGCGCGGGATCCTCGTTGACGTTGTGGAAGCTCATGGTCGTGGCCAGGCGCCGTGTGCGCACGGGTGCCGGAAGCTTGGGCTGAGGCTTCATCCTGAGGTAACGACCCGGCGTGGACGTGTCGATACCCCAGTACGGAACCACGTCGAAGGCCATGACCTTGCCGGTGGTGTTCGGGTCCGCCGGCGGGAACACCACGTCGCGCTCCTCGAACGGGTACAGCTTGACCCGCGGTTCCTCACCGTTCTCCGCGGGGCGACCTCCCGGGAAGAATGCGTCGGGCCCCACGTTGCGCAGCGTGTAACGACCGGTGCGCACGTTGGTGAAGTCCACGAGCAGCTCGTTGCGCTCGGCCGGGGCCAGAATCACGCGGCCGCGGCGCCAGCCCTCGAGCTGCATGATGTTGACCTTCTCGTCCAGGTAACCGCCGTCGTTGGCGACCTGCCACACCTCCACGCCCGGGATGCCCCGGAAATCCAGGTACAGGGTGCGCGAACCACACGCGTTCAGGAAGCGCATGCGATAACGACGCCGCTCCACACGTTGGTACGGCCACGTCTGGCCGTTGACCACCATGGTGTTGCCGAAGAACTCGGGCACCCAGTTGGGCGGGATGCCCGGCTCCTCCGGGTAGAAGGGCCCCTGGTAGCCGTCGAAGAACGACCTGGAGGACGGATAGAACAGGGAGCCGTCGCTGTTGAACGAGCGGTCCTGAATAGCCAGGGCGAGGTCCGCGCCGGGGTTCGGCGAGTTCTGCCCGTACACGTTGCTGGGGCCTGCTGGTGCGCGGGCGGTGCGTCCGGTGCGGGAATCCAGCACGTCGTACTTCAGGCCGCGCATCAGGTAGAAGCTCGCGGCACCCGCGTAGACGGTGAGCCGGGTGAGGCCCAGCGCGTGGTCGTGGAACCACAGGCTGGTGGCGCGGTTGGTGTTGGGGTAGGTCACCGTTTGGTGTCCCTCGCCCCAGTCCACGCCGGTTTCGCGGCGGTGCTTTTCCTTCAGGAACTCCCACCAACGGCCGTACTTTGCGTGGCCAGCGGGAATGTTATTGGCTCGCGGCAGGTACCAGGCTTCCGAGTAGCCGTCGGAGTGGTCCTTGACCGCCAGCGCACCGTGCAAGTGGGTCACGATCGGGACCGGTCCGGTGTAGTCCGTGTACTGGGTTTCCGGGTCCGTGTACTTGTCCGGGGTGACATAACGGCGGCCTTCGAGCATGGGCTTGATGTCCGTGCTGACCAGTCCCTCGTGGCCGGGCTCCTGCGGCACGTTGGCCCAGTGCAGGGAGCGGTCCACGGCGAACATATGCGGCAAGTAACGGCCGTTGCGGTCAACCAGCTCGTTGGTCCACTTGATCTGCACGGGGCGGTTCTGCAGCGCCGAAATGCTCAGCCCCGGAGAGGTGAACGCGGAGTCCGAGCCGCCTGTAGGCCCATAGGCCCACACTGTGGTCTTGGGCATTCCCCAGGGAAGCATCTGCTGTGTCGTTTGTTTCATCGACATCTCGTAGTAATCGGCTGTTCCGTACGGCGTGGAACGAGTGCCCTTACGAGGCAGGATCTGCGGAACCGTCAACCGGTTCACGAACTGCCGGATGTTCGTGGCGGGCAGGCTGCCGCCCGGAATCTCCGCGCCCACCGCCTCCGGCATACCGTTGGCGCCATACACATAAAGCGCCAAACCACCGGCGGCGGTGGATTTGAAGAACAAGCGACGAGACAATTCCATGAGAAAGGCCCTCCCCAATCAGTGCTGTAGTTTCTCCCCCAGAAATGGCAACGGATCAAGCTGCCTTCATGAATTTTAGGGTCTGAGGGACACACTGAGCAGGGCCAGGGTGAGCGCACATATGGCCACAAAATGGGTCTGGTCAGCTGCTTTAGAGTGTGCAGTCGAAACGGTTCAGCGAGGAGATAGTGATGGCGGAAAGCACCGCAGTGAACACAGAATGGGAGATCGGCGAGTTCGACATTCCCGGCTACCTGCGCGCCATTGACGTCACCCCCGGTCCGCCGAGCCTGGAGCTGCTCGAGAAGCTGCACCGCGCCCACGTGTTCACGTTCCCGTTCAGCAACGTGGAGGTTTTGCTGGGCAACCACCCGGGCGTGAAGCCGGCGACCGTGGGCACCCAACTCGTGGAGCGGCGTCGTGGGGGCTATTGCTTCGAGCACTCCCAGTTATTCGCCGCGGCACTGGAATCGCTGGGGTTCACGGTACGGCGCGCACTCGGCCGCGTGCGCGCCTTGGAGAGCCCGCGCACGCACATGACGGTGCTCGTGGACGTCGACGGCGTTCGCTACCTGTGCGACCCCGGGTTCGGGTTCAGCGTGACCGGCCCCATTCCGCTGGCGGAAGGTGCCGTGCGTGACGAGGGGGATCGCAAGTTCTCCATCGGCCGCATCGAGGATGAGGGCTGGCCGCTATGGGCCTTCCAGCGGGACGACGAGATGGAGCATGTTCTGGATGAATCCACCGTGCACGCCGCGGACGTGCGCATGGGGCACATGAAAACGTCGACGGATCCGGAGTCCGTGTTCCTGAACCACTTGATGGTCATGAAGCACACGCCGGAGGGACACGTGACGGTCACTGAGACGGGCATGACCGTTCGCGTGCCCGGTGAGCCCACAGTTCAGGAGCCGCTGAATGTGGACCAGGTGGTGGAGAACGTGCGCGCACTGGGGGTGTCCCTCAACGAACAGGAAGCGGAGCGGCTGACCCAGATTGTGACTCGATTGAGGGACTAACGAGCGACTGGGACCCCTACCTGAGTGTTACCTACTGAAAAGTAATTAAAGTTCGATCAGCCTCTTCTAACGGCTGTCGTGGCCTGGCAAAATCTGTTCTTGGCTCGGCCGAAACCCCCTGAAATCGCCTTGCCACCAGTGTGTCCGCCCCCGGGACACGTGGTCCGTTACAACTTCATATCCCTCCGTTAGAGAGCATCCCCCATGCGCTTCTTACGCTCTTTCGTGCTGCCCTCAACAGCCCTGTCTCTGGGACTTGTGGTCTCGCTGGCCCCCGCAGCGATCGCAGCTCCCGCGCCCCCGCACATTGCGGAGGCACCCGTTGTGCAAGTGGCCGCAGCCACACCACCGGCCACAACGTATTTCAAACCGTTTTCCGCCCACGGTATGCAGTCCAGCTACCACATCTACACTGACGGCATCGATCGTTCCAAGCCCGTTGGCGTGGTGTTCTACTTTGGCGGTGACTACTGGAAAACCTCAGAAACCTGGGTCCATAACCCCGGCGGATCCCAGCTGAAAGCCATGGCTGCTCAGGCCCGGAAAAAGAACATGATCCTGGTGGTCCCGATCTCTCCGGATAAGAATGCCTCCGGCGACGGCATCACCTGGTGGGAGAACATCGACAAGAACGGTCAGTACTTCCGTGCTCTCAAGGACTCGCTGATCAAGAACTACGGTTTGGACACATCACGCGTGTGGCTGGCCGGTTACTCCGGTGGAGCCGAGTTCATCACCTACGAGGTACTTGCCGACCAGCAGAACTGGATCCGCGGTGGCGGCGCCACGATCATCGGTGGCGGCGGCGCCAATGGGATGCAGACAGCTCCCAGCGCAGCCGTCCGCAAGATGCCCTTGACCTGGCACGCCGGATCCAAGGACGTGGTGGGTGATACCAACCCACCGGAATGGTCTGCCAAGGCGGCCGCCGCCCAAGGTCAGAAGGTCTACAAGAACGCAGGCTTTGGCCGGGCAACCCTGCACACCCTGCAAGGGGTGGATCACTACGGCTACAACCAGCCGGCCCTGATCGGCCAAGACCTCAAAGCCGTGCCCAACGTGGGCGGTACCACGGCGGTGGCTCAGACCAGTTCTCTTCTGAAAGGCGCTATCCGCACCAGTTACCTGAATTCCGGTGGGGCCGCCAAGTACGGTCAGCCCACCTCAGCGGAACGTAAGACCGGTTTCCTCGGTGGTGTGTACCAAGGGTTCACCCGCGGATACACCTACTACTGGAGCCCGCGAACCGCTGCGGTTCCCGTGAAATGGAGCGGGGCCATCGGAGCGTCCTTCAAGAACGCCGGTTACGAACGCGCGTGGGGTTACCCCGCGCATGCGGAACGGTCCGCGTCGGGTGGTGCCTATCAGGATTACCGGCGAGGCGGCGTCGTCAATCGTGCGATGTGGTCTCCAAAAACTGGCGTGCGAACTGTGAAGATGACCGGTGGTATCGGTGCGGCCTGGCGGGCCGCCGGCTTCGAACGGAACTGGGGCTACCCGGTGACCAACGAATACACCGTGGCGCGCGGTGTTCAGCAGAAATTCTCCAATGGACGCGTGGCCACGTGGGATCGCAACACCGGTCGGGTGACTGTTTCACGCGGCTGATGCGGGAGGGCCGATAACGCACGCCAGCCGATGCGTGCCGGAGCCGTCCAGAATGACTTCAGGTCCCTTTCGTCTCACTAGTGGTGAGATGAAAGGGACCTGAAGGTTGCGAATCAGTCGCAGCTCAGGAAAAGAGCAGCACTACTCGATTCAGCGGTCACGATCCTGACTGAAGATGCCCTTGGTACGGGAGATCCGGTAGTCAATGCGATTGTCCACGTATTCCTCGAATTCGGGACTGTGCGTGATCTCGCCGGCGATGTCGTTGCTGACTCCCTTGCGAACATGCTGGATGGCAAGTTCGCGGTCCAGAGCGTCGCGTTCCCGCACGTCCTTGGACAGGGCACGCAGGGTCGCAACACACATGAGCAGCATGATCACGCTGAACGGTAGGGCTGTGATCAACGAGCCCGCTTGGAGCGCCGTCAGACCACCAGCCAGCAAGAGACCAATGGCCAGTAGGCCTTCGACCAAGGACCACAGGGTTCGGGACCACGCCGGCGGGTTGGGGTGTCCACCCGAAGCCAACATGTCGACCACGAGCGAACCGGAGTCGGAGGAGGTGATGAAGAAGATCGCGACCAGGATGATCGCGGCCACCGACAAGATCTCGCCCAGCGGGAGACCGGACAGCACCTGGAACAGTGCTGCCTCCGCACCCACGGATCCGTCCTGGACCAGGTCGCCCTCACCGAAGAACTGGCGGTGCAGACCGGAGCCACCCATGATCGAGAACCACAGGAAGCCCACCAGGGTGGGAACCAGAAGCACACCGGCAATGAACTGACGGACGGTGCGGCCACGGGAAATACGGGCAATGAATACGCCCACGAACGGGGACCAGGCGATCCACCAGCCCCAGTAGAAGAGGGTCCAGCTGGAGTACCAAGAGGTGGCTTCTTCGGTGCGGGTGTAGGCACCGGAGTCGAACGTCATGTTCATGAAGTTCGCGAGGTAAACACCCAGGGACTGGACGAAGTTCTGGAACAAGAACACGGTGGGGCCCAACAGCAGAACCGCCAGCAGCAGGATGCCTGCCAGGGAGAGGTTGGCGTTGGAGAGCCAGCGAATACCCTTACCCAGGCCGGAGAGGACCGAGACCAGGGCGAGGAACGTGATGCAGACGATCAGGATGACCAACAGCGTGTTGTCCACCTCGCCCACGATGCCCATGGACTGCATACCGGTCGAGATCTGCTGAACACCCAAACCGAGCGACGTTGCGACACCGAAAACCGTGCCGAAAATGGCCAGGACGTCAATAACGTCTCCGATCCAGCCCTTGACGCGATCGCCGAAAATCGGCTCGAGCGCCCAGCGGATGGACACGGGGCGGCCACGGCGGTGCACCGCGTAGGCGATCGACAGGCCGACCACGGCGTAAACGGACCAGGGGTGCAGACCCCAGTGGACGAAGGTCTGGGCCATGGCCATACCTTGCAGCTCGGACTCGGAGAGGTTCTCGAACCCGGGTTTCTGGCTGACCGTGGCGTACATGAGCGGTTCGCCCACGCCGTAGAACACCAGTCCGATGCCCATGCCGGCGGCAAAGAGCATGGAGAACCAGGAGAGCAAACCGAATTCGGGTTTATCCGTGTCACGGCCAAGTTTGATCTTGCCGAATCGGGAGAATCCGAGGATCAAGGTGAACGCGACGAAGCCGCCGATAATCAGCATGTAGTACCAACCGAAGTTGGTTACGATCCAACTTTGCGTACCTTCGAACACTTCGCCCGTGAAATCCGGGGCCAGAACGCCCAGAAGACCTACGGCAACGATGATGAGGAGCGCCGGCCAGAAAACGGCCGGTGATATTCCACCCTTACCGATCCTGACACCCTGTGCACGCAGCTTCTCGGTGATCTGCTCATCGCTATCCGCGTTGTCGATGCGCTGAGAGCGGGGGACGTGCATGTCCTCCAAGGAGGGCTGTCCCTCTTGCCGGGCCTCGCGGCGAGACTTGGGTTCGGTGCCGGAAGCAGCGGTCTCCTCATCCGGTGATTGCAGTGTCGTCTGGTCTTCTGGTGGAGTCATCACATTCCCTGAAAATTCGCTACTGAGTATGGATCGATCGGCATTACCCGACTCATCAGCATGGTCGTGACCGTGGAAACTTTCAAGTTGCTGGGAATTGACCCGTTATTGTCTGAGTGCGATTTTCAGGACAAGAGATCCATCCGATACAGGGTGGTGAACAAGTAGACGGGCGCGGTGAGGAATGCCACCACCGCCAAGCTGAACCCGGATGTCGCGGCGTCCCACCACTGAATCACGGGCGAGTCGGAGGTGATGGTTCCTTCACGGCGCCTCCCCAAGAATGAGCGCGCCTTGCTGAGCGCCTCCGTCATGGCCTGACGTTTCACCTCGCGAGGCGTGCGGTGTACCTCGAAGGACGCAGCAAGCAGGAAGGTCAACAACCCGCCCATCAGGGCGATGGTGAGCACCAGGGGAAGAGTTCCCGCAATGCTGTGGGCGAAAGCGTCCAACGTGTTTTCCGGCTTGGAAGCGGCCTGCTGAATCTCGATACTTACCAGCGCGCCCAGGTACGCGGCGACACCCACCATGAGGCCCTTCCACGCGGTTTGCAGAATCTGAAACACGAATTTGGTGAGGATACGGCTATCGCGGAACGGCTTGGGCGGCGGCAGAATGGCGCTCACCAGGATGAACGCGATCAGAAGTACCGTCAGCACTCCGGTGAGCCAGAGTAGGGCAACCTTCGCGCTGAGAAACTGCCACAGCAGCAGGGCCACAATGACAGTCAGAACGGGCAAGCCGCGATTGGGGCTGATGAGGAAACGAAGAACTCGGGGGAGGGGAGCCACGGGTCAACTATAAGGCGCGGGTTTCTACTGCACCCGGCTTCTTCAAGACCTCCCCCGATATGTCTTGGGTCAGCCATAGGTCGGGTATTGCGGCCACCCCTCGGGGCTGTCTTCCCAGTCCTGCTGTCGTCCATAGATGGTGCGGTCCATGATGTGGGCGGTGGGCAGGATGGCTTCTGTACCGCGCGCCGTCGTCATGTACGTCAGGTGCGGCACGCCGTCCTTGAGGAGGTAGTACGAATAGCCGGGGAGCTGCCCCTCCTCGCCCTGATCATTCGTGCGGGTCCAGCCCCAGTCGTAGTGGTAGCCGGTGTCGAACGATGAAACCCACAAGTGCGGCCAGCCGTTCTTTTCCCGCCAGGCCTCGAGCTTGCCGATGGGCGCCTGGGAAATCATCGCGAACGCGATCCCGTTCTCCGACATGCGTCCCATGTTCGCCGGCAGATTGTCCACAGCCCACGTGCAACTGGGGCAGCCCGCCTCCCAACTCGGATCGAACATCACGTTCTGCACGAGCAACAAGTAATGCTCGCCGAACAGATCGGTCAGCTTCACGGGTCCGTCCGGTCCTTCGAACGTATAGTTTTCGACCTCCACCATGGGAAGCCGACGCCGCTCGGCCGAGACCCGGTCGTTGTGTCGCGTCACTTCCTTCTCGCGGGCCACTTGCTCCGCCAGTGCGGCGTCGAAAACGTCCCGGTCCACCACCGGCGGCGCGGCATCGGGCTGGTTGAGTTTGGATTGGGCGGCAATGCGTTCCGGGTCGTCGCTGGTCATGGCCTGTGTCCCTCTGATTGTTGACTGTTCCTGCTGCGTCCCAGTCAACGCCTGATTACCTACCTGCGGAAGGCCTTTCCTGCCAGACGTAGCGATCTAGCCCATGTTCCCGCACCGTTGTGTGGAATCCTCGTCGGGTCAGCACCCGGCCCGACGCCGCATTGGCGGGGTCCACGTGTGCGATCAGACTGCTCGAGCCGTAATTCGACACGGGAAGTTCCAGGGTGAGTGTGACGGGACGCGCCGTCCCCTTGTCGTGGTCGGCGCGTCCCGCTATCCACGGTCTCCTTTCAGTGAATCAGATCCCGGCGGTCTGTCTGATCCAGTCCCGGTGGGCGGCCACGTTGGAGTAGTTCGAGCCGGAGTTGATGTTTGCGCCGGGGTCGGGCGTATCGCCGGTTGAGCAGACACCCACCACCTGGCCGTTGATGATGAGCGGGCCGCCCGAGTCGCCGCGGTTGGCCGCGCCGGTGATGCCGCGGAGGTTGCTTGCGGGGCCACCGTGAAGATCGCGGCTGGGGCCGGTGACCTGTACCTCCGCTTGGAACAAGCCGGTCGACGGCGTCGAGTTGGCGCGCAGTCCGTAGCCCTGGACCGTTCCTTGTTGCCCGCGCTGCGGGACGGTGCTGTCGGTGATGTCCATGGTCTCGCCCACGTTCACCGGCTGGGACAGACGCACCAGGCCGACGTCGCCGCGCGGCGAGTTCGCGAGTTGCGCCGCGCGCACCGGCTGGCCCGGGTTCTGAGTGGAGTTGGACGTGAACACGTTCATGTTGCTCGCACCTTCGGTGCAGTGCCGGGCGGTCAGCACCCATTCCTCACTGATGAGCGAACCCGAGCAGCCGTACTGGCCGCCGTTCTGAGTGAACTTGAGTTGGACCACGGCGCGGTTCTGTGCGGGTTCACCGCCCACGATGTACTCGTTGGTTTCTTCCACTGCGGGCGCTGCCTGCGCAGTCATGGGTGTGGCCAGTGCGGCCGATGCGAATAACGCGATACCGATTTTCTGGAAAAGGGAGGTTTTCATGACGATCGCTCCTTCTCGTATAGCTGGGGATACCAACCCCCTGATCTGAGCGAGACTCAAACTACACAGTAAAGAAGCATCTGACTAGGAGCGATGGTCGCTTCTGGTGGTTTCCACTTCGATTAGTGGGCTAAGCGAGAGCGTTACGATTTAATAACAGGCGTCAAATCAGGGGTTTTATCCATTGATAGATGCAAGACGAACGTGATGTCGTTATTTCGTCGGATTGCCGTGCCAGAGGCTGGGACGCGGCTCGCACAACATGGAAATTCTCTACCGGGGTTCACCGCGTAGAACATCCACGTGCACATGATCCCGGTGACGCAGGATGTCATTGGCCGGCTCGGGAGCGTCGTAGGTTTGCCAATGTCCGCGGGGGCTGTGGGAGCTCCAGATCTTGTCGTCGAAGATCACGTACTGGATGTCCAGATCGTCCGCGTGGGCAATCAGCCACTGTGCGAGAATCCACCCCTCGCGGCGGTTCTCCTCGGTGATCGGACGGAAGAAGATGTCGACCCCGCGACCACTGTAGTGGGTCGATTCGGCTCCATGCCCTTGGTTGACACCTCCGGGTGCGAACCCGCCCAGTGGCTGATCACCGAAGACCGCGGTCATGTCGTCACGTAGTTGCTGAGCTCGCGGCGTCAGGCCGGTGGGTGTCAGTTCTTGCTCGGATAAGTCATCAGCGGCGGTGCCTTCGCAGCGAAGGCTTGGCCCGGCGTCGTCAGCAGGCCCATCCGCGAGGCGCTGAATGACCGCCGGGTCGACGCCGGAGGTGTCCGGGGTTTCCGCACCGCGAGTGGCTAGCGCAACTGCCGTGGTTGCGAGCTTGGCCTCGTCGCGGCTGAGGTTGATGGTTCCGTTTTGAGTCTCGACACTGCATTCCGAGCCCACGTAGAAGCGGCCGTCCTGTACGCGGAAACTGTTGGCGATCGTTGGTCCGAACCAGACCAGTGCTCCGACGATCAACCCCACGATCACCAGAAAAATCAGAGACGTCCGCCAAGAGTTCCCTCGTTTGGCAAGCGGGTGGTTATTCGAACTCGACGACATCATCGGCGGGGTCACACCCCCGGGTTGAGCATTGCGGCGGCAGTGGCGCGATCGGCCTCGGCGCCGGTGGTCAGAGCGTAGATCGCGTAACCGAGGGGCGAAGCCTCCCACAGGGGGCGGGCCTGGACGACCAGGCCCAAGGCGTCATCGAGTGTGCTCATGGCACGATTCTCCCACCTGCACTTTGGGCGATGCTTCGACCCACCAGGGCGAGGGAACACAGCCGGATCGACGACAACGCCAAGGCTCTGGAACCGGGTGCAAAGTCATCGACGGTAGAACCGGTACCCGAGAGCTGGAGGGAAACTGGACGACGGTAAAGCCCTAGCCTGGCTCCCATGTGCAGAGTGATCGACGGTAATGCCAGCATCCGGCTAGTTTTGGGCTGGACTGTCGACCAGAATGCAGGGGCTGAAGAATCCGGGTCGGAACGTCGATGGGAATGCAGCCAGACGTTTCTAGGGGTAGCAACGTTGGTCATATGGCTACCGGAGGAAGTTGTTCACGGAGGCCCACGGGAGCCCTGACATCTATGGCACAAGAACGCACTCTGAGCTGCCTTTACGCTGCGCATCTCGACCTCAGATGTCGCTGGCCACTAAACCCGGGCGGATGCACGGTGGCCAACAACGAAAAACCGGCTGTCGAGAAGGCATTTCGCCTTGTCAACAGCCGGTTTCACTGTGGTGCGCGAGGGGGGAGTTGAACCCCCACGCCCTCTCGGGCACACGGACCTGAACCGTGCGCGTCTGCCTATTCCGCCACTCGCGCTTGTTTATTCACTCAGCTTCCGCCGGTGAACAACGTTGAGTAGCCTACCCGATGCGTGAGCCGTTTGGCGAATCGCCGTGCACGGCGTCCCAGGGCAACCGAATCACCCCAGAGTCACGCCACCCCATGCAGCCAACGCGCACGCCAGACCGATCACCGCGTACAGGCTGATCGGAGTCAGCACCGCGAGCTCCATGCCGGATCCCGCCTTGCCCAGAACGGGAAACCGCACAAAGGATCTGCCCCGGTAGAACGTGGACGGCACCGGTAACCGGGGGCGCAACGGCCACAGCAGATGGATGCCCTGCGTGGTCACCATGTCGCCGATCATGTGCACCGCACACCCCAGGGCAACCGCGATCACGAACCACCACGGATGATCCGGTGGATTGGTCGCCACCACGATGCCCAGGCCGATCGCCACCAGCCAGTTGGCATGCGAGATTCGATCCGGAATGAACGCCAGGACCTTCACCGCGAACGCAATCATCAATACCGATAACACGGCGGCCAGCGGCCACACCTGCCCGGGTAAGGCTGAAACAACTGCAGGGGCAGAAGCATCTCCGCTCGATTGCGCCAACCATCGCATCCCGTCACCCACGGGAATTGCTGCGTTCTGCGACAACCAGGCCAGAAGGGTGAATACGAGCAGCCCGATCAGGGAGTGAGTTCCTCGTCGATGGCCCCCGGATAACCGAGCCACGATTCGCGAAAGCCACCCCGAGAACGGCGGTAGGGAACGCGCAACGGTTCCACTCGGGTGGTCGATGTCCGGCAACAGTGCGGCGCCGGCGCAGATCAGGGCACCGGTGACCACGCCCGCGTCACCAACGGGGAGCACATTGAATCCGATGGGCACGGAGAAACCAGAAAATTGCAGGGTGTAGTCGGCGGTCAACGCCACCCACGCGGCAGCACCACACGCCGCATGGCTCGGCCCCATCACCGGGGCATCACGGTCAACACGAACTCTCCGATCGCGGGCTCAATAGTCATGAAGCCCCACGTTAGGAACGTGGTCAGACACGCATAAGAATCCTCAGAGATCGGTGGGCAGCAGCTTCCACCCGGTGGAATCCACGTCCACCGCGACCCACGGGGCATCCGGAGAAAGGGAAGCGGGAGATCCCTCAACGGAAGCCTCAGCCAACGACTCATTCACCAGCGACCGGGGAGCCACTACCGCCACGCATTCCCCACGGTACTCATCCGCGACGTTCTCGACGGTGCCAACCAGATCCACAGGGGTGCGCACGTACGGCGAGATCACCTGGGCCACGCGAAAACGAGAGCTGGGCAGTGAATCTGCCGCGGCGGCGTCGGCGACGAAAACTATCGTTGCGGGGCACTGGAGATCAGTCATGAGAACTTCAATCCAACTCTTTCGGGTTGCCTGGCAACTGCTGTTCGCAGCCGGGGGTGAGCCAGGCCTTCACGTACCCGCCGCTCTGATACACATACTGCCGCAGGGTGCGAAGCGGCGTGAACTGGTAATCGGTCGCGCTCATGCGCAGTTCCCCGGGGTAGCAACGTTCCAAGATCATGCGTGCCCGCGGCACGTGCTGCTTGAACGTCACAGCGGTCACGGTGTCCCAACCGCGTTGGGCCGCCAGGTCGCGCAACTGCATGGCCTCGCCCTGGGTCGTGGAGGGATTGGGTTGAAAACAGATGACTTCGTAGTCGGTGCGCGGGGTGCAGAAATCCTTGTCCTCGTAGTACTGCACCAAGGCGGGCGGATCATCGGGCTGGGCATCTGGGGTCGCGATCACCAGTACGGGCGCGATACCTCGCTCCATCAGTCCTTGCGCCCTGGCCATGCGTTGGGTGTCCGGAGGGCCGAGCACGAGCAGGGCGTCCGACATCGCGGGTTCCTCCGTGCGGGGATGTTCCATGACGGCCCAGCAGACCGCGAGCCACCCGGCAACGGCCACTGCAAAAGCAATGGCCAGCCGAGCGGGCCAGGCACGCCGCTTGGACCCGGTGGAGCCCTGAACCGTCACCCAAATACCCCCATCAGAACGCGGACGCGGATATCATCTCATTCATCCCCGGCAATCCCGTGAGCTGCCGGTCAAGACTGCAAAACCGCACGTGAGGAGCGCCGATATGCGATCGAACGAGTACTTGGAACGCTCCGTCACATGCCAGGTTCCGCTGCGCTGGGGCGACATGGATCCGTACGGCCACGTCAACAACGTTGAGGTCATGCGTGTGCTCGAGGAGGCGCGCATCGCCACGTTCGGCGTGCCGGTGGGCACGGGCGAGCAGGTGGCCCCGGCCAAGATTCCCCTCTTCTCGGTGCTCCCGGAGGGCACCCAGGCGCTCATTGCCGAACATCGGGTCAAGTACCTGCGCCCGCTGGCCTACCGCAACGTCCCCACGGAGGTGCGCGTCTGGGTCGTCTCGGCCAAGGCGGCCACGTTGGAACTCGGCTTCGAAATTGTCGACGCAGCCGACGGCGCTCCTTGCGTTCGTGCCCAGACCCAGCTGGCGCTGTTCGTGCCTGAAACCCAGACGGTTCTGCGCATCACCAAGGAGCAGCGCGAACTGCTGGAGCCGTACACGGCGTCGTCGCCGTTCTGAGCCCCGCGAGTGGCTACGCGGCCACTCCCTGCGGCACCGCGGTGAGGTGCAACTGTGCGCGGGTGCGCACCACGCAGCCAGACTCGGGCAGGGTCCGCCACGTCCACCACATGAGGGTGTTCTCCACCGGGTCCATGTGACAGCAGGCCGCAGTGATCGCGGTGGGCTCCTCGGGATCCTGAACGCACAGCGCGAGAGGTGCGTTGTCCAAGCGGTCCCGTAATTGTTGGAGCGTCTTGACCAGACCTCGTTGCGAATGCGAAGTCACGGTGCAGCCCACTTCGAAATCGGACGCGAACCCGGTGGGGTTGGGCAGGCGCCGGAGAATCGGAAGGTCCGCGGCGGCGTCGTCGAAAAGCCCGATCGTCTCCACCCAGTGGTCGTCGCCGTGGGTAATGACGAGTTGGTGCTGGCCGGGGGTGACCCGCAATTCCACGGAGGTGAGTTCGTCGATCGCGAGTGTCCTGGTGGCCGTGGCATCAACCACGGGTAGGTCGGTGCGATAACTGAACTCGTTTGGTTCGCACACCACATGCCCGGGCGTGCGGGTAAGCCAAGGTCGGTTCATGGATACTCTCCCTGTCAACCGTCGCAGCCCGCGACGGCTTCCTTTACAAAAGAAAATAGCCATGTGGGCTGTCCGTAGCAAGCGTATGAAGGTCACCGTTTGGTGACGATCACTTAGTGCCCTAGTCAGGCCTCACTTCGGAGAATACTCTTTTCGCCCGGTACTCACACGGCCACGACACTTACGGCAACGAATGCCCGCGGGCGGCCGTCCAGAGCTCGTACCAGTCCGCATGGGTCATGTGTTCAGCAGCTTGCGGTGCCTGAGCGCACGACCGGATGCGTTCCGGGTTCATGGTGCCGACCACCGGACGGATTGCGTACGGGTGGCGCAGCAGCCAGCCCACGACCACGGCCTCGCGGGAGACATTCATGCGTTCGGCCAAACGTTCGACGACGCCGCTCGTGGCCTCCGCGGTCCGGTCACCTTCGGGCGCTTGGCGGCCGGAGTAGATGCCGTCCGCCATGGCGCCCCACGCCTGAGCTTCGATTTCATCCGCCGCGCAGTGGGTCAAGAGCCCTTCGGGGAAGTTGTATTCGGTGCCCTCCGTCTGGTTGCCCAGGATCTGGGTTTCCACGAAGTCACGGTGGGCCAGGCTCATCTGAACCTGCACCGCGGTGAGGGGAGTGCACAGCAGCTGTTGGAACGCAGCGACATGGCGAAGCGTCATGTTCGACAACCCCACGGAGTTGATCAGGCCCTCTGAGCGCAGTTCATCGAGCGTGCGGGCGGTTTCGCCCATGGTTGTCAGTGGGTCGGGGCGATGCAGGATCAGTCGCTCCACGCTGTCCACGCCCAGGCGCTGCAAGGAGCCTTCGAGGCTTGCGCGAATCGTGTCCCGATCCAACCGGTAGTGCACCGGGGCGTCCTCCGGGCCGGTATTACCGGGGATACGGATGCCGCACTTGGTCTGCAGCGTGATCCCCTCACGGAGCTCCGGATCTTCGGCCAGGATCCGTCCGAAGATCGTCTCGGACTTGCCGGCCGCGTAGATGTCAGCGTGATCGAAGAGGTCGAACCCGGCCTCGCGAGCGGCGCGCACAGCGGTGTGGGCGGCGTCGAACTGGGCTGCGGTGATTTCGGAACGATCCCACGGCCCACCCAGGGCCATGCAACCGTAAATTAGCGGAGAACTCATGACTCGGAACCCTTGTGCTTGTGCTTGTGCTTGTGGTGGTGATGAGTGGACTGCTGGCGCAAACGTGCGGCCTCACCATAGGCGGCAGCCGATTCGTCCAGTTTGCCCAGATGCTGGTACACGATGCCCAATTCGGTGTAGCAATCGGATTGGTCGCGCTGCGAATCGGGTGTTTCCTGGTAGTAATCCAACGCCCGGTTATATGCCGTGATCGCCTGCGCCCGGCGTTTGGTGGCGTTGTAGACGCGCGCCAGATTGATGTAGCACTCGGCCTGATCCTTGGGCTCGTGAGGCGCATCCAGGTACTGGCCGAGCGCGTCCAGAAGATGGGATTCCGCGCGCGGATAATCCCGGTCCTCCACGAGTAAAGAGCCGACGATCAGGTGCGCGCGGCCCTTGGGTTTACTGCTGTCCGGGATCTGCCCGAAGTACTCCAGGCAGCGTTGGTATTCCGTGATCGCCTTGTCCCGCACGTTCATGACCACGTACAGGTGCCCCAGGTTGTAATGGCATGCTGCCAACTCCCGGTGGGTCTGGTTGGATTCTTTGAACAACTCGATCGCCTGCCGATAAGCGGTCTCGGCCTGGGAGAGTTCACCCCGGTCCTCGGCGTCCAGAGCACGTGTGAAGTAACCGTTGCCATCATCCGAATAGCTCATCAGCTCATCCTTTCGGGACCCACCGGGGTAGCTCCAAATGCTACACGGTAGGTCGCAACATAACCCGGCTGATAATCTCTAGAACACACTCTTTCAGGAGGTCAGGATGGCAGTACAGAACAACGCTCCCGGGCAGGACCCGCGTGATCCGCACCGTGAAGAAATGCTCGATGACCAGGCCGCATCCGTGGTTCGTCATGAAGAGCGTCTGGTGATCAATCGCCAGCAAGAGGAGACCGGCAAGCTCCGTCTCCGCAAGTACGTGGTCGAAGAGCCCGTACGCCAAGAAGTGACCCTGGGCTCCGAAGAGCCTGACGTGGTTCGCACACCCATTAGCGAAGAGGAGCGCCAGGCGTTCCTGGACGGCCGAGAGTTGCCCGTGGGTGACGACGAACTGATCCTGTACCGCACTGAAGCCGTGGTCCAGACCGTGCGCGTTCCCTACCAGCGTGTTCGCCTGGTGGCCGAGCGCACCGAACGCACCGAAGTCATTGAGGACACCCTCCGCAAGGAGCGCATCGACATCCAGACGGATGACCACCGCGCATAATTCTTCGCCTGCGGGAGAAGCCCGGAACCGCCGATGAGGAGAGGTTCCGGGCTTCCTTCTTTTTCTTACGGGCGCATTGCCAGGTCACGAAGAGCTAGAGGGGGAGTGCGGGTAGCGTTGAAGGGTGACTGATTCTTCGCTCTCCCTCATCCGCCACGGCCAGACAGACTGGAACTTCGCTCGCCGTCTGCAGGGTCGTACCGATATCCCCCTCAACGCAACCGGTCGAGAACAGGCCCGTGAAGTGGGTCGAGGGCTGGCGGCGTCGGGAGAGCACTGGGACGTGCTCGTTTCTTCGCCACTGTCCCGCGCTCGGGAAACTGCCGAAATCATTGGTGAGGCGGTCGGCCTGGAGGTTTCGCGCACGTACGACGACCTGATCGAGCGCAGCTTCGGCGATATCGAAGGCTACGACTGCGGTCATATGACCGAAGAAGAGCGCCACGCCTTCATGGAGCAGCACGGTGAACACACCGCGGACCTCGTGGCGCGCGGACTCGCGGTGCTGCGGCAGATCATCGCCGACTATCCGGGACAGAACGTGATGATCGTCAGCCACGGTTCGTTCATCCGCCTGACCGCCGGGCACATCATGAACCGGAAACTCCGCAGCTTGGAGAACGGGGAAGTGGTGACCGTGACGGCCGGTGAGGTGGTTGAGGCGGCGTCGGCACCGGGGGGTGCCGCGATTTAGGGTTCCTTATCCCGTCAAACGGGCCGAAAACACGGGATACCGAACCATTCTTCACGCGTCGGTGACGGCCGCGACCGCCGCATGCCCCGTTCACTCCCCGCTCAACCCAAACGGTGGCCCTTGCTCGCGCGGAGTCATAGGCTGGACACAGACTCGGCAACGTAGCCGACCGCGCGTACTGCCACTACCGGTGACAGACGCGCGTTTGGGTTTTCGGCGGCCGTGCGTTCCTATCTCGAAACCGACTGCGAGCAAAGGCGTGATGCAGACGTGACCCCTCCCGATGCGACCGATACCCAGGTCATACCCGTAACGTGGCAGCGCCCCAAATGGAGTGGCGACCAAGAGTGGATCAACGAGTACTACCGCTCTGTTCCTGATGCGGATGTCGCTGCGGCCAGTGAGGATCGACTGACGGCTCGGGCGGAGGCTCATCGCGAGGTCGGGAAGACCCGTTCCAAGGGCGACGTGTGCGTGGACGTGCGCGAGGATCAAGGCCACACCATCTTGTACGTGGTCACGGACGATATGCCCTTCTTGGTGTCCACACTGAACACGGAGATCGCGGCCAAGTGGGGCGGCGCCGAATTGGTCCTGCACCCGCTGCTGTTGGCCGCACGCGATTCCGAGACCCACGAGTTGGAATCACTGTCTCAGGTCCCCAACATCTCCACTGCGTCGTCGGGGGACACCACTGCCATCCCGTTGGTGCCCCTGGTTCCCAATGCCACCCCGCGCTCCAGCGGTGGTGCGGGCCGCACGGATTCCGTGATCGAGTCGTGGATTCGAATCGTGCTGCACCGGAGCCTCACGGATCAGGAGCGGGAAGACCTCAAGAGCTATTTGGGCGAGAGGCTGGTTCCGGATGTCCGCCGGGTCGATCAGGACCAGGAGAAGATGCATGCGGTGACGGACGAGCTCGCCCGGTCTCTCAATGGTCTACATCAAATCCGTTACGAGGATGGGTGGCAGCTTCCAGACGTTGATTCCGCCACCGAATTCCTGGATTGGCTGCGGGCCGGCAACTTCGTGTTCATGGGGATCAAGCGTTACGACCTCACGGTTGAGGGAGAGGACTCCGCGCTTCACTCCCGGCCTCAGACCGGATTGGGCCTGCTGCGAGAGGAAGGCACCGAAGGCCACACCCAACGGCTCACCGGCCTGGGCAGCTTGCACGCGCGGGACCGCGAAGTGGTTTTCGTGACCAAGGCGAATCGGCGTTCGTCCATTCACCGTCGCGAGTATCTGGACTACATCGGGGTCCGCACGTTTGCCCAGGACGGCACGATCACGGGCGAGTACCTGATCCTGGGGCTGTTCTCCCGCCGCGCCTACTCGGTGCCGGCCCATCAGACGCCCCTGGTGCGCGAGAAAGTCCAGTCTGTGGTGGACCGCTTTGGCTTCCTGCCGGACAGCCACTCCGCACGCGATCTCTTGGGCATCATCGAGGACTACCCTCGCGACGAGCTGTTCCACATGACCGCGGACGAGCTCTATGACACCGCACGTGGCGTGCTGGGCCTGAACGAACGTCGTCAAACGCGGTTGTTCCTCCGCCAGGACACCTTCGGGCGTTTCATGTCCGCCGTGGTCTTCCTCCCGCGCGACCGTTACAACACCTCTGTGCGTGAGCGTATCGAGGCTCAGCTGCAGGACGTCTTCGACGCCGAGGCCATTGATTTCGAGGTCCGACTGACCTCGTCCTCCCTGGCCCGCTTGTTCTTCCGCATTCGACTGCCCTACACGGGCGAGGTGCGCGAATTCGATCAGGCGGACCTGGAGCACCGGTTGCGCGCTGCCGTTCGGTCCTGGCCGGATACCTTGGCGCGTGCCATTCGGTTGGGTTTCGACGCTGCCGACGCCGCTCGCTTGACTCCGCTGTGGACCCACGCCTTCCCGGGGGCGTACCGCGAGGACTACGAGATCGAGGAGGCCGTTCAGGACCTGCAGCGATGCGAGGAACTGTGGGGCAGGGACCCCAACCTCCCGGCAGAGGTGCGCGTGGCCGAACACGAGGGCCAGGTCAGACTGAACATCTACCTCACGCAGCGTCTCTCGCTCACGGAGCTACTGCCGTTGCTGCAGAACATGGGTCTGCGTGTCCTGGATCAGCGCCCCTACACCGTGACCCCGAACGATGGTCGCGAGTTCCAGCTGTACGACTTCGGTGTCGAACTGCCCGAGGGCGTGGACACCCACGGTCCGGATGATGCCAAGACCGAGGACCTCATCGAGGACACCCTGTGCGCGGTGCTTTCGGGGCGTTCGGAATCCGATTCCCTGGACCGTCTGGTGCTGGTGGAGCGCATGAGTTGGCGCGGGGTCGCGGTGCTCCGGGCTTACGTGCGCTACCTGTTGCAGCTGGGGTACGCGAATTCCTTCGAGTACATCGCGGACACCCTTCTGGATTACACGGACGCCACCCGCGAGCTGGTCGAATACTTCTCCGCCAGCTTCGACCCGGACCGTTTCGAAGATACAGAAGCGGGTCGAGAGGAGCGTTCACGGGAACGCGAAGCGGCTCGGGAGCGTCTCGACAAGGTTCTGGACGACGTCCCGTCCTTGGACGCGGACCGGCTGTTCCGCGCGCTGAGCAACATTGTTGGCGCAACCCTGCGCACCAACGTGTACAAGGAACGCCCCACCATGGCGTTCAAGATGGACCCTCAGGCCATCAACGTGGCGCCTCATCCGCGCCCCAAGTTCGAGATCTGGGTGTGGTCCCCGCGTGTTGAGGGAACGCACTTGCGATTCGGTCACGTGGCCCGTGGTGGCCTGCGGTGGTCCGACCGTCGCGAGGACTTCCGCACCGAGGTGCTCGGCCTGGTCAAGGCACAGATGGTCAAGAACGCGGTGATCGTTCCCGACGGCGCCAAGGGAGGGTTCTTCCCCAAGCAGCTCCCGGACCCCCAGCAGGACCGTGAGGGTTGGATGGAAGAGGGCCGGGAGGCCTACAAGTTGTTCATTGCATCCCTGCTGGATGTCACGGACAACATCACCCACGATTCCGATGCGGAGCCCAACGCCGAGGTTTCGGACGATAGCTCCAAGGACGCCGACGACGCCCCGGATACCCCACAGGGTGACACTGTGCTGCACCCGGACCGCGTGGTCCGGCACGACGGCGATGACTCCTACTTGGTGGTGGCGGCCGATAAGGGAACCGCTGCTTTCTCGGATACGGCCAACGCCATTTCACTGGACCGGAACTTCTGGCTCGGTGACGCGTTCGCATCCGGTGGTTCGGTCGGCTATGACCACAAGGCCATGGGCATCACGGCTCGTGGTGCCTGGGAGTCGGTCAAGCGGCACTTCTTCGAGCTGGGCGTGGACACCCAATCCGAGTCGTTCACGGCCGTGGGTGTGGGCGACATGTCCGGCGACGTTTTCGGCAACGGCATGTTGTTGTCCGAACACATCAAATTGATTGCGGCCTTCGACCACCGGGACATTTTCCTGGACCCGGATCCTGACACCGCAGCGTCCTACAAGGAACGCGAACGTCTCTTCAACGCGGGCCGCACCTCGTGGCAGGACTTCGACGAGTCCGTGATCTCAGAGGGCGGTGGCGTGTACTCGCGCCAAGAGAAGTCGATCCCGATCTCCCCGCAGGTCCGCGAGGCGTTGGGTCTCGAGGACGACGTCGAATCCATGGCTCCGCAGGAACTCGTGCGTGCAGTGCTGCTGGCTCCCGCCGATCTGCTCTACAACGGCGGTATCGGAACCTACGTGAAGTCCTCCGGGGAAACCCACCAGGACGTAGGAGACAAGGCCAACGACCCCATCCGAGTCAACGGCGAGGATCTGCGTGTCCGGGTGATCGGTGAGGGCGGCAACCTGGGTGCTACCCAGCTCGGCCGCATCGAGGCCGCACGCAACGGCATCCTGGTCAACACGGACGCCATTGACAACTCCGGCGGTGTGGAGTCCTCCGACCGTGAGGTCAATATCAAGATCCTGGTGGACCGCATGGTCGAAGCCGGGAAGCTGGATCGGGACGAACGCGCGGACTTCATCGAATCCATGACTGACGAGGTTGCGGATCTGGTGCTGCGCACCAACGTGGCGCAGAACGTGCTGCTGACTACGGAGCGCGCTCGTGGACCGGAATTCGCGGAAACGTTCATCCGGCTCATGCACTGGCTCGAGGAAGAAGCGGATCTGGACCGCGAGCTCGAGTTCTTGCCCACGGATGAACAGCTACGTGAGCGTGCGGAGGAAGGTGGTTCCCTAACAGGTCCGGAGCTGTCCGTGTTGACCGCCTACACGAAGATCCAGCTCACGGGGGCATTGACCGAGAGCGATCTGGCCGACGACCCGTGGTTCGCGTCCACGCTGGAGAACTACTTCCCCACGCAGATTCGGGAGAAGTTCGGCCAGGACATTCAGACCCACCCGCTGCGCAAGCAGATCATCGCGACCATGGTGGCCAACAAGATCATCAACTACGGCGGTATCGCGTTCGCGTACCGCGTGGTGGACGATTCGGGTGCCGACCTGGCTGATCTGGCCCGAGTGTTCACCGCGGCCGTGGAGATCTTCGAACTGGATCCCTACGTGAAACGTCACGCGGAGCTGGGCACGGATGTTCCGCTGGAAATGTGGAACAAGCTGACCCTGCGTATGCGTCGGCTGCTGGACCGCGTGGTGCGCTGGTTCCTCAACCGCAGCGATTCCGAAGCCACCATCCAGGAGCTCGTGGACGCGTACAAACCGACCGTGCAATTGCGGTTCGGCGAACAGCAGCTCATGGGCACGCAGTCCCAGGAGCGCGTCAGCGCGGACACCGAACTGGCCGAACGACAGGCGGTCCCCAAGGACCTGGCCGTTGAATGGGCCGAGCTTCTTGACGCCTTCGCCCTGCTGGACGTTGCGCGACTGGCTCAGGCCGGCGGTGTGCAGGTGGCGGGCGACCGGGCCGGTGAGCATGCGGCGTCGTCGGGCAGCGGCGACGAGCACGTGACCGTGGAAACCATTGCACGGGTGTACTTCGCCCTGTTCGACCGGTACGGACTGGAGAACCTGCTGGACCGCATCACTGCGCTCCCGCAGACCACCCGCTGGGAGAACATGGCCAGGATCTCGATGCGCGAGGACCTGTACTCCACGCTGGTTGCCCTGGCCGCGCAGGCCCTCGAATCCCCAGGGGAGAACGCCGAGGAGAAGGTTGTTGCGTGGGAGCGCGAGAACCAGGATCGGTTGGAACGGTTGCGTGACGTGCTGGGAGAGATCGAAGGGATGTCCTCCGGCGGCGATGCCGGGGCCGAACTCGCCGCACTCTCGGTGGCCCTGCGCACCATGCGCAGTGCGTTGACTGAGTAGTCCACAGCCAAGGAGACCCGGGCCGGCGCGTGTGCGTCGGCCCGGGTTTTTCTGTGGCCCTCCGGTAGCGTGAGCCGTGTCACAACTGGCACTGCTGAACCCCTCGGCTGAGGGATAGGAGACATCATGCAGAAGAAGGTTTACAAGGGCTTGGCCCCGTTGGCTCTCGCGGCAGCATTGGCGCTGACCGCGTGCGGTGGCGGCGGTGGGGAGAACGCGGAGGACTCGAACACCGATGCCGCAGCGACCGCCGCAGCGACGAACGGTGCAACCGATGCGGCAGGCAATGGTGCCACGGACGGAGCGACCGGCGGCTCGGACGAGGGTTCCGGCGATGGAGCTGGCAATGACGCCACCGCAGATGCCGAGGGCGGCGCCGCAGGCGGTGCCGGTGGCGCGGCTGCGGGAGAGGCCGGCTCGGAAGAAGGATCCGGCTCTGGTGGGGGAGCGGGTGGTGAGGGTTCCGGGGGCTCGGGTGCTGAAGGCTCCGGCGGTGGCGGAGCGGACGGCTCAGCTGGAGGCAACGGCTCGGGCGGGGCAGATGCAGGTGGCGGTTCTGCTGAGTCCGGTTCCGGCGCCGGGGCTGATGGCTCGGGTGGCGCGTCCGGTGGAGCGGGAGCTGAGGCCGGCTCCGGCACAGGTAGCGGTGCAGGTTCAGGCGGTGCGGCCGACGGCGGTTCGGGATCTGCCGGTTCGGGTGCGGGCGCTGGTTACGAGCCCATCGACAACGGAACGGGGACCATTCCTGCAGGTGAATACACGGTTCAGGCCGGCGACACCCTTGGCTCTATCGCCCAGCGGTCCGGCGTAACGGTCGACGAGCTCTACGCCGCCAACCGCGACAAGGTTCAGCTCCACCTGATCCGCGCGGGGCAGAGCATTACGATTCCGCAGCGCTGATGTCCGACCCGGGTCGCAGCCTGATCGACGCTACGACCCAGGGCCCAGCTGGCTCTGTAAACCAGTCGACGTTACAACCCGGAAATCCGCATTCCAGGGCTGTAGCGTCGACTGATTTACGTTGGCTCTTAGCGCTACTCCGTCACCTCGATCTGACCCCTCGCGCCGCGCTCTGCCTCCGCGAAGGAGTGGTTCACGAACGTGTAGGTGCCGGCTTCAGGGAATGACATCTCCACAAAGCCACCCTGCGCGGGAGCAAGGTCCAGCGCCTGTGCGCCGCCGGTGCCACTCGGATTGCCGGGGCTGGAGGGCGACAGAAGGTACGCGCCTTCCTTATAGACGGTGTCGAACTGGCCACCCACCACGTGGAAACTCGTGCCCTTGGACGGGCCGGCGGCGAGTACCCAGATCCGCACGCGCTCACCGGTGCGCGCCGGAAGCTTCTCGTGCATGTACTGCGTCGCGTGGCCGTTGAACATGGTCAGGGAGGGCGTCCCGGCTGCAATCCCCGCGGGATCCACTACTGCGTTCACGCCCTCGGGCAGATCCGGTTGATCGCCGGATGGCACCGTCAAGTACGTCTCGTTCTGGACGAGGAGGTACTCGCGGTCCACCTCCGGCAGCTGGGGCGGGTCGATGATGACCGCACCGAACATTCCCGCAGCAACATGTGTGCTCATCGGAGCGGTCGAGCAGTGGTACAGCCAGATCCCGGAGCGCACCGCTTCGAAGCGATACACGAGCGATTCTCCCGGTGCGATGGTTCGCATCGTCTCATCCGGAGACACATCACCCGCGTGGAAATCGACCGAGTGACCCATGGTCCCGCTGTTGATCAGCGTCACCTCGAACACGTCGCCCACCTTGCCGCGCAGCGTAGGCCCGGTGTAATCGCCGTTGAAGGTCCACGCGTCCATGGTCACGCCGGGGGCCACCTCACGGGCGACCTCCTGTACGTCCAGGGTCAACTCGTGGACGGTCTGTTTCGGCGCCGGATCGAGCGCCGGGTCACGCACCTCGAAGGCCTCGCCGGGTGCAGCGTTGAAGTCCACTCCCGCGGCCGGGTCTTGCGAATCATCCGCCGCCGACGCCGCTCCCGTCCCGTGACCTTCATGGCCCGCGGCGCCCACGGGGTTGCCATGCTCGTCCACTGGAATCACATTGACGGTCATGCCCATGGAACGGTGGCCGATCACGGAACACCAGCCTTCGAGCGCTTCGGTAATGAGGCCCGCGTCCACCTCGGTGGTTTCGCCGGGACCCACCCGACCGGACGTCGCACCGTTGGCGAAGACCAGATCGTGCACATTGGTGGGGTCGTCGTTGATCAGCGTGATCACCAGTCGGTCGCCCACGGGGACCTCGATTTCGCCGGGGTCGAAGCGCATGTCCTGATTGGCATGCATCGTCACCTCGGTGGTGTTGCCCGTGGCCTGCACGGCATTCTGCGCGCCATCGCTCAATCCGATCCCCGCTGACTGCGGCGCCACGGCAATACCCGCGCCCACTGCGAGCAAGACCGTGAGCACACCTGCCACGATCTGTCGCAGGGGGTCGGGCTTGCGCTCAGGAGTGTCAGTGCCAGCCGCCACACGAGTAGATCCGCCGGCCGTCGTGGCCGTATCCGCCCGCGATGCGCCAGCGTCAGCGGAGGACGGCCGCCCCGCAGTGCCGGGCATGCCCAGCGTCACGGAACCCGCGGCGGCGTCGGCGGTGCCCGACACAGGAGACTGGCCGGCCGCGCGCTGGGCGATGAGGCGGCGTCGTCCGGCGATCGAGACCTTGGCGGATGAAATCATCAGGGGGATGAACGCGGCAAAGGTCACCGCGCCCACGATCGAGACCATGGCGCGCACCCACGAGGGCAGCGTGCCGGCGGGCAGCGCGAACAATGCAATGCAGAGATTGAGCACGGTAACCCGATAGACACCACCGCGGTTGATGGCGGCCAGGGACGCGCGCACCGTGGCGGGCCCACCGCCCATCGTGGACGGCAGGATGTAGCTCATCGCCCCCAGCAGCGTCTGCAGCAGGAACCCGGCCACGAACGGGATGGTCAATGCTCCCATCACGCTCGTCTGGATGCCTTGAATCGCCACCAGAACCAGCGCGATCACCACCGTGATGAACAGCCAGGCGATGCCAGAGGCCACGGACCATCCCATGTAGCCCTCGGGCAGTTTGCGCATGCCGGTGCGGATCATGATGCGACCAACCAGACCCACGCCCACGGCGTACGCGAAGAGTCCGAGGAGCACCACGGGAACCCAGCCACCCAGAGCGCCACCGGCGGCCACCAGACTGCCCGCGGCCATGGCGGGCAGTGCGATCCGTGACAGGGCGGAGGCCGTCTCTTCCATGCGCGTGCGCACCATGGTCGGCCACAGGGTCAGCAGTGTCGCGGACACGGTGAGACCCACGAACCCCAAGATGTTCACGGCCTGATGGGACAGCAGTAGCCGCGAGTGCCAAGGATCGGCCAGATCCAAGGCCAAGACGGCGCCGAAGATCGCCCCCACCGGCAGGAAGAACGCGGCCACCGCGTACCACCGCACGGTCATGCCGAACCGCGCGGGCAAAGCCGTGCGCAGCTGGGAAAGCAAGGAGAGGCCGTGCCACGTGAGCAGGCCGCCAATGACCGTTGCGGACACCAACGTGAGCCACCACCAGTCCGTGAGCATGCCCACCATGAGCAGCACCGTGCCCGCGGTGACCCCGTAAATGCGCAGGATCTGGCGGGGTCGCTGGCTGTCGGCCAGCCGATTGTGCAGCAGCGCCTCGGTGAAGTGTTGCGACCACACCATGATCGACGTGGTGATCAGCCCCAGCGTGACCATGTGCACCATGAGCCAGCGGGTCTCGGGGATCCAACGGTGGAACCCGATGACCAGAATCAGCGCGATCATCCACCAACGCACGGGCTTACCGGCCGTGCGGTGCCATGACCTCCCGTGCTTCTTCGCGGCGGGCGCGGGCTCCTGGGGCTTGGCGAGAGTGGGCACCGTCCATCCGATCCACAAATATTGGCGATTTAGATGCAAGTATAGTTCGCCCGCCGTGGCCGTACGATGTGACGGTGACCCCAGAGATTATTGCCACCATCGTGACCTCGGTACTCATCATCATTGGGTGCCTGGGCATCATCATCCCCGTGCTACCTGGATCCATCACCGCGCTGATCGGCCTGATTATCTGGGCGGTGGTCGTGCAATCCGTGGAGGGCTGGGTGGTCCTCGCCCTCGGCGGCACCCTGTTGCTGGCGGGCATGTCCGCCAGCCTGGTGCTCACCGGAACGCGTCTGAAGCGCCGTGCGATCCCCAACCGCACGCTGCTATTCGGGGTGATAGGTGCCGTGATCGGCATGTTCGTGATCCCCGTGGTGGGTCTGGTGATCGGTTTCATCGTGGGATTGTTGGCATCTGAGACGGTGCGCAACCGTAACTTCCGCACGGCCCTGGACACCTCGTGGGTTGCCCTCAAAGCCGCAGGTATCGGCATCATCCTGGAGCTGACGTGCGCGTTGCTGGCTGCGAGCGTATTCATCATCGGGGCCATCGTCTTCTTCGTCACGGCCGCCTGACGCCGCCGTCCGAACAGGTTGGTCGCAGTCGGCGTGACATTCCCAGCCACCCTTCAAACGCGACGACGCCGCTCCAGCCGGAGCGGCGTCGTCGGCGGTCAAAGCCGGGTTACCGGCGCCAGGGAAGCCCCAGCACCTTGACGTCCTGACCGGGGCGCACGCCCTCGGCCGGAACCACCATGAGCACGTCAGCGTGCGCCATGCCGGACAGCATGGCCGGTCCCACCGCTGGCTCGGGGAGCACACGGCCCTCCTGGTAGTAGGCGGGAATCACGCGCACGCGGCCGGTCTGCTCGATCTCGGCCCCGGACGTTGCCGTGCGGGCCTCGGGCAGCGGCTGACCCGTTGCGCCAGCGATCAATGCGTGTCCCACGCTCAGCAAACCCATGACCGCGGAAAGCGGGCTGCCGGGCAATGCCAGCACTACCGGGCCGTCGTCCGGTAACTGCGCCAGGATCACGCCGTGGGCGGGTTCCTGGGCCAGGCCGTCGATGATCAGGTGTGCGTCCAGTTCGGTGAGGGCCTCGCGCACGTGGTCGTCCTCGCCGTGGCCGGTGCCACCGGTGGTGACCACGATTTCCGCGCGGGCATCCAGCAGGGAGCCAGCGCCGGACGGAGACTCGGTGAGAGCGGTGAGAACGCCCTGCGCGCCGTCGGGCACGCGACGCACCTGGTCCACATTGGCACCCAGATCATGCAGGATGGCCGGAATCTGCGGACCCAGGACGTCACGGACCTCGCCCGGGCCGGGAATGCCATCCTCCACGACGTGCGCGAAGCCCAGCAGCACGGTCACGCGCGGGCGGCGCAGCACCGGGAGCATGTCGTGTCCGGCGCTCGCAGCCAAGCCGATGTGCGCGGGGTTGAGATGGCAGCCGATGCGCAGCAGTTCGTCGCCCTCGGAGATTTCCTGGCCGAGTGCGCGCACGTCCTGGTTCTGGATCAGCGCCGCCGCCGGGGTGGCGTCCTCCAGGGTGTCACCCTCCTGCGGGTGGTACTCCTCCATGTGGTCCACGGGAGCCTGTGCGGGGACCACGTGACCGCGGTGACTGGACAGCACGGCCTTGGTGTACACCGGCACGGCCGAGCCCACGTTCACCTGAGTGGCCTCGCCGGGGCGCAGCTCGACCACGGGCAGGATGCGTTCGTCCGGCGGCAAGGTCAGCAGGAGTCGTTCATCGGTCTCCGCAGGCTGGGGAGTGCGGATCCGCCACGGGCCTTCACCCGCCACGGCCCAGCCGTCGATCGCGGCGGACGCGTAATGGGGAACCGGCATGATCGCGGTAATGGTTTCCGCAAGGGTTTCACCCAGTGCATCCGTCAGCGGCAACAACCGGCTGGGCAGCGGCTCGGGAATGCGATGGGCGATGTCGCGGGCTTCATCCCAATCGACCCACCGGCGCGTGGGCTCCTGGCCCTCGGTCTCCGGGGGAGTCTGGTCATCGTCCTGGTTGAAGTGCTCGTGCGGGGTGGGAAGTCCGGGCATGCCATCTCCTCAGCGTGTGGATTCAGTGCAGATCGAACCTGGTCACATCTTCCCATGTATCCACGTCCTGGGTGCTGCCCTCCGGGACTGCTACCTCGATCAGACGCAGGTGTTTCCAAAACGAGCGCACGGAGCTGTCCCGCGAAGGATGCTCGGAGAAAACGTTGCTGAGTGGGTCCGTGCGGATCATGACGGCCAGGTTCTCGCGGTGGCCGTCGGGGGCTGTCGCGATCAAGCCGTGGGCCTCGGGCGGCAGGTCCGCGGCGGCGTCGGCGAGTGCGCGAACGGCACCGGCCACGTCCGGCATGTCGCAGGCCAGGACCGCGGTCCATGCGGCGCGGTCGGGTTGCTGGCCGAGCAGATCCAGACCCGCGGCAATTGCGGCGGCGGGTCCCGAGAACGGCGGATCTTCGCGGGTCCGCAGGGTGTTGTGCGGGACGGTCAGATCGTCCGGCCCCACGACGACGGCGCTGCCGGCCTTGTTCACCGAACGCACCGTGATCTCGACCAGGCTCTCGGTGCCTCGGCGGAGTTCGGCCTTGGGCGTGCCTCCGAGTCGGGAAGAGCGGCCGCCGGCCACGATCACGCTGTCGAAGCGCAACACCTAGACCGCGGTCTCCGAATCATTGATCTCGGCATTGTCCCCTGCGCGGCGTTTCTTGGGCATGCCGGCGATCCGCAGCCCGCATTCCACGGCCACCAGGACGAACGCGATGTAGTACAGGATCATGGTCGGGTAGAGCTGCGGGAGGGTCATGCTCATGCCCACCAGCGACAAGATCAGTAGTATCGCGGCCCCGATGAGGATCACCAGGTGCACCGTGGCGAAAGCGCCCGGCAGCCCCTTGGTCGACAGATACATGGCCATGAGCGCGAACAGGATGGGGAACAACAGCTGTCCCGCCAGCGTGATGCCGTCACCGTGATAGGGGAACAACCCCATGGACTGAATCAAAGCGGTGGCGACAAGCAGGATCGGCGCAATCATGGACTTCATGGGGCACCAGTCTAGGTGGGGTACGGCGTGTCGTACGAACCGCGTGTCGAGGTCGGAGCGGAACCATTTCGTGACGGCTTACTGCGTGGTACGGACCCCTACTGCGCAGTATGGCCTGACCAAATGGCGCGCCGTCCCAGGTCACCCCACCAGGGCCAACCAAACGGTCGATTAGCGCACGAATTCATGACCATATTCCCAGGTCAGACCCGGAAAAATGGATTTTCAGTTACCGGCGGGTTAAATAGGCATTTTGAATGTGAATTAGGGGTACGGTGTCTGCATGGCTACCACCGAAACCCCCGCCGGGGTCGATGGCCCGGCGTCGAACGCGTTGTTGAAACTCGGGAAATTCTTCTCCCGCTGGGACGAGACGGAGGACGGTCGCGCCGTGTTCCGAGAGGGCGGTCGCGCGGGCGATGCCTTCTACCGCAACCGCTGGAGTCACGACAAGGTTGTGCGCTCCACCCACGGCGTGAACTGCACCGGCTCTTGCTCGTGGAAGGTGTACGTCAAGGACGGCATCATCACGTGGGAAGCGCAGGAGACGGACTACCCCTCGGTCGGCCCGGACCGCCCCGAGTACGAACCACGCGGTTGCCCCCGCGGTGCCGCGTTCTCCTGGTACACCTATTCACCCACCCGCGTGCGCTACCCGTATGTGCGTGGCGTGCTGTTGGAGATGTACCGCGAGGCCAAGCAGATCCATTCGGATCCGGTGCTCGCGTGGGAATCCATCGTCAACGACCCCGTCAAGCGCGAAACGTTCCAGAAGGCCCGCGGTAAGGGCGGACTGGTGCGCTCCAGCTGGCAGGAAGCCGTGGAGATGGCCGCCGCCGCCCACGTGCACACCATCAAGCAGTACGGCCCGGACCGCTGCATCGGTTTCTCGCCGATCCCCGCGATGTCCATGGTCTCGCACGCCGCCGGTGCCCGGTTCATCAACCTCATCGGTGGCGTGATGAACAGCTTCTACGACTGGTACGCGGACCTCCCGGTGGCCTCGCCGCAGGTGTTCGGCGATCAGACGGACGTTCCCGAATCGGGTGACTGGTGGGATGCCACCTACCTGATGATGTGGGGCTCCAACATTCCCGTGACCCGCACCCCGGACGCCCACTGGTTGGCCGAGGTGCGCTACCGCGGTACCAAGGTGGTCTCGGTCAGCCCCGACTACGCGGACAACACCAAATTTGCGGACGAGTGGCTGCCCGCCCAGGCCGGCACCGACTCGGCCCTGGCCATGGCTATGGGGCACGTGATCCTCAAGGAGAACTTCGTGGACCGCCGGGTCCCGTTCTTCGAGAATTACGTCTCGCAGTACACGGACCTTCCGTTCCTGGTCTCGCTGTCCCGTCGCGAGGACGGCACGGTGGTCGCGGACAAGTTCCTCACCGCCGAGGACCTGGGCAAGGCCGGGGACGACGCCGCCGCTTCGCAGGCGGATCCCGCGTTCAAGACCGTGCTTCTGGACCGGGACACCCATCAGCCGGTGGTTCCCAACGGTTCCATGGGCTTCCGCTACAACGAGCACGACGAGGGCAAGTGGAACCTCGATCTGGAGGGCGTGACGCCGTCGTTGTCGATCGCGGACGCCTCCGGTTACCGGGGTGAGGTGAGCGAGCTGGCACTGCCGGCGTTCACCGATCCCACCGGCGTGGGTTCGGTGATCCACCGCGGCGTGCCCGTGACCGAGGTGGCAGGCCGAACCGTCACCACGGTCTTCGACATCATGCTGGCTCAGTACGGCGTGGGTCGCGATGGTCTGCCGGGCGAGTGGTCCACGGGCTACGACGACGTGGACACCGCCTACACCCCCGCGTGGCAGGAAGAGGTCACCTCGGTTCCCGCCGAGGCCGTGATCCGTACCGCGCGCGAGTTCTCCGCCAACGCGGAGAAGTCCGAGGGCCGATCCATGATCATCCTGGGCGCCGGCATCTGCCAGTGGTACCACGGTGACGCGACCTATCGCGCCATCCTGGCTATGCTCATGCTGTGCGGTTGCCAGGGCCGCAACGGTGGCGGCTGGGCCCACTACGTGGGTCAGGAGAAGGCCCGTCCGATCACGGGTTGGGCCACCATGGCCTCCGCCGGTGACTGGGTGCGCCCGCCGCGCTTCATGATCGGCACCGCGTTCTGGTACATGCACACCGACCAGTTCCGTTCCGACGGTTACTCCTCGGACTCGCTCCAGTCCCCGCTCGCGGACGGCCACCTCAAGGGCATGCACACTGCAGACGTGATCGCGCAGTCCACCCGCTTGGGCTGGATGCCGTTCTACCCGCAGTTCCACGAGAACTCGCTCGATGTGGCAGAGGCTGCCGCGAGCGCCGTCGAACGCGGTGAGGCCGGCAGCGAACCGGAGTGGATCGCGAGCAAGCTCAAGAACGGCGAGCTGAACTTTGCCGTGGAGGACCCGGACGCCCCGGAGAACTGGCCGCGCACGCTGGTGCTGTGGCGCTCCAACCTGTTCGGATCGTCGGCCAAGGGCGAGGAGTACTTCCTCAAGCACCTGCTGGGAACCCACAACAGTGTGCAGGGTGAGGACCACGAGGCCTCCAAGCCGCGTGACGTGCGCTGGCACGAGGACGCCCCGGAAGGAAAGCTGGATCTGCTGGTCTCGGCGGACTTCCGCATGACCTCGTCCACTCTGCTCTCGGACATCGTGTTCCCGGCGGCCACCTGGTACGAGAAGTACGATTTGTCCTCAACCGACATGCACCCGTTCGTGCACGCCTTCACCCCGGCGATCTCCCCGCCCTGGGAGGCCAAGACTGACTGGAAGATGTTCCAGTTGTTGGCCGACGAGGTTGCGCGGCAGTCCCGGAACCACCTGGGCGTGCGCAAGGATGTGGTAGCTACAGCCCTGACCCATGACACCCCGGGGGAGATCGCCCAGCCGGGCGGTCACGCGCCGGAGTGGAAGGGCACGGACCTTCCCGCGATCCCGGGTAAGAACATGCCGAACCTGAAGATCGTGGAACGTGATTACACCGCGATCGGTGACAAGTTCGTGGCGCTCGGCCCGCTGGCGGACAAGTTGGGTCTGACCACCAAGAACGTCACATTCGACGTCAAGCACCAGGTGGACCAGCTGGGCCGCCTGCACGGTGTGTTCGATTCCGGTGCTGCGGAGGGTCGCCCCGCGCTGGACACCGACCAGCGCATGGCCGAAGCCATCCTGATGCTGTCCGGCACCACCAACGGCGAGTTGGCCACGCAAGGCTTCGAGACCCTCGAGAAGCGCGTGGGTAAGGAGCTCTCCGACCTGGCGCGCGGCTCGGAGGAAAAGCGCATCACGTTCAAGGACACCCAGCAGGCACCCGTTCCGGTGATCACCTCACCGGAGTGGTCCGGCTCGGAAACCGGAGGTCGGCGCTACGCACCGTTCACGGTGAACATCGAGCGGCTCAAGCCGTTCCACACCCTGAGCGGCCGCATGCACTTCTTCCTGGATCACGACTGGCTCAAGGACATGGGCGAGATGTTGCCCACCTACCGGCCACCGCTGGACATGCACCGGCTGTTCGGCGAGCCCAAGCTCGGTGAGAAGGGTGAGCTGTCCATCGCGGTGCGCTACCTGACCCCGCACAACAAGTGGTCGATCCACTCGGAGTACCAGGACAACCTGTTCATGTTGTCGCTGTCCCGCGGCGGTACCTCGGTGTGGATGTCCCCGCAGGACGCCACGGCCATCGAGGTCTCCGACAACGACTGGGTCGAGTGCGTGAACACCAACGGCGTGTTCGTCGGCCGCGCGGTGGTCTCCCACCGCATGCCCGAAGGCGTGGTCTACGTCCACCACGCCCAGGAGCGCACCATTGACGTCCCCAAGTCCGAGACCACGGGTAAACGCGGCGGTATCCATAACTCCGTCACACGAATCCTGGTCAAACCCACCCACATGATCGGCGGCTACGCCCATCTGTCCTGGGCCTTCAACTACATGGGCCCCACCGGAAATCAGCGAGACATCGTCTCCGTTGTCCGCAAGCGCTCGCAGGAGGTTCAGTACTGATGCGTGTCATGGCTCAAGTCGCCATGGTGATGACTCTCGACAAGTGCATCGGGTGTCACACCTGTTCGGTGACGTGTAAACAAGCATGGACCAACCGTGCCGGTACCGAGTACGTGTGGTTCAACAACGTGGAGACCCGCCCCGGCCAGGGGTACCCGCGCCGGTACGAGGACCAGGAAACCTGGAAGGGCGGCTGGGAGCTCAACAAGCGGGGCAACCTCAAGCTGAAGTCCGGCGGCAAGCTCAAGAAGCTCGCCCAGTTGTTCGCGTCCCCGGTGCAGCCGGAGTTGAAGGACTACTACGAGCCCTGGACGTACGACTACGAGAACCTGGTCAACGCCCCGGCCGGTGATGACTTCCCGGTGGCGCGCCCCAAGTCACTGATCACGGGTGAGGACACCAAGGTCGAATGGTCGGCCAACTGGGACGACGACCTGGGCGGCGCCACGGAAATGGGTCACCTGGATCCGATCATCCAGAAGCTCCACAAGGAAGCCAACGACCGGATCAAGTTCGAGTTCGAACAGACCTTCATGTTCTACCTGCCGCGGTTGTGCGAGCACTGCTTGAACCCGTCCTGCATGGCCTCGTGCCCGTCCGGCGCCATTTACAAGCGCGCCGAGGACGGCATCGTGCTGGTGGACCAAGACCAGTGCCGCGGTTGGCGTCAGTGCGTGACCGGTTGCCCGTACAAGAAGATCTACTACAACCACAAGTCCGGTAAGGCCGAGAAATGCACGTTCTGCTACCCCCGCATCGAGGTGGGTATCCCCACCGTGTGCGCGGAGACGTGCGTGGGTCGCATGCGTTACATCGGCATCTTCCTTTACGACGCCGACAAGGTCACCCAGGCCGCCGCAACCCCCAACGAGCAGGATCTGTACGAGGCCCAGCTGGACCTCATGCTTGATCCCAACGACCCCGAGGTCGTTGCCGCCGCTCGTCAGGAAGGTATTCCGGAGGACTGGCTCGACGCCGCTCGTAAGTCGCCGGTGTACGCGCTCGCCAAGACCCTGCGTGTGGCCCTGCCGCTGCACCCCGAGTACCGCACGATGCCCATGGTCTGGTACGTGCCGCCGCTGTCGCCCATCGTGGACCTGCTCAAGGAACAGGGTCACGACGGCGAGGACCCGAAGAACCTGTTCGGTGCCATCGAGAGCCTGCGCATCCCGGTGGAGTACCTCGCGGAGCTGTTCACCGCCGGTGACACCGAGCTCGTGACCGACGTGCTGCGCAAGCTGGCCGCAATGCGCGCCTACATGCGCAACATCACCCTGGGCGACGAACCGGACGAGTCCATCGCGGAAGCCGTGGGGATGACCGGTTCCGAGATCCAGCAAATGTACCGCCTCATGGCGATCGCCAAGTACGACGAGCGCTACGTGATCCCCACCGCGCACGTGGAGGACGCCCACAACCTGGAGGAGATCGGTTGCTCCCTGGACGTGGACGGTGGACCCGGCATGGGTCAGACCGGCGTGTTCGGTGAGGCCTCGGGTCGCCCGATGCCGGTGGCCGTGGAGAACTTCCAAGCCCTGCGTTCCCGCCAGATGGGGGAGGACCCCACGGGCAACGAGCAATTGGCCGGTCGCGTGAACCTGCTCAACTGGGACGGCAACGGCAGCCCGGACGGCCTGTTCCCGGCCCGGAACCAGGAGGACGCGGCGACCATGTCGACCACCGCGGAGAACTCGGGTTCACGTCCTGATCAGGGCACCGCCGGTGCCGGCGGAGGTCGATGATGGGGTTGCTCTCCACCCTGCTGGGTAAGGCCACCAAGGGCACCGTGGATGTTCCCGAGTACCGGGACCGCCACCCGCAGCGCTCGGCGGTTATCCGCCAGGCCGCCGCGGTGCTGTTGGGTTATCCGGATCGGGAACTCATCGACCAGCTGCCCGTGCTCGAGGACGCCCTGACCGAGGTCGGAGTGGCCCCGAGCGCCGTCGAACCCCTGACCCGCTGGCTGCGTGAGGGCGACCTGAGCGAGATCCAGGGCGACTACGTCCAGGAATACGATCTCTCCCGCCGTCACAGCCTGCACCTGACCTACTGGACGGACGGTGACACGCGCCGTCGCGGTGAGGCGCTCTCCGCGTTCAAACAGGTCTACCGCGCGCACGGGTGCGTGTTCGGGGACGAGGAACTGCCGGACCACCTGCCCGTGGTGCTGGAATTCGCTGCCCGCGTCTCTCCGGAGGACGGATTCGAACTGCTGCAGCGTTACCGGCCCTCGCTCGAACTGCTGCGCCTGGCGCTGCTCCGTGACAACCTGCCCCACGCGTGCGTGGTGGAACTGGTGTGCTCAACGCTGCCCGGACCGTCCCCGGAGGACGAGTCCGCGGTGGCGCGTATGGCGGGTTACGGTCCGCCCACCGAATCCGTGGGTCTGGATGCCTACGACCCCCGACTCCTGCCCATGACCGGAGGTAACCAGTGAACATTCTCGACACTCTGCTGTGGGGCGTGCTGCCGTACGTGGTGATGGCGGTGCTGATCGGCGGGTTGATCTGGCGCTACAAGTACGACCAGTTCGGATGGACCACCCGTTCGTCCCAGCTCTACGAATCCCGACTGCTGAGGATTGCCTCGCCGCTGTTCCACTTCGGCATTCTGGCGGTGCTCGTGGGCCACATCGTGGGCCTTGTGATTCCCAAGTCCTGGACCGAGGCCGTGGGCATGTCCGAGCACGCGTACCACTTCCTCGCGCTGTCCATCGGCACGGTGGCCGGTGTGGGAACGCTCGTGGGCATTGTCATGCTGATCGTTCGCCGACGCCGCACCGGCCCGGTCTTCATGGCCACGACCGGTAACGACAAATTCATGTACGTGATGCTGCTGGGAGCTATTCTGGCCGGCCTGGCCACCACCGTGCTGGCCGTCTTCGACCCGAACACCGTGGACTACCGCGAGACCGTGTCCCCGTGGTTCCGTTCGCTGTGGATCCTGCAGCCGGATGTCGGGGCCATGGCAGCGGCGTCCACCTCGTTCCACATCCACGTGCTGTGGGGCATGGCGCTGTTCGCGATCTGGCCCTTCACCCGCCTGGTGCACGCGTTCACCGCGCCGCTGCACTACCTGTTCCGCCCGTACATCGTGTACCGCACCCGTGGTTCCAGCCCCCGTACCGGTTCCGCTCCGGTGCGCCGCGGTTGGGAGCCGATCGGCACACAGGATCGCGACAGCGGACGACGCCGCACCCGGCCTCCCCGCGAGCGTTCCGGTTCCACGCGCGTCAAGTAATTCATGTCCGGTTCGGGAGGCGCATGTTCGGAGCGACTCCCGGGCCCGGCCCACCACGTCTCAGAAGTTTCAGAACTCGCAGCATTCGCAGAAGGAGAGTCATGTCCTCCGTTCAAGCCGCGTCAGCGGCACCGAACTTGAAACAGGGTCAACTCAAGAACCTGGTCCTGGCCACCCTGGCGTCCACCGTGGGCTTCTGGGCGTGGACCATCGTGGGACCGCTGTCCAAACGCTACGCCGGTGAGATGTCGCTGACCCCGGGGCAGACGGCCATCCTGGTGGCCATGCCCATCTTCGTGGGTTCGATCGCCCGAGTTCCGGTGGGTGCGCTCACCGATAAATACGGCGGACGTGTCATGTTCACCGTGATCCTGGGCATTACCGCACCGCTGGTGTTGCTCACGGGCCTGGTGGGTCAGCTCAACAACTTCCCGCTGCTGGTGGCTGTCGCGTTCTTCCTGGGTATTGCCGGCACCGTGTTCGCGATCGGTATCCCGTTCTGCTCTGCCTGGTACGAGTCCAACCGCAAGGGTTTCGCAACCGGTGTGTTCGGCGCGGGCATGGTGGGCACGGCGGTCTCCGCATTCTTCACCCCGCGGCTCGTGGCAGCCACCGGATACATGGCCACCCACGTGATCATTGCCGCGATCGTGGCGCTCAGCGCCCTGCTGTGCTGGCTGCTGCTGCGTGACTCCCCGGCCCGTGCCGGACGCAAGGTCGAGCCGATGATGCCCAAACTCAAGCAGGCCTTCAGTCTCAAGGTCACGTGGCAGCTGTGCTTCCTGTACGCCGTGGTCTTCGGCGCGTTCGTTGCCTTCTCCAACTATCTGCCGACCTACCTGGCCAACGTGTACGAGTACGACCCGACCGGCGCCGGTACTCGCACCGCCGGTTTCGCTCTGGCCGCCGTGATCGCCCGCCCCATCGGCGGCACGCTTGCGGACAAGTTCGGACCCAAGATCGTCACCCTGACTTCGTTCGGCGGCACCATCGTCCTGGCGATGCTCGTAGCTTTCCAGCCGGACGCCGAACACGTGTACGGGCCGCTGTTCCTGGCCATGGCCGTGTTCCTGGGCCTGGGCACCGGTGGTGTGTTCGGTTGGGTCGGTCGTGCGGCCCCCGCCAAGGACGTGGGCACCATCGGCGGCATCATCGCCGCAGCTGGTGGCCTGGGCGGTTACTTCCCGCCGCTGGTCATGGGTGCCACCTACAACCCGGACAACCGCTCGTACTTCGTGGGACTCACGCTGTTGGCCGTGTTCGCGGCACTCGCGTTCCTGCTGGCGCTCGTGGTGCGTAACGGCGGCAAGACCAACGAGAACGACAAGCCGTTCGAGCAGGCGCCGGTCAAGTAACCGAGGCGCGACGTCCCGCGGCGTCGGACTCCCGAAAGCACATGCGGGACCACGCCAGGTTTCACCAGGCCGCACGAAGGACGACGGCGCTCGACACCACACGGCGCGAGCGGGCAACCAGCCCGCTCGCGCCGTCGTCGTCGTCTCTGCAACGTGGTCCGCCGAGCCTGCGAGGCCCCAGCCCGCGAGGCCCACTGGGCCGGCGCCATCTGATGACCCTTTACTGCTCGGTAAGCCCCCCCTACCTTGCAGTAAGGCGTCATGAAATGGCGAGCCTCGTCAGCTGAGGCGCGGGTCCTGGCCGTACTGCTCGGGAACGCCCAGGTGATCGCGGAGCGTGGTTCCCTCGTAGTCGGCGTGGTAGAGCCCGCGTTCCTGCAAGATGGGCACCACCTGGTCCACGAACGTGTCGATGCCGTCCTCGTAGATGTCGATGTTGATCCAGAAACCGTCCGCGGCGCCGGCCTCGAACCATTCCTGAAGGTGGTTCGCGGTGTCCTCGGCGGTGCCCACGGGGGTGGGGTGGTAGTCGATCACACCGTGGGCCAGGATGTCGCGGATGCTCCAGCCCTCTCGTGCAACCTCCAGAGCACGCGGGGACCGAGGATCGAACGGACTGGGCCGAGCGGCGTCCAATTGCTCAGGGGTCAGGGGCTGGTCCATCTGGGACACGTCCAGCGACAGACCGAGCATGGCACCCAGGTAGGGAACGCGTGCGGGGAAGACCTTGCGGCCCAGCGCTGCGCGCCGGTCCAGGGCCTCGCGCTTGCTCCCGGCGATGGCGGGTTGAACTCCGGGAAAGAACTTGACCTCGTCCGGATCACGACCGGCATCCTCTGCGGCCCTGCGGACGGCGGCACGCTGGGCCTTGGCGTCCTCGATCGTGTACGTGGAACCGATGACGGCGCTGGCGTACCGACCTGCCAGGCCCAGACCGTACTCACCGCCACCGGCCTGGAAAATCACCGGTTGGCCCTGCTCGGACGGGGGAATGATCAGCGGGCCGCGGGAGCCCACGTGCTTGCCCTGCAGGTTGATCGGCTGAATCTTGGTGGGATCCACGAACGTGCCCGTGGAGCGATCCCTGACCCACGCGTCCTTCTCCCAGCTACCCCACAGGGCCTGGGCGATCTGGATGGTCTCGTGGGCGCGTTCGTAGCGCTCCGGGCGGGGTGCGATCTCCTTGCCGTAATTGGCACCGGAAGCAGGGTCGCTGGTGGTCACGGCGTTCCACCCCGCGCGACCGTGACTCATGACGTCCAGGGCCTTGAACTGGCGCGCCGTGTTGAAGGGCTCGTTGAACGTGGTGGAACCGGTGGCGACCAGTCCGATGCGTTCGGTACCGCGCGCCACCGCTGCCAGGGTCATCATGGGATCCAGCGTGACCATGGGGGCTTCCTGCTCGGGAACGGCGCTCAAGCCCGCGAAGTCCGGGAGGAAGAGAAAGGCGAACTTTCCGCGCTCGGCGGCCTGGGCGTAGCGGACCAGGGCGTCGAAATTCGTGAAGTTGGACGAGTCGACCCCCGGTGCTTTCCAGGCCATGGGCTGCGTACCGTAGCCGCTGCCCAGTTGCATGCCGAGGATCATCTGTTGTTTGCTCATGGGGACTCCTGTGAGGGATGTTGGTTCGTGAGATAATGGGAGACACTCTCCGGTTTAGGATCCAAAATACGGAGAGGCTCTCCGTTAATCAACCGATAAGGCGGTTCTCGTCATGACTTCAGCCGTGGGCGGAGGCCCCTCATCAGAGCGCCCCACTCGGAACACGCGTCCCACCCGTGCTGATGCCCGGCGCAATCGAGCGCACATTGTGGAGATCGCCGAACAGGTCTTCGCTTCCGAGGGGCTGGAAGTCTCCATGGATGCGGTCGCCAAGCGGGCTGGTGTGGGCGCGGGGACGCTCTACCGCCATTTCCCCACCAGGGACGCTCTGGTTGCCGGCGTTCTCGAGGGGCGCCAGCCGGACTTGAGTGCCGAGGCCGCGGCCATCGAGAAAGAGGCCAGCGATTCCGGCGCTGCACTCGAACGCTGGCTCGATGCCGTGACTCGCTGGATGACGGCCTACGAGGGTCTGCCCGAACCGCTGCGCACCGCCCTGGGCGAGCAGGATTCCCCGCTGCGCCTCACCTGCCAGGAAGTGATCGACACGACCGGCGCGTTCTTGAAAGCCGCCCAGGAAGATGGGCTGGCGCGCAAGGGTCTCACCGGTCGAAATCTGTACCTCGCGACCCTGTCCATGGCCTGGGCTCAGGGCACCCCGTCCGCGGACGGTTCGACCGGTCAAGAATTGGGCGACCTGCTCCGCTCAGGTTGGCGGGTCGATTCGTAGGTCGAGCGTGGCTCGGATGTCCGGGAGCCATTTCATTCCGGTTTACTGCAAAGTAACCCGCCCTACCGTGCAGTAAGGCGGCATCAAATGGTGCAGGGCCCTGCCGAGTGCCGTGACCCCTGGGTGCGAGTTCTCACTTCGCCACGCGCTGATCCAGCATCCTCTGCACGATCTGCAGGCATTCCTCGGGGGAGTAGTGCAGGTCTCCGGCGGCGCGGTCCAAGTAGTCGGCGGCGGCACGGCAGGCTGCTGCGTGGCGGTCGTCGGAGGACTGTGCGATGAACGTGCCCTTGCGGCCGCGGGTTTCGATTAGACCGCTGGCCTCCATGGTGCGGTAGGCCTTGGCCACGGTTCCGTTGGCCAATCCCAGTTCGTTGGCCAGCGAACGCACCGGGGGAATCCGGTCTCCGGCTTCCAACGAACCGGAAGCGATTCCGTCCGTGACGCATTGGACGAGCTGCTCGAACACGGGCACCGGGGAGTTGGTGTCCACGGTGAACGTTGCCTGGGTGGTGGACATGGCGGGGACCCCTCCGAGCGGCGAATCATCAAGCGTGTTACTAAACATGATACAAATCCGGGCACGGCCCTGCGGGTGGGCGCGGCCTTACCCCCAAAGCACGTAGGCTTATTACTGTGTTTGACGAGTCGACGTTGCCGATCCCGCAGAGCCCTCGCCCCGTGCCCGGGCAGGTGGAGGAGTTCGTCCGCCACGGCCTGAACAGGGCCGGGGAGCTGACGCGTGACCTTCCGCTCCCCGGTCAGGGCAACACGCGCGAACTCTGGGCCGCTCTGAGCGATCTGGGCAGATTGGATCTCGCCTACGCGCGCATCATCGAGCCCCACCTGGACGCTGTGGCCATCATCGATCAGGCCGGCCGTACCGACCTTCTCACCGATTCGGACACCTGGGCCGTGTGGGCGGCTGAAGGCCCCGGCACGCCACTGACCGCCACGCCGTCCGAGACCGGCTGGACGCTGACCGGCACCAAGCCATGGTGCTCCCTCGCGGAGTTCGTGAGCCGCGCCGTGGTCACCGCGCACGTCACGGATCACACGGGGGAGCCCACCGGCCACCGTCGCGCGTTCGTGATCTCGACGGACCATCCCGGATTCGTACCGGAGCACAACGACACGTGGGTTGCACAAGGATTGGCGGACGTACCCACTACCGCGGTGACCTTCCGCTCGGTGCCCGCCGATCCCCTCGGTGAGGATGAGTGGTACCTGACCCGCCCCGGATTCGCCTGGGGTGGCATGGGTGTGGCCGCGATCTGGCTCGGCGGTGCCCAGTCCGTGGCGGACCTCCTCTGGCAACGCTCCTTGGCCCCGCACAAACCCCTCGACGACGCCGCTCACGCCCACCTCGGTCGCGTGGACCTGGCCCTGACCGCGGCCTCGGCCGTGCTCGACCGGGCGGCGAGCGCCGTCGACGGCGGTGCGGCCACGGGGGAGCAGGGTGCGTTGTGGGCGTTGCGTGTTCGCCGAACGGTAGCGGAAGCCGCGGAGACGGTACTAGGTGAAGTCTCCCGGGCCACGGGGCCGGGCCCGCTCACCGGGGACGCTGCCCACATCCGTCGAGTTTCTTCTTTGCAGGTGTACATCCGGCAGGACCATGCCGAGCGGGACAACTCGGCCCTGGGCGAGTTGTTGCTTGCCGCACACCCCAGGGGCCAAGCGAGCAAGGAGGGCACACCGTGGTGACCTTCGATCACCGGGACCCCGGAACTCCGGAGCGGAAGTGGGCCGACAGCAGGGCCCTGCGCGCAGTCCCAGAGCTGGACTTGGACCGTGTGGACCGCGCGGTCGTCTTCGCCGCTCATCCGGATGACGAGACCCTCGGTGCGGGTGGCACCGTGCATCGACTGATCCAGTCCGGCGCCACCGTGCGCGTCATCGTGGCCACGCTGGGGGAGAAGTCCCACCCGGATTCACCCACGCACAGCCAGGAATCGCTGTCGCGCGTGCGTCACCAAGAAATGGCGGAGGCGGTCAGCGCCATCACCGCTGGCTGCGTGACCCCCGAATACCTTGCGCTGCCCGATGGCGGGCTCACGGCAGAGGTACTCGAAGGCCCCGTTCACGAGGCCGTGAGCTGGGCGGCTCAGGGCAACCAGCCGTTGGCCGTGGTCACGTGGGTCAAGGACGGTCACCCGGATCACGAGATCCTCGCGGCCCAGGTGCAGCACAGCGCGGGTGCCGCCGCGGTGCGCTGTATTCAGTACCCCATTTGGTGGTGGCACTGGGGAACCCCCACCAAACTTCCGCGCGGGCTGGTGCACGTGCCGCTCTCCGACGATGACCGGGACGCCAAGCAGCAGGCCCTGGAACATCATGCGTCGCAGGTGCGCCCGCTCTCGGACCGCCCTGGTGACGAGGTGCTGCTCGGGCCGCACATCCTGGAGCATTTCGAGCGGGACCGCGAGTATTTCGTCCTGTCCGCACCCCATCAGACTCCGGTCTTCAACCGTGTCCACACGGAATCCGAGGACCCGTGGAACGTGGACAGTTCCCGCTACGAGCACCGCAAACGCGACGTGCTCACCGCCAGTCTGCCGCGTGAGTTGTACCCCCGCGCCCTGGATATCGGGTGCTCCACCGGTGCACTGACTGCGCAGTTGGCCGCGCAGGTGGGGGTGATGACCGCGGTGGACGCGAGCGACGTCGCTTTGGGCAAGGCCCGGGCGCGCCTCACCGAGCGGGGGATCAAGAATGTGCAATTGCGCAACGCCGTGCTGCCAGAACAGTGGGATTCTGCGTGGACCGAGCTGGACCTGATCGTGGTGAGCGAGGTGGGGTACTTCTGTTCGCCAGAACAGTGGAAAGAACTGCTGTCGCTGTGCACCAAAGCACTGGCACCGGACGGTCACTTGGTGCTGTGTCACTGGCGTCACCCCATCAAGGACTGGCCGCTCGACGGGGATGACGTGCACCGTGAGGCCCGGCGTCGCCGCAACCTGACACGGTTGGTGGAGCACCGCGAGACCGATTTCGAGATCGACATCTACACGCGCACTCCGCGCGGGCGAGCATGAGTCCACGGGTCGCGGTGGTGATTCCCGCATGCAATGAAGAAGAACGGGTGGTCAGGTGCATCGAATCGGTCGCCCGGGCGGTTCAGGCTCTGGTGCGGATCGAACCGGAGGCCACCGTTGACGTGATCCTGGCCGCGGACAGCTGCACCGACCGCACGGTGCCGGCCGCGCGTGACGCGTGGACGGCGGCGTCGTCGGGGCTGGAAAAGCAAGTGACCGTCACGGTGCTCGAGGGTGATTGGGCGAGCGCCGGCGGAGCGCGCCAGGCCGCCGCGAACCACGCCCTGGGCATGGGTGCGGACTGGATCGCTTCCACGGACGCGGACACCGCCGTCCCGAAGAACTGGCTGAGCTATCAGATGGAACGTGCCCGCGCCGGGGCGGACGCCGTGCTCGGCACCGTGGAACCGGACCCCGTCGAATGCCCCGAGCACGTTGTCAGGTTGTGGCACCTGGAACATGACCTGACGGAGGGGCACCCCTATATCCACGCGGCCAACATGGGCGTGCGTGCCCGGGCGTTCGAAGCGGCCGGGGGCTTTCCCGATATCGAATGCAGCGAGGACGAGGCCGTGGTGGCACAGCTGCGCGCTCGCGGGGCGCGGGTGGAGGCCACGGATCGCATCCGCGCGATCACCTCTGGACGGTTGCGTGGCCGCGCTGCCCTGGGGTTCGCGTACCACTTGCGCAATCTCGCGGCTCAGTACGGTGCGCACCAAGACGCCCAGCGCGGACCGGTGGAGGGCTTCGCCGATCGCTGAAGTCCTTGCCGGAGCGGGGCGGGCGTTGCCTAGAGTGAAAAGTAGTTCGTCCCATTGTCGATCACAGAAAGAGGTTTCTCGTGAGCGAGACCAGCATCAGCGCCACTCGGACCATTGACGCCCCGGCCGAGGATATTTTCGAGGTGCTCTCCCTGCCCGCCAAGCACCCGCAGGTGGATGGCTCCGGCACCGTGGTGTCCGGCACCGACCAGCGTATTCAGCAGGTCGGGGACGTATTCGTCATGAACATGCACGCGGAGGCCATGGGCGGTGACTACAAGATGGAGAACCACGTCACCGGTTTCGATTCCAACAAGCTGATCGCGTGGAAGCCCTGCCAGGAGGGCACCCCCATCGAGCACAACGGCTGGGAGTGGCTGTACGAGCTGCAGCCCCAGGGTCCCGATTCCACCCAGGTCACGCTGACCTACTCGTGGTCGGACGTGCACCCCAAGCTCCTCAAGAAGCTGAGCTTCCCGGTGTTCCCGGAGTCCGTGCTCGAGGAGTCCCTGGAGAACCTCGCCGCCGCGGTCAGCGACAAGTAAGGCGCCACTTCAGTATTTCTGACACGACGACGCCGCTCGGTCACCCGCGCATTGCGGGTACCGGGCGGCGTCGGTCGTTGTTGCGGGGGTGTCGCCGTTGCGAAGTCGCGGGCGCGGCCGGGGTGCTGGTTCTAGTGTCGGCTAGGGGCCGCTGATGAGCGTGATCACCACGAACAGCAGCGGTAGGTACAGAACTGCGACGGCCAAGTTGGCGATGCCCCATCCCGGGCGGTTGCAGTGAATGGCGCACCCTGTGCCGCATCCCCCGGCCAGGAACGGAATGCCCAACAGGATCAGCGGTAACCACGGTCCCATGTACTGACCGAACGGCAGGACCAGGGTGATCCCCACCGCCACGAAGAACATGATCACCGTGAGCAGCGAGGTGTAATGACCGCGCTCGCCGTGAGCGGGACGATGGTTGCGCGCGGAGTGGCGCGGCCCTGAGTGGGATTCGCGCCGTGCGGAACGGCGGGAATTCGGCGGGGTGTCGGCGGCTCGGAAGTCGGCCGACCGGGCCGCCGCGAGCGCTTCACGCCGGGACGTGGCGGGCCGCGGTTGACCTGACAGAGAGTCAGCAACCCGAGATTGGTCGGGCCGGGAGTTAACGGGCCTGGACCGACCGGCACGTGTTTGGCGGGCCCGGGATCTGGCGCTTGGCTGCGCGGCGAAGTGACTCATCGCGGCACACACGGGGAGACCGTGAACCAGACGGTGGTGGCCGCGGCGACCACGCGTTCGTCGGTTTCCATCATGGGACCGAAGCGGTGGATCTCGTCGCGGAAGCGCGCATCGCACCAACAATCGAAGTAACCGCGTTCGATGTAACAGCGGTCGTGACGCATGCACAGCGTGTCGAAGGTGTCCTCCGGCTCCCCACCACCGTGGCCCGGTCCGCACCATGCACCCCAGATCGGGATCCCGGCGGAAATTCCCGTGCGTTCCCGCAACGGGTCTTCGCCCGGTGCCTCCGGTGAGGCCAAATCCGATTCGGTATCGGGTGCATCCGGTGATGTCGTGGGTGCAGCCACCGCGGCCCCCGCTGCGGTGTACAAGAACGTCCCCATAATCAGCGGTATCACTGTCACAGCCCAGAATGGTCCCCGTGAAGATCTCATGAGTTCGACTCCCCCAAGTTGAACTAGATGATGTGTTCATACTGTAGGGGGTGGAGCTACCGGAGGGAAACAGATGTGTGGGTCCCATGGGGCCTGAGGGTCCGGGGACTCAAAGCGTGAGGCGTACCCTGGTCCAGGACCTCAGCGACATCAACCACGGGAAAGGGAGCGCCTCGGCATGCAGTCCGCAGGGACATGGGAAGGCTACGAGCGGGGCAGCTCCGGTTACAAAAGAATCCTGATTGCACTGTTATGCGCGGGGATCGCCACGTTCGCCCAGCTGTATTCGGTCCAGGGCGTCCTCCCGATCATGGCGCGCGACCTGCAGATCGACGCCGCTCAGGCCTCCTTGGCGGTGTCCGCCGCGACCCTGGGCCTGGCGGTCGCGGTGATCCCGTGGTCGTTGATGTCGGACAGGTTCGGCAGACGCCGGACCATGATCATCGCGGTCATCGCGGCAACCATTCTGGGCGTGGCCATGAGCCTCATGCCGTCCTTCGAACTGCTGGTGGGTATGCGTTTCCTGGAAGGCATGGCGCTGGGCGGCATTCCTTCCGTGGCCATGGCCTACCTCGCGGAGGAAGTGAACCCGGTGCACGCCGCGATTGCCGCCGGCAGCTACATCTCCGGGACCACATTGGGAGGGCTCTCCGGGCGGATCGTGGCCGCTCCCGTGGCGGACTTCTTCGGTTGGCGCGCGGGCACGCTCGTGGTGGCGCTCTACGCAGCGATGGCTGCCATCACCTTCATCGTGTTGGCTCCGCGGCAAAAAGGCTTTACACCGCAAGTGGTTCGTCTGTCCGGACCGGGCGGAGTTCACGAACGGCTCCTGGTGAACCTCAAGGACACCGGGCTGGTGGCCCTGTACATGCAGGGCTTCCTGCTCATGGGTGGGTTCGTGGCGGTCTACAACTTCATCGGTTTCCACCTGGGTGATGAACCATTCAACGTGCCGCAGTCCATTGTGTCCGTGCTGTTCCTGTCCTACCTGACGGGAACGTGGTCCTCGGCCCAGGCGGGTCGGATCGCGGCGCGGTTCGGGCGGCGGCAGGTGCTGATCACGTCGTCGCTGATCATGTTGGGCGGGCTGCTCATGATGCTCATCCCGTGGCTTCCCGCCGTGGTCGCGGGGCTGCTGATTTTCACCGCCGGCTTCTTCGGCGCGCATTCCGTGGCCAACGGTTGGGTGCCGGCACGGGCGACCGTGGGACGGGCCCAGGCGTCGTCGTTGTACACGCTGTTCTACTACGGCGGTTCGTCAGTCTTCGGATTCGTGGCCGGCCTGTTCCTCACCCGCTTCGGGTGGAACGGGGCGGTGGCGTTCATTGCGGCACTGATCGTGCTGGCCATCGCCCTGACGGTCGCGTTCCTGCGTCGGCCCGTCACACCGGAATTCGTGTCACCGCGCGGCGACTAGGGTTGAACGAGACGAAACCCACACGTGGACAGCCTGAGGAGGCCCCGCATGACCAACACGTTGATCGCTCGCCACCTGTTCGGCCCCGGGCCGTCCAATCCGTACCCGGAAGCCACCGAGGCGCTCGCCCGGCCGCTCATCGGACACCTGGACCCGCAGTTCCTGGAGATCATGGACCGCGCGTGCGATGGTCTGCGCCAGGTGTGGGGCACGGCCAACCGTCGTACCCTGCCGATCTCGGCCACGGGTTCGGCGGGTATGGAGGCCGCGTTCGTGAATTTCGTGAACCCCGGTGACGTGGTGGTGGTCGCGGTCAACGGTCTGTTCGGTGAGCGCATGTGCGATGTCGCCTCACGCTGCGGTGCCGAGGTGGTCCGCGTGGACTTCCCGTTCGGCCAGCCCGTGGACGCCCAGAAAGTGGCCGAGGCGCACCCGAGCCCCAAGATCATCGCGGCCGTTCACGCGGAGACCTCCACGGGTGTCCGCTCGGACATCGCCGCCCTCGGCGCGATCAAGGGCGATGCCCTGCTCCTCGTGGACGCCGTGACGTCCATCGGCGGTATCGAGCTGAAGGCTGACGAGTGGGGTATCGACATCGGCTACGCCGGCACCCAGAAGTGCCTGGGCGTGGCTCCCGGGCTGGCGCCGTTCACGGTCTCGGACCGGGCCTGGGAGCGTCGCGTGGAGAACCCGCGCTCGTGGTACTTGGACCTCGGCATGCTGGGCGGTTACGTGGGCGAGACCTCCGGCAGCGCCTCACGCACCTACCACCACACCGCCCCGGTCGCCATGATCGCGTCCCTGGACGCCGGCCTGCAGCGCATCCTGGATGAGGGGCTCGACGCCGTTCGCGACCGCCACTACGCCGCCGGCCAGGCACTTCAGGACGGCCTGGAGGCCATGGGTCTGGAGCTGTTCGCCGCTGAGGGCCACCGCCTGCCCGAGCTGACCACCGTCAAGGTTCCGGAGGGCGTGGACTCCGCCGCGGTGCGCAAGGAACTGCTCGAGAAGTACAACGTGGAGATCGGCGCCGGCGTCAAGGAATTCGCCAACACCGTGTGGCGCATCGGCCTCATGGGCCCCAACGCCGCCCCGGATTCCGTGGCGCTCATCCTCGCAGGATTGAAGGATGTGCTCGGCAAGTAGCGTTCACGAACAGGTACTGGGCCGGGACCGGATCGAGTCCGGCACCGGAACGGCACGGGGTCGATATTGGCACCATCTTCGGCAACAGATCTGCCCCGGTCGCGTGATGCGGCCGGGGCAGGTCTGGCTTTGGTCGAGATCCCCTTGGAGGCGGATCTCGCTCAGTGATCTCAGGCGCTCAGTTCATCCTTGATGGCCTCGACGAACGGTTCCAGATCGCCGGGGTTACGCGAGGTGATGAGCACCCAGTCGTTGGCGGGGCAGCGCTTGGCGGGCTCGTCCACCCAGGTGCCTCCGGCGTTGGTGACGTCCACCTTGACGGACTCGTAGGAGGTCAGGGTCTTGCCGTTCACCAGACCGGTTTCCACCAGCAGCCACGGACCGTGGCAGATGGAGGCAATCGGGCGGCCGGAGGAGGCGAAGGCCTTGGCGATCCGCTGAGCATCCTGGTCCAGGCGCAGCGTGTCCGCGTTGAGGGTGCCGCCGGGGAGGAGCAACAGGTCGTACTCGGACTCGTTCACGTCGGAGATCTTCTGATCCACGGGGAAGGTCCCGCCCAGGTCCCAGTCACCGGTGAGGCTCTGGATCTCACCGGACTCCGGAGCTGCAACGGTCACGGTGGCACCCGCTTCGCGCAGTTTTTCGAGGGGGACCTTCAACTCGTCCTGTTCCACGCCACGGTTGGTCTGCAGCGAGAGAATCTTCTTACCGGTCACGTCAGCCATTGATAAGGCTCCTTTCGAATCGCTTATGGTTCCACGGTTCCACCGTGCGTTGGGTGTTGGCAAGAAGATTCGGGGGCTGTCCGCTATGAGCGACACACCCCGGCGTGGAAGCCGGAAAGCAAGGGCGGGAAGGTCACGAACGGGTCACGATGTGAAGGATGTGTGTCGCAATGCACACCCGCGGGGTAGGTCGGTCATAACCTGAACAGGAATTAACAGCAATCTGACCACTATGGACGATGCAGCCCTCTGCCTGCGGCGAGGGTGGAGACGGTACGCGCGTGTGGGACTTTGTCAGAGATAGTTATCAACAGATCTTGTTCGCCTCGTGGCAGCACTTCAGCCTGGTGGTGCAATGCTTGGTGCTCGCAACGGTCCTGGCCGTGGTGCTTTCGGCACTGGTGTACCGGAGCAAGATGGCCAGCGCACTAGCCAATGGGGTCTCGGCCATGGGCCTGACCATTCCGTCCTTCGCGCTGATCGGTCTTTTGATCGCGCCGTTCGGTTTCGGTGTGGTGCCTGCGGTCATCGTGGTCACGTTCTTCGCGACCCTGCCCATCCTGCGCAACGCGGTGGTGGGGCTCAACAGCATCCCGGCATCCGTGGTCGAATCCGCGCGCGGTATCGGCATGAGCCGCTTCCGGACCCTGGCCACCGTGGAACTTCCCATGGCGTGGCCCATCATCCTGGCCGGCATTCGGGTATCGGCCCAGATGGTCATGGGCATCGCTGCCGTGGCCGCTTACACTCTGGGCCCCGGCCTGGGTGGCTTCATCTTCTCCGGTCTTTCCCGATTGGGCGGGGCCAACGCATTTGAATCCGTGGTGGTGGGAGTCGTCGGTGTGATCCTGCTGGCCATCATCTTGGACCTCCTGCTGGTGGTCCTGAGTCGTCTGACAACCTCGCGAGGTATCCGTGTCTGAAACACAATCCATCCAGAACACCGCCGAGAACGTCAGCGGCGCGCCCATCCTGCTCGACCAGGTGACCAAGCAGTACCCCGGTCAGGCCAAGCCGGCCGTGGGTGGTTTGACCATGGAGATCCCCGCGGGCAGCATCGTGATGCTCGTGGGCCCCTCCGGTTGCGGAAAGACCACCACGCTCAAGATGATCAACCGTCTGATCGAACCGACGGACGGATCGATCGTGATCAACGGGGACAACGTCACGAGCATGGACGGCGACAAGCTGCGCCGTCAGATCGGTTATGTGATCCAGGCCGGCGGTCTGTTCCCGCACATGAGCGTGGCCACCAACATCGGTCTGGTGCCCAAGATGCTGGGCTGGGACAAGGCCCGGATCGCCGCGCGCGTGGATGAACTCCTCGAACTGGTGTCCTTGGATCCCGAGATCTACCGGGATCGCTTCCCCAAGGAGCTCTCCGGTGGCCAGCAGCAGCGCGTGGGCGTGGCCCGTGCGCTCGCGGCGGACCCGCCCATCCTGCTCATGGATGAGCCGTTCGGAGCGGTGGACCCCATCACCCGCCAGCGGCTGCAGAATGAGCTGCTCAACATCCAGTCCGAGTTGCAGAAGACCATCGTGTGCGTGACCCACGACTTCGACGAGGCCGTGAAGCTCGGCGACTGGATCGCCATCTTCAACGAGGGCGCCCAGCTGGAGCAGTACGACTCACCCGAGCGCATCCTGGCCAACCCGAAGAACGAGTTCGTGGAGAATTTCATCGGCTCCGGTGCCGGGCTCAAGCAGCTCACGCTCAATCGCGTGAACGAGGTGGAGCTGCAGGAGGCTGTCACGGCGAAAGCAGGAGAAACTCCGGAGGCAGTGATTGCCCGCCTCGAGGCAGCCGGGCAGCAGAACGTGGTGATCCTGGATTCTCGCGGTCGCGCCGTCCAGTGGTTGTCGCAGCGTCAGTTGTCCCGCATGCAGGTCATTTCGGATGCTGCTGACCCGAACCTGCCGCTCGTCAATGAGCAGTCCACTCTCAACGATGCCCTGGACGCCATGCTGGTCGCGAGCACCGGCGCGGCGCTGGTTGCCGGCCGACGAGACGTGTTCACCGGCCTGATCACTGTCAACACGGTCATGGATGCGATCTCCGCGGGCCAGGCCTCGGCCCAGGGCGACGGCGATGCTCCGGTCGGTCTCAACACCGGTTCCATCCCGCAGATTTCCGACGACGACGCCCCGGCCAACGCCGCCGCCACCGACCGCCACGCTGCAACCAACACCGAGGACGACGCCGTCGCGGCTGGGTCCACGGTCGCGGCCACCTCCGAGAATGCTTCGCGACCGCGCGACGATGCTCGCGAGCCCCATGCCGAAGATCACGACACGGTGAATGGGCACACCACCACGAACGGCCACCGTGCCCCGTGGGACGAGGCGAAGGGCGACGCGAGCGAAACGTCCCTGGGCGACGTCGGCGGAGACAACGTGACGGAGACGAGGGATCGGCCGTGAGCGCAACAACCGGAGTGCAGAATCCCGATGCCGTCTCGACCACCTCGGCGGTCTCCGGCGGCTCGTCCAAAGGATTGTGGATCCAGCTGGCTGTGATCCTCGTGGCCATCGTTGCGTTGTTCGCGTGGTTGGCCTTCGGCGATCTCACGGAGACGGAACGCGCGACCCTGGCACCCGACGCCCTGTGGGGCTACACGTGGGAGCACCTGAAACTCACGGCCGTGGCGGCAGCGCTGGTTCTGATTATTGCGATTCCACTCGGAATCCTGCTGACTCGCGGTCCGCTACGAAAGTTCACCGGACCCGTACTGGTGGTCGCGAACATCGGTCAGGCAGCTCCGGCGATCGGCCTGGTGGTGCTGTTGTCCTTCTGGCTGGGATTCGGTTTCACGGCGGCGGTCGTCGCACTGGTGGCCTACGCGATCCTGCCGGTGCTACGGAACACCATGGTGGGTCTGCAGCAGGTTGACCAGAGGCTCGTGGAAGCGGGCCGTGGCATGGGGATGAGTGCGGCCTCCGTGCTCTTCAGAGTGGAACTTCCGCTGGCGGTGCCGGTCATGCTCTCGGGCATCCGCACGGCGCTGGTGTTGCTGGTGGGTACCGCGACCCTGGCAACGTTCATCAACGGCGGTGGCTTGGGCATCCTGATCACCACGGGCGTGAACCTGAACCTGATCAAGGTGCTGATCGCGGGATCCCTGCTGGTCGCACTGTTGGCACTGCTCGTGGATTGGCTGGGGCGCTTCGTGGAACACGTCGCGCGCCCGAAGGGACTGTGATGGCAACGTCGAAACGAACGCAAGGATCGCAACGGCCGGTGGCCGGGGCGGCGTCGTCGTCGAATCGAAAGCACACGCGCGCGGTCGCAGGACTGGGCGCGGGACTCGCCGTGATGTTGCTGGCGGGGTGCGGTCTGCAACCGGCCACGTCGTTCGTGCCGGAGGTACAGCCGGGCGAGATCCAACCGGTGGAGGGACTGCCCGAGGACGCTCAGATCACCGTGGTGAGCAAGAACTTCACCGAGCAACTCATCCTGGGCAAGATCGCCGTGATGACCGCGGAAGCAGCCGGTTTCGAGGTGGAGGATTTCACCAACGTGCCGGGAAGCCAGCCGGTGCGCGAACTGATGGTGTCCGGTGAGGGTGACTTCACGTACGAGTACACGGGTACCGCGTGGATCACCTACATGGGCAACCCCACGGGCATTCCGGACAAGGAAGAGCAGTGGCAGGCCGTGCACGACGCGGACCTGGAGAACGGGCTCACGTGGGGTAGGCCCGCGCCGCTGAACAACACGTACGCGTTCGCGGTGCGCAGCGAAGCTGTGCCGGAACTGGGCAATATTTCCAAGCTGTCGGAGATCGGGAACCTGCCCGTGGCCGAGCGGACGCTGTGCGTGGAGGCAGAGTTCAATTCCCGCCAGGACGGCTTGGACCCCATGCTCGACACCTACGACATTCCGCGGGGTTCGCCCAACGGCATTCCCGACGGCAACATCGGTGTGTACGACACGGGTGCGGTCTACACCGCGACCGATGACGGCGACTGCAACTTCGGTGAGGTCTTCACGACCGACGGGCGCATCGACGCCCTGGACTTGACCGTGCTCGAGGATGATCGGAACTTCTTCCCGGCGTACAACGCGGCACCGGTGTTCAACTCGGAAACGTTGGAGGAGTACCCGCAGCTGCAGGAGGTCTTCGACCAGGTTTCCCCGCTGTTGACCGATGAGACCATGCGACAGCTGAACCTCAAGGTGGACGTGGAGGGGCAGGAGCCCGTGGACGTGGCCTACGACTGGATGGTGTCGGAGGGGCTCATTGCGGGCGAGGGCTAATCCCTGTAGCTCCGGGGCTGTGTCCCGGTGACGGGCCGGCTGCGAAGCCGAGCCCGCGGCGTCGTCCGTGGCGTTAAAGGGCGGCAGCCGCCCGAAGGCGGCTGCCGCTATTTCCGTCCGTCCAGGAGGCCACTGTCCGGGCGGAGTTTAGAGACGGTTCTCAGGAACCGTTGGACAGTTCGGACACGAGGCGACCCACGTGTCCCTTCGCATCGACGCGGTATTCGGCGTTCGCGAGCGTGCCGTCTGCGTTCACGACGAACGTGGAGCGCAGGGGACCCTCGGAGGTTTCACCGTTGATGGTGCGCTCACCCCACGCGCCCCATTCCTTGGCGGCTGCGTGATCGGGGTCGGAAAGTAGCGTGTAGGGGAGGTGGTACTCCTCCACGAAACGGTTGAGTTCTTCCGGGCTGTCCCCGGAGACTCCGTACACGTCGTAACCCAGGCCCTTGATGGCGGCCAGGTTGTCGCGGAAGTCGCATGCCTCGGTGGTGCACCCCGGCGTGAAGGCCTTGGGGTAGAAGTACACCACTGCGCTGCGCTCGTTCTGATCACCGAGGGTCACGGTGTTGCCGTCATGGGCGGTGAGGTTGAGTGCGGGGGCGGTATCGCCCGTAGCGAGTTCGCGGGACATGGCTGCTCCTAGTGTTGGGTGGTTCCGGTGGAATCCGCGGTCAGCGGGTCAGGATCCGGGACAGTGCTGCTCCGATGCAAGCAGCTGAGACGGCCAGAGTCCACATTTCAGCGGAACGGTTCTCGATCTTGCTGCTACCGGCGGAGAAATCCGGGTCCAGGGTGTCGCCGGTGTACTTGAAGTAGGACACGTGGGCTGCAGTGGCAGGTGCGTTCGACATTTCTCATTCCTTTCATCATCCGGAAGCTGTTTTCCGTAATATGAAATATACTGTAAGCTGCGTCACAGGTCAAGAGGTTTGCCGAAAAATTTCGTGGTATTGCGCGGGCGCACAGAAACGACCCCGTGGGCCGGCTGCCTGAAGGATCGCCTTGAGGCTCTGAGTAGTTGCTATGTACGTATCGCACGGTGGGGTGACAGCGTTCGGCGCCGGTGCATGAGGGGTTGATGCACGATGACGTGGGCAACGTGGCGTGAGGTTTCGACGCGGGGGAGCCTCGTGGGAGGGAAAAGCAGGAGCGAAGTCTCAGGGGAGGGAAATGTAAGAAGCGGGCACGATTTCTGCATTCTCATCACATGAGACTGCCGTGCTGCAGGTTCCTCACATCAGACTGGATAGGCCGCGCTAACAGGCTGCGCCACGGACACATGACGGGAGCCCGGGCGGTTGGACAAGCTTGAGCGTGTGCCGGTCTCTGTTCCTATGTCCGGTCAGGACACCAAGATCGACGCCGCCAAATCAGCAGGGATCTCCACGGCATCGGTACCATCCGAGCGGCGCAGCGTGACAGGTCCGGGGTGGACCGAGCGGGCATCCGCATCGGCGGGAGCTGAGCTGCTGACCACCACGGTGGCACCCGGCATGAGTCCGGCGTCGTAGAGGGAGCGGAGCACCTCCGCGTGGGTCTGTACTGATTCCGAGATCAGCTCCAAGGTGTATTCGCGCTCTCCGTCGGAGTCGGTCGCGCCAGACTTGCCCGCATCAGACTGCGCAGCACCAGAAGCACCCGCCTGCGCCACCGCATCCAACAGAGAAACACCCTCGGGGTTCTGCGTGAACGCCCCGTGGATCGGGGTGCCGTAGGGGGAGGTGGTGGGTGAGGACAGCAGTTTCTCGAGCAACACTTCCACTCGGTCACTCATCACGTGTTCCCAGCGGCACGCTTCTTCGTGCACGTAGGGGAGCTCCAGTCCGATGACGTCAGCTAACAGACGCTCGGCCAGCCGGTGCTTGCGCATCACGGACGTGGCCTGCTCGCGGCCCTCAGCGGTCAGCGAGACGGTGCGGGTACGGATGTCTCCCTCGGAGAGCACCATGAGCCCCTTGCGGCACAGCCGCTGCACAGTTTCGGACACGGTGGGGCCGGTGTGGCCCAGACGCTCCACGATGCGGGCGCGCAGGGCGGGGATGCCCTCTTCTTCGAGCTCCAGCACGGTGCGCAGGTACATCTCGGTGGTATCGATCAAATCAGTCATGGCGCGCTCCTAGCTGCGGAACAGGTCCTTCCTCGACGAAAAATGTCAAAACTCTGCCCGGGCTTCACAGTATGAACCGTGAAACCCGGGCAAGCCACTAATAGGCCACTACGGAGTGCGAATCACACGAGTCCGCGGTTGAGCAGACGGCCCGAGGGCTTCTTGTAATCCACTTCCTTGCCGCCCACAAAGGTCTTGCGGACCTTACCGGAGAGCACCTTGCCCTGGTACGGGGTGATGGGGTTCTTGTGGTTGAGCGCCTTGGCGTCCACCACGAAGCTCTCGTCCTGCGCGAAGACGGCCATATCGGCGTCGTAGCCCAGGGACAGGCGACCCTTGGAACGCAGGCCCACACGCTCGGCCGGGCGAGTGGACATCCACTGGAGCACCTTGTCCAGGCCCACGCCGCGGCGTCGTGCTTCGGTCCAGATCAGGGACAGACCCAGCTGCAGGGACGACACGCCGCCCCAGGCCACACCGAAGTCACCGTTGCCCAGGTCCTTGAGATCCAGGGTCGACGGCGAGTGGTCCGAGACGATGAAGTCGATGGTTCCGTCCAGCAGACCCTCCCACAGCTTCTCGCGGTTGGAGACCTCGCGCACCGGCGGGCAGCACTTGAACGCGGTGGCGCCGTTGGGGATCTCCTCGGAGAGCAGGGTCAGGTAGTGCGGGCAGGTCTCCACGGTGATGTCCAGGCCGTCACGCTTGGCGGAGGCGATCATGGGCAGTGCATCGGAGGAGGACAGGTGCAGGATGTGCGAGCGCGCCTCGGTCCAGCGGGTGCGCTCGATGACCTCTGCGATGGCGATGTTCTCGGCACCGCGCGGGCGGGACTTGAGGAAGTGCTCGTACACGTCACCGTTGGGCTGCGGGGCCTTGTCGATGGTGCGCGAATCCTCCGCGTGCACGATCAGCAGCGAGTCGAAGGTCTTGACCTCCGCCAGCGCCTCTTCCATCTCGTCCGCTTCCAGGTGCGGGAACTCGTCCACGCCGGAGTGGAGCAGGAAGCACTTGAAGCCGAACACGCCGTCGTCGTGGAGGGGACGCAGGTCCTTCTTGTTACCGGGGATCGCACCACCCCAGAAACCGACGTCCACGAACGCGTTCTGCTGCGCGAAAAGGCGCTTGTACTCGAGCGCGGCCACGTTCACGGTGGCGGGCACGGAGTTCAGGGGCATGTCCACGATGGTGGTCACGCCACCGGCAGCCGCGGCGCGGGTCGCGGAGCCGAAACCCTCCCACTCGGTACGGCCGGGCTCGTTGACGTGCACGTGGGTGTCCACGAGGCCGGGGATCAGGGTCTCGTCATCGGCCAGTTCCACGACTTTGGTGCCTTCGAGGTTCGCGCCGAGCGGTTCGATCGCCACGATCTTGCCGTCCTTGACGCCGATCTCACGCGGGGAGAAGTGATCGCCGCACGAAACCTGCTTGCCGCGCACCACCAGGTCGAACTTGCCGGAGTGCTGACCGGAGATGCGGGCCTCGGTGGGCTCGTCCGATTCCTTGAGCTTGTTCTCCGACTTGTACGCGCGGATCAGTTCGCGCACCCGCTCGGCACTGTTGACCTCGTTAGCGAGCTTGATCTGCTCGGCGCGCGCGGACTCGACCTCTTCGCTGCGCTCCTCGGTCACGGCCAGCTGCGAGTTCTCCTGGGCCACGTCCTGCGGGGATTCGTTGACCTCGGGGTTCGACGCCGCCTCGGCCACCTTGGCCTTCACACTCTCCGTGGCGCGCTCCTCGTTGACCTGCGGGTCCGTGGTGCGCTGGTTCTTGTCCTCAGCGGGCTGGTTGTTCTTGGCGTTACCGGTGTTCTTGCCGGAGTCTTTGTTGCCCTGTTGAGGGGTTGCGTTCATGACGGGGAGTTCCTTTCGGAGGTGTGCGGGAACGGTGACGGCGCGGGCCGCTCAGCCGTTCGAGGTCTTGGCTAGTTCTGAAGCTACCGTGTGTCCCACCTCACGGAGTAACCGGGGTGCTTCACGCATGGATGTTTGGGCGTCCGGGGCAAGGTCGGACAGCGCGTGGGTTGCGCGGAAACCGGTGGCCTCCAGGGTCTCGCGATCCAGGGTGGTGCGGCCGCACACGGCGATCACGGGCACGTCGTGGGCCTGGCCAACCTTGAGCACACCCACCGGTGTTTTACCACCCAGGGATTGCTCGTCCAGACTGCCTTCGCCGGTGATCAGCAAGTCTGCGCCGGTCACGGCGTCGTCCAGGTTCACCAGGTCGAGGACGACGTCGATCCCAGGCCTTCGCGTCGCATTCAAGACGGCCAGCGCGGCATAACCCACCCCGCCGGCGGCACCGGCACCCGGGGCTTCCGCGACGTCGCGGGCCGAGTCTCCCAAGGCCTCGGCAAGGACATCGCGGAAGGTTCCCAGGGCGGCGTCGAGCTCGGAGACATCCTGTTCGGAGGCACCCTTCTGGGGTCCGAAGACCGCGGCGGCACCGCGCTCGCCGGTGAGCGGGTTGTCCACGTCCGCGGCCAGGATGAACTGTGCGGAGGAAATACCGGGGTGCAGGCCGGACACGTCCACGGAGGCCAATTGCGCCAGTGCGGCGCCGCCGTCGGGAATCTCGGTGCCCTGCTCATTGAGGAAGCGAGCGCCCAGGCCGGCGAGCATGCCCGCGCCGCCGTCCGTGTTGGCGCTGCCGCCCACGCCCAAAATGATCTGGGTGCAGCCGGCGTCCAAGGCCGCGGCAATCAACTCACCGCTGCCGCGGCTGGTGGCCTCGCGAGCGGCGAGGATCGGTTCCCCGTTCTCGTCATGGGGGAGTGCAGCCAGCCCGGAGGCCAGGGACATCTCGACCACGGCGGTGTCGTCGAGACGAGCCCAGGCCGCGGCCACGGGTTCGCCGACGGGTCCAGTGACCGTGAGGTCGTGGCGCGTGTAGCCGGCGGTGACCGCGGCATCCAGCGTGCCCTCACCGCCGTCGGCCACGGGCAGAACGGTGACCTGGGCGTCCGGCTGGGCCTCGCGGATCCCGGCAGCGATGTGCTCGGCCGCCTCCTCGGCGCTCACCGAGCCCTTGAACTTATCTGGTGCCACCACAATGCGCACGAGAACCTCCCGAAAATTCTTTGGCTGAACCGCGGGCCGCGCACGGATTCCGTGAGCGGCCCGCGGTGTATCGGACTGAAGTAGACCGTCCGTTATCAGTCGAGCAGGGCGATGGCGGTGGGTGCGTCCACACCGCGTGCCGCCAGCTCCTCGAACTCCACCACGTTGTCCAACTCGGTGCCCATGGAGATGTTGGTGACCTTCTCCAGGATGACCTCCACCACCACGGGAACCTGGTGCTCCTGAGCCAACGAGTTGGCCTCGGAGAACGCTTCCTGCAGCTTGTCGGGGTCGGTCACGCGCACGGCCTTGCAACCCAGTCCCTCGACCACCTTGAGGTGATCCACACCGTATCCCTGGGTCTCCGGGGAGTTGATGTTGTCGAAGGCCAGCGACACGTTCTGTTCCATCTTGAACCCGCGCTGGGACTGACGGATCAGGCCCAGGTAGGAGTTGTTCACGACCACGTGGATGTAGGGCAGGTTGAACTGCGCGCCCACGGCCAGTTCCTCGATCATGAACTGGAAGTCGTAGTCACCGGACAGCGCCACCACGGTCTCACCGGGCTTACCGCGCACCACACCCAGGGCAGCCGGACCGGTCCAACCCAGCGGGCCGGCCTGACCGGCGTTGATCCACTTGCGCGGACCGTACACGTGCAGGAACTGGCCACCGGCGATCTGCGACAGACCGATCGTGGACACATAGGTGACGTCCTGGCCGAAGGCCGAGTTCATCTCCTCGTACACACGCTGCGGCTTGATGGGCACCTCGGTGAAGTGCGTCTTGCGCTGCAGCTGACCCTTGCGCTGGATGCATTCCTTGGCCCACACGCCGAAGTCGGGGACGGAGAACTTTTCCTTACGCTCCTTGGCCACCTCGAGGAGGACGGTCAGAGCGGCGTCGGCGTCGGAGACGATGCCCAGGTCCGGCGAGAACACACGACCGATCTGGGTGGGCTCGATGTCGATGTGCACGAACGTGCGACCCTCGGTGTACTTGTCGATGGAACCGGTGTGGCGGTTGGCCCAGCGGTTACCGATACCCAGGACGAAGTCCGAGGCCAGGAACGACTCGTTGCCGTAACGGTGCGAGGTCTGCAGACCCACCATGCCGGCCATCAACGGGTGATCGTCCGGAATGGCGCCCCAACCCATCAGGGTGGGGATCACGGGAACGTCCAGCACCTCGGCCAGCTCGACCAGCTTCTCGGACGCGTTGGCGTTGATGACACCGCCGCCGGCAACGATCACCGGGTGCTCCGAAGCGAACAGCATGTCCAGGGCACGCTCGGCCTGGGCACGGGTTGCCGCGGGCTTGGCCACGGGCAGGGGCTCGTAAAGATCGATGTCGAACTCGATCTCGGCCAACTGCACGTCCAAGGGTAGATCGATCAGCACCGGACCGGGGCGGCCCGTGCGCATTTCGTGGAACGCACGCTGGAAGGTGCCCGGGATCTGACCCGGCTCCAGAACGGTCACGGCCATCTTGGTCACCGGCTTGGCGATCGAGGCGATGTCCACGGCCTGGAAATCTTCCTTGTGCAGCTTGGCCACCGGAGCCTGACCGGTGATGCACAGGATCGGCACCGAGTCAGCGATCGCGGCGTAGAGGCCGGTGATCATGTCGGTGCCCGCGGGGCCCGAGGTGCCCACACAGATGCCGATGTTGCCGGGAGCGGCACGGGTGTAACCGTCGGCCATGTGCGAGGCGCCCTCGACGTGACGGGCCAGCGTGTGGCGGATCCCGCCGTCGTTACGCATGGCTGAGTAGAACGGGTTGATGGCCGCACCGGGCAAACCGAACGCCTCGGTTGCGCCTTCCTTCTTCAGGATGGCGACAATGGCGTCCACCGTACGCATCTTGGTCATGATGTTCTCCTTGAAATCTTGTCTCAGACCGCCGTGCCCGCGTGGGCCGGGGAAGTTACTTCTTGTCGCCGCCGGACAGCTCATTGGCGAGCTTGAACAGACCCGAGTGATCCAGTCCGCCGTCGCCGCGGGCGACCAGGGCGGAGACCAACTGGGCGACGACAGCGCCCAACGGGATAGTGACGCCGGCCTCGCGTGCGGCGGCGGTGACGATGCCCATGTCCTTGTTGTGCAGGGCCAGGCGGAAACCGGGATCGAAGTTGCGATCGAGCATCTTCTGTCCCTTCTGATCGAGAACCTTGGAGCCGGCCAGTCCGCCACCGAGGACCTTCAGAGCGGCGTCCGTATCAACGCCGTAGGCCTCGAGGAACACGACCGACTCGGCGAGCAACTGGATGTTGCCGGCCACGATGAGCTGGTTGGCGGCCTTGACCGTCTGGCCGGAGCCGGAAGGGCCCACGTGCACGATGGTCTTGCCCACGCCGTTGAGGACTTCCTGGGCAGCCTCGAAATCGGTGGCCTCACCGCCGACCATGATGGACAGTGCTGCGTCGATCGCGCCCTGCTCGCCACCGGAGACGGGAGCGTCCAGCGGGCGGATACCGGCCTTGCGAGCGGCGTCGGCCAGGTTCACGGCCACGTCCGGGCGGATGGTGGACGCATCGATCCACAGGGCACCCTGCGGGGCGTTGGCGAACACGCCGTCCTCACCCTCGACCACGGCCTGAACGTCCGGGGAGTCCGGAACCATGGTGATGATGACCTCGGCGTCCTTGACGGCCTCGGCCACGGAACCGGCAGCGGTGCCGCCGGCCTTGGCGAGCTCCTGGGCCTTTTCGGGGGAGCGGTTGTAACCAGTGACCTCGTGGCCTGCGGTGACGAGGTTCTTGGCCATGGGAAGGCCCATGATGCCCAATCCGATAACAGCAACCTTGGTCATGATGTTCTCCTTAGAAGTTCTGCGGTGATCCGCGGGTGTAGCTGGTGTTCTGCAGTTCGTTGTCTTCAGGTGGTGAGGCGGCCGGATCAGGCGCGCTTCTCACGGGGCAGCCACGCGAAGGGATCCTCCTGCGAAGCCTTGTACTCCAGGCCGATCACGCCGTCGTAACCGAGTTCACGGGAGCGGTCGATCCACTTCTCGAGCGGCAGCTCACCAGTGCCGGGCTCGTTGCGGCCCGGGTTGTCGGCGATCTGGATGTGGCCGAAGTTCGCGGCGTGCTCCTCGATGACCTTCTCTACGTCATCACCGTTGACGGCCAAGTGGTAGAAGTCCGCCAGCAGCTTGACGTTGTCGCGGCCCACCTTCTCGATGATGGCCAGGGCGTCCGCAGCGGTCTTGAGCGGGTAGGCCTCGGTGCCGGAGACGGGCTCGAGCAGCACGACGCCGCCCAAGGGAGCCACGGCATCCGCCGCACGCTGCAGGTTTTCGACGCCGACCCGGTCCTGTTCTGCGGCGTCCTCGCCGTCCAGGCGGTTGCCGTAGAGCGCGTTGAACGCCTTGCAGCCGGTGGCCTGGGCGATCTTCACCACGGCGTCGATATTGGCCTGGAACTCGTCCGAACGAGCCGGCTGGGAGAGCACACCGCGCTCGCCGCCGGGCATGTCACCGGCGTAGAAGTTCAAACCGGTCAACTGGACGCCGGCGTTCTTGAGTGCGTCCACGAATTCCTGGATCTCTGCATCCGTCGGGGTGGGGGTCGGGAACGGCCACCAGAACTCGGCGCGGGTGAAACCTGCGGAGGCCACGGCCTGCGGGCGATCGTTGATCGGCAGATCGGTCAGCAAGATCGAAGAGTTGACGGTGTAGCTCACGGTTTTCCTCCTGTGTGGCGGCCCTTCGCGGGTGCCCGTCTTTCGGATTATGGAAGTTAAGTTCTATCTGGTGAAAACGTTAGGTTAGAATGTGACCTACGTCAACCTTTGGTGTGAGATGTTTCTGTCTGTGTCTCCCACCCACCGGTGGACCACATATCGGGCCAGGTCATCAGGGCTGTGCTCAGAGATCGACTCATCACCTAAGGAGGGGATATGGCCACTGACGAGACCGCTTTGTCGCGTGAACGTGCCGCCGGACGCCCGGAATTCGACCACGTTTATTCGCCCGGCACGGTTCAGACCGAACCGCCGCCCATCACCAGCGACCGCCTGTACAACGTGGACCTGGCCCCCACACGCAGAGAAGGCCGCACGTGGAACGCGTACAGCATCTTCACGTTGTGGGCCAACGATGTGCACTCGCTGGGCAACTATTCGTTCGCCATCGGACTCTTCGCCCTGGGACTTGGGGCGTGGCAGGTACTCACCGCACTGGGGGTGGGTGCACTGCTGTTGTTCTTCCTGCTGTGCCTGTCCGGATTCATGGGCTACAAGACCGGTGTGCCGTATCCGGTCATGAGCCGCATTTCCTTCGGTGTGCACGGTGCACAGCTGCCGGCCGCCGTGCGCGGCATCGTGGCAATCGCGTGGTTCGGCATTCAGACCTACTTGGCCTCCGTGGTGCTGCGCGTGATGCTCATTGCCTTGTGGCCGGGGTTGGCACCGTTGGATTCCAACGACGTCCTGGGGTTGTCCACCCTGGGGTGGATCAGCTTCGTGGCCCTGTGGATCATCCAGGTCATCATCGTTTGCTACGGCATGGAAATGATTCGCCGGTACGAGGCCTTTGCCGGCCCCATCATCTTGGTCACCTTCGTGGCGCTGGCCGTGTGGATGCTGTGGCGGGTGGACTTCTCGATCGCGTGGACCACCGAGAACCCGCTGACCGGCTGGGAGATGTGGGTTCACATCCTGGGCGGCGGCGCACTGTGGGTGTCCATCTACGGAACGTTCGTGCTGAACTTCTGTGACTTCACGCGTTCGGCCACCAGTAAAGGCGCGATCGTGAAGGGCAACTTCTGGGGTATCCCCATCAACATGCTGTTGTTCGGCCTGATCGTGGTCTCACTGGCCGGTGCGCAGCTGAAGTTGGACGGCACCATCATCACGGCCCCCGCGGACATCGTGCAGACCATCCCGTCCGTGCCGTTGATCGTGTTGGCATCCTTGGCGTTGCTGATTCTCACGGTCGCGGTGAACCTGATGGCCAACTTCGTGGCGCCCACCTACGCGCTGACCAACATGTTCCCCAAGGCGCTGAACTTCCAGAAAGCAGCCATCGTCTCCGCCGTGATCGGCCTGATCATCCTGCCCTGGAACCTCTACAACTCACCCGTGGTGATCGTGTACTTCCTGGGTGGACTGGGTGCACTGCTGGGCCCGTTGTTCGGCATCATCATGGTCGACTACTGGATCATTCGACGCTCCAAGGTCAACGTCCCGCAGCTCTACATCGACACCAACGACGGCGCGTACTACTACCGCAAGGGTGTGAACCCGCGAGCGATTGCGGCGTTCATCCCCTCATCGCTGGCGTCCCTGGCCGTGGCCTTGCTTCCGTTCTTCGCAGGAGCGAGCGAGTTCTCGTGGTTCATCGGCGCGGCACTGGGTGCGACCTGCTACCTGATCACCGCCAAGAAGCGCGTGGAGTACACGGACCAGCACGGTGAATCCATCGCCGTGGCCACCACCCACTGACCTTGAAAAAGGAGAACACCATGCGCATTTTGACGGTCAACGTGAACACCACGGAGTCCATGACGGAATCGATTGCGGAGTCGGCGCGAAAAGTGGCCGAGCCCGGCGTCGAAATTGTAGGTCTGACCCCGCGTTTTGGGGCGCCCTCGTGTGAAGGCAACATGGAGTCTTACCTGGCCGCGGTGGGCGTGATGGACGCGGTGCTCAGCTACGACCAGCCCTTCGACGCCGTGATCCAGGCAGGTTTCGGCGAACACGGCCGTGAGGGACTGCAGGAGCTGTTGGAGCAGCCGGTCGTGGACATCACCGAGGCCGCCGCGTCCATGGCAACGTTCGTGGGGCGCAGCTATTCGGTGGTCACGACCCTGGACCGCACGGTGCCCCTCATTGAGGACCGGCTGCAGTTGGCCGGTTTGATGGATCGCTGCGCGTCCGTGCGCGCGTCCAATACCTCGGTGCTGGATCTGGAAGCGGATGAGAGCGCCGCGATCCAGTCCATCGTGGCCGAGGCTCAGCGGGCCATCGACGAGGATCGCGCGGAAGTCATCGTGCTCGGCTGCGGTGGTATGGCAGCGCTCGAAGCCGCCGTGCGTGAACAGTGCGGTGTGCCCGTGGTGGACGGAGTTGCCGCAGCGGTGACCATCGCGCAATCTCTCGTGCGCCTGGGACTCACCACGTCCAAATCCCGCACCTACGCCCCGCCCCTGCCCAAGGACCTCAAGGGCTTCCCGCTGGGCTGAGCAGTCGGCGCGCCCCCCATCAGGAACGGAATAGGGTTCCTTATCCCCGATTCCACAGCGGAAATCGGGGATAAGGAACCTTAAATCGTCAGGGGGCGGAAATCAGCGCCCCGCATGCCCTCCCAGGGACAGGGGAGCGTGCCGGTTGACGTCCTTGTACAGCAGGTAGCGGAAGGGCTTGGGGCCTCCGGCGTAGCAGGCCTGCGGGCAGAAGGCGCGCAGCCACATGAAGTCACCCTCCTGCACCTCGACCCAGTCCTCGTTGAGGCGGTACACGGCCTGCCCCTCGAGCACGTAGAGCCCGTGTTCCATCACGTGGGTTTCCGCGAACGGGATGATCCCGCCGGGCTGGAAGGTCACGATGGTCACGTGCATGTCGTGGCGCACGTCCGTCGGGTCCACGAACCGCGAAGTGGCCCAGCGGCCCTCGGTGCCGGGCATGGGCGTGGGTTCCACGTCCTGTTCGTTGGTCACGAAGGATTCCGGCTTCTCGATGCCCGCGACCTTCTGGTAGCGCTTGCGCACCCACATGAAGCGAGCTTCCTCGGAACCGCGGTTGTGCACGGTCCACGTCTCACCCGGGGCGATGAATGCGTAGCCACCGGGGTTGAGGGTGTGAATGTCGTCGTCACCGGGCTCGTCACCCAGGGTCAGCTCGAGCGAGCCCTCCATGACGAACAGCACCGCTTCGGCGTCCGGGTCGTCCTCGGGCTTGTCCGAGCCGCCACCGGGGGAGACCTCCATGAGGTACTGGGAGAACGTCTCCGCGAAACCGGTCAGCGGTCGCGCGAGCACCCACAGCCGGGTGCCTTCCCAGAACGGCAGGAACGAGGTCACGATGTCCCGCTGCGTACCCCGCGGGATCACCGCGTAGGCCTCCTTGAACATGGCCCGGTCGGTCAGCAGATCGGTCTGCGGCGGGTGGCCACCGTGGGTGGCCCAGTACGTGCGTTCGCTCATCGTGTTTCTCCTGTTTCAGAATGTTCAGCGTTCGACGGCGCCGCCACGCCCGTCTTCGCGACCGAGTTCACCGTTTCCGGGGTCAAGCCGGCGATACGCAGCTCGTCCTCGGTCACCGCACCGCACAGCGTGCCGCGCAGGATGTAGCGGGCCAGGGCGCGAGCGGTGGCGGGTTCATCGGCCACATCGGCGGCTTCGATGCCGGGCACCGACCGACGGGAGTAGACCTCCAGGCGGTGGGCGGCGGCGTCGAACCCGTCGCGGTAGAACGCGTAATTGGTGAGGAAGCGCGTGGGCAGCTGGTGGGCGTGCAGGTCCCAGCCCTGGTAGTAACCGCGTTCCAATGACCGGCGGACCAGTCGTGCGTGCAGTGCCCAGGAATCGCGGCGCTGGTCCGCGTCACCCACGGGCAACTGGTTGGTGGAGCCGTCGGACAGGTGCACACCCGTGCCGGCCACGGCCACTTGCATGACGTTCTTGGCGAAGTCCGCGGCGGGGTGTTCCATGGACTGGAACTGCGCGGAGATCCCCAGGGACGCCGAGTAGTCGTAGGTGCCGTAGTGCAGCGACGTGGCGCGGCCCTCGGCAGCGCGCAGCATCGCGGGAATCAGGCACGTGCCGTCCAGCCCCAGGATCATGGGGGCCGTTTCCATCTGGATTTCGAAGCGCAGTCGACCGTTGGGTAGACCCAGCGCATCCTCGAGGGTCTGGCACGCCTCGACCATGACCTGCACCTGCTCCACGGAGGAGACCTTGGGCAGGGTCAGCACGAGTCCGGTAGGCAACCCGTCGGTGCTCACGCCGGCCTCGATCAGGCCGCCCTCGCGCACCAGGGTGCTCACGAACACGTCCAGGGAACGCAGACCGCGGGCGCGGGTTGCTTCTTCGAAGCACTTGAAACGGATGCCCGCGAAGGCCGGTGCCGGTGCGGATCCGTTGGCCCGGTTGATCGCGAACTGGGCAACGGTGCGGGCGGCCTGGGCTGCTGCGGCGTCTTCTTCGCCGTCGGAGCGGTTGCCGAAGCCGTCCTCGAGGTCCAGTCGCAGGTCCTCGATGGGTTCGCTCTGCAGCTTGGCAGCCACACGATTGACGATGTCGCTCACGCCGTCCCCGGTGAGCCCCGCCAGTTCGGCGAGCACCTGGAGTCCGCCCGCTTCATCGGCGGCGGCCTGTGCGGCGCGGCCCCACTCGGCGGGGGTGTCCACGGTGACCAGGTCGGCCGGGACGTAACACGTGTGCACGGGCTGGCGGAGCCCGGAATCACCCGGGAAGAACCGGGCGAGGTCCGCATCGGTGCCGGCGAGCACGAGGTCCGCCCGCTGGTAGAACGTGGTGGGCAGGCTCGCGCCGGCCGGGACGGCCCCCGCCGAACCGCTCAGAGCGGCGTCGACGGGAGCAGCGGAGGCGACTCGCGCCCCGAGAATGGATTGTGTCACTTGGCCCCTTCCATGAGGTCGTACGCGGGCAGGGTCAGGAAGTCCGGGTAGTTGTCGCTCAGGACCATGTCGGAGATGAGCTTGCCCGCCGGGACGAACCACTTCTCGTAGTTCTCGGCGTCGATTTCCTGCTTGAGCACTTCCAGTTGCTTGGTCAGTGCATCAGCGACCAGCTCGCGCGTTGCAGTGTTTCCGGTGTCGGTGTAGACCACACCGTTCTTGATCTGCTGCCAGATCTGGGAGCGGGAGATTTCCGCGGTGGCAGCGTCCTCCATGAGGTTGTGAATGGCCACGGCGCCGTTGCCGGACAACCAGACCGCGATGTAGCGGATGGCCACGTAAAGATTGGCGTTGAGCTCGGCCTCGGTGCGCTGATCGCCGGCGGAGGGGACGTCCAGCAGCTGCTCGGCGGTCACGGAGACCTCCGGGCGCTGGCGGTCCACCTGGTTGGGCTTGCCGTCGAGCACGCCGTCGAAGACTTCCTTGCACACGGGCACGAGGTCCGGGTGGGCGACCCAGGAGCCGTCGAAGCCGTCGTTGGCTTCGCGGGTCTTGTCGTTGCGAACCTTCTCGAAGGCCGCACGGTTGACCTCTTCGTCCTTGCGGGAGGGGATGAAGGCGGCCATGCCACCCATCGCGAATGCGCCGCGCTTGTGGCAGGTCTGCACGAGCAGTTCGGTGTAGGCGCGCATGAGCGGTGCGGTCATGGTGACAGAGGAACGGTCGGCCAGGATGAACTTGTCACCGGCGTCGCGGAAGTACTTGATGATCGAGAACAGGTAGTCCCAACGGCCGGCGTTGAGGCCGGACGCGTGATCGCGCAGTTCGTAGAGGATCTCGTCCATCTGGAACGCGGCGGGGATGGTTTCGATGAGCACCGTGGCACGAATGGTGCCGTGTTCGATGCCCAGGTACTCCTCGGCGAACGTGAACACGTCATTCCACAGGCGAGCCTCGAGGTAGGACTCCATCTTGGGTAGGTAGTAGTACGGTCCGTGACCGTTCTCCAGCAGCTGCTTGGCGGTGTGGAAGAAGTGCAGGCCGAAGTCCGTGAGCGAACCGGAGCCTTCCTTGCCGTTCACGGTGATGTTGTGCTCGGGCAGGTGCCAGCCGCGGGGGCGGGTCACGACCACGGCGAGCGGCGCGTCCTCGCGCAGCTTGTACTCCTTGCCCTCGGGCGAGGTGAAGGCCAGGGTGCCGCGGGCGGCGTCGCGCAGGTTGGCGATCGCGTCGATCTGGTTCGCCCAGCTGGGGCTCGCAGCGTCCTCGAGGTCGGCCAGCCACACCTTGGCGCCGGAGTTCAGCGCGTTGATGGCCATCTTGGCCGGGGACGCCGGTCCGGTCATTTCCACGCGGCGGTCCTGCAGGGCCTTGGGCGCCGGAGCAACCTGCCAGTCACCCTCGCGGACCTCGCGGGTCTCCTCCGGGAAATCCAGGGTGCCGGTCGAGGCGGCCTGTCCGCGTGCGGTGACGCGCCGGCCAAGCAGCTCTTCGCGGCGATCGTTGAACTTCTCGTGCAGCGCCTCGACGAACGCGAGGGCCTCGTCGCTGAGGATCTCGCCGGCCGCGGCCACGTTCTGCGGGGTGTTGTGAGTAATGGTCATGGTTGCCTCCTGGAAAGTACGTGTAGTGCTGGTGTTGCTTCGTCTCGCCGGCATCGCTCGGTCGTGCTCGAAGCGGCGGGTGGGCGGCGTCGTCGTCCTTGGTAGGCGACGACGCCGCTCCTCAGGTTTCTTGCGTGACTAGCCTTCGATGCCCAGTGCGGTGTTCTTGACCGCTTCCGCAACGGCCGGCGCCACGTTGGGGTCGAACACGCTGGGGACGATGAAGCTCGCGTTGCGCTCGTCCGGCTCCACGCAGTCCGCAATGGCCTTGGCCGCGGCCACGAGCATCTCGGACGTGATGTCCGAGGCTCCGGCGTCCAACAGGCCGCGGAACAGGCCCGGGAAGGCGAGCACGTTGTTGATCTGGTTCGGGAAGTCGCTTCGGCCGGTGGCCACCACGGCGGCGTGCTCGGCGGCTTCGGCCGGGTGCACCTCGGGGTCCGGGTTGGCCATGGCGAACACAATGGCGCCGTCGGCCATGGTGGCGATGTCATTGCCGTCGAGCACGTTGGGTGCGGACACGCCGATGAAGACATCCGCGCCGGCCACGGCTTCCTTGAGCGAGCCGGTGAAGTTGTCCTTGTTGGTGTTCTCGGCCAGCCACGTCCGGTGGGGATCGGTGTAGGTCTCACCGGAGTGGATGGCGCCGTTGCGCGAGCACGCGATCACGTTGGCCACGCCGTTGGCGAGCAGCAACTGGATGATGGCGTTGCCTGCAGCGCCCACACCGGAGACGACAACCTTGACGTCCTCGATGTTCTTGTTGACCACGCGCAGGGCGTTGTAGAGGGCTGCCAGGGTCACGATGGCGGTGCCGTGCTGGTCATCGTGGAAGACCGGGATGTCGAGTTCTTCACGCAAACGGGCTTCGATTTCGAAGCAGCGCGGTGCCGCGATGTCCTCGAGGTTCACGCCGCCGTAGACAGGTGCCATGGCCTTGACGATGCTGATGATCTCTTCGGTGTCCTTGGTGTCCAAGCACACGGGCCAGGCGTCCACGTCTGCGAAGGCCTTGAAGAGGGCGGCCTTGCCTTCCATGACGGGCAGGGCGGCGGCGGGGCCGATATCGCCCAGGCCGAGCACGGCAGTTCCATCCGTGACCACGGCCACGGTGTTGCGCTTGATGGTCAGACGGCGAGCGTCCTCCGGGTTCTCGGCAATGGCCGTGCACACGCGGGCAACACCGGGTGTATAAGCGCGGGAGAGATCGTCACGGTTACGCAGGGAGACGCGCGGGGTGACCTCGATCTTGCCGCCCAGGTGGATCAGGAAGGTGCGGTCGGAGATCTTGTGGACGGTCACGCCGTCCAGCGCGTTGAGCGCATCCCGGACTTCGTCGCGGTGTTCTGCGTTCGAGACGTTGCAGCTGATGTCGATGACCACGCTGGTGGGGTGCGATTCGACAATGTCCAATGCGGTCACCTGGGCGCCGGCAGCGGCGGCTGCGGTGGTGATTTCACTGGTCGAGTTGAACGTAGCGGGTGCTTCAACGCGCAGGACCATGGAGTATCCGGGGCTGGGTGTAGACATCTGTTGATGTTCCTTTCAGACTGAGCGGAACCCTCGCTCCACTTCGTTATCCGCATTGTGGAAAAAAGTTTCCACTTCTTGAATCGTAGATGTAGTCTAGGGCGAAAGACAAGACCCGTGTGAGACTTATTTCACATGGTGACATCGGATGGACCGTCCCGGAGGGGGCCACCCATCCATGACGGAAAGCGAGTTGGCACCATGGCAGAAGGTAAAACTGGGGGAGGAGTCCAGTCGGTCGAGCGAGTGTTCGACCTGCTGAACATCATCACTGCCTCCGGGGGAGAGTCCTCCCTGAGCGAGCTGGCGAACAAGGCCGAACTCCCGCTGCCCACCATTCACCGTTTGCTGCGCACCCTGGTGCCCCTGGGTTACGTGCGCCAGCTCCCCAACCGCAGCTACGCCCTGGGGCCTGGCCTGATTCGCCTGGGTTATACAGCCAGCCTGCAACTGGGTACCTACGCGCAGCCCGTCCTGCAGCAGCTCGTTCAGGAACTGGGCGAATCCGCCAACATGGCCGTGCTCGACGGCCGCATGGTCGTGTACGTGGGCCAGGCGCAGTCCCAGCATTCGATGCGCATGTTCACCGAGGTGGGCCGCCGCGCACCCCTGCACAACACCGGCGTGGGTAAAGCCATCCTGGCCACGCTCCCGGAGCAGCAAGTGGTGTCCATCGTGCACTCGATGGGCATGACCACTCCCACGCCCAAGAGCTTGGGCACCGTGGACGACCTGCTGGCCGATCTCGAAAAGATTCGCGAACGCGGTTACGCCATTGATGACGAGGAGCAGGAGATCGGCGTGCGCTGCTTCTCCATGGCCCTGCCCAACGCCCCCACGCCCACCGCGATCTCGGTCTCCGGGCCCACCACGCGCGTGGACTGGGACTTTGGCGATCGCGCCGTCCCGCTGCTGCGCAAGGCAGCTCAGGAACTTTCGAGCCAGTTCACACCGGCCGGTTCCTGACACACTGCACTAGCTGACGACGACGCCGCGGCTCCCTGTTCTCGGGGCCGCGGCGTTTTCGGTGGTTGAAGTAAAAGCACTGGTCGGAAGTAGCCCACATGCGGATCGAACTGCATGTTATTCGCCCCTGAGCCCCGTGTTGGGTAGTCTTGTGCGCGGTCTTCACCCCCTGAGTGCATTTTTATTTCGATCCAGAACGAGTGAGACCGCTGGGCTGCGTTCACGAGAGCAAAGGACAGGCCCATTGACGGATCACTACGGAAATACCACTGAGCAACACACCCCTTTATTCAGGCAACGGGTTACTCGCCGTTCAGCACTCGGAGTTACGGCTGCGGTTCTGGGCGGCGGTATCGTCGCCGCATCTGCTGCACCGGCAGCGGCCTTCACTCTTGGTAGCACAAAACCCACTCGATCCAACGTGGGACCCCGTACAACTTCACTGCGCAAGCACAAAGGCCGCATCTACGTGGATAAGCCGGGGCAGGTCATTGAGGGCCTCGACATCGAAGGTGACATTGTGATTCGCGCTCCGCGAGTCACGGTCCGAAACTGCAAAGTCCGCGGTATGCGCGGTATCAACTCATCGCGTGGTTTGATCGATTGCACGCACCGCAGTGTCCGCGATGCGCGTATCGAGTTCTGTGAGTTGTTCGTCGATGCACGCTGGCCGAGTGCCTATTACACCGGAGTGCAGGGCCACCACATGCGGGTCTACCGCTGCTACATCCACGAAGTAGTGGATGGGGTGGGGATCATGAACCCTCATGAGCGCAAATCCACCTCTTGCCTCATCGAAGGGAACCTCATCGAGAACCTCACGTACTTCACGCCCGTGAGCCACCACAGTGACCGACGGACCCATAACGATTGCATCCAGCACCAAGGTGGTAGCTGGGATGTGATTCGGGGTAACTACTTGTCTGCCAACCCCTCACCTGCCGTGGGGGTCGGGCTCAAGGCCAACGCAAGCCCACGACCGAATGAATTCGCTAGTAGTAATTCGGTTCCCGGACAGTGCATCGGTATCACTCCGGTTCTCTCGACGGTGACCAATTGTCAGATCCGAGACAACTGGATGAAACACGGTGCGCAGTCCGTCAATGTCATTAGGGGTCACCACCACGGAACCAACGTGGGCCGCATTGAAGGCAACCGCTTCCTGGGTGGGAACCCCTCCACCTTCTTGGCTGGTTCGAAGCAACCACGTTCAATCGTGATCACCCCGGACATGTCAGCAACCGGGATCCGCACGTCCACCGGCCCTGACCACATCAGCCGCAACGTGAATGGCGCTGGAAAGCCCGTGACCATTTGGCGGATCGAGCTGAGCTAAGACGGGTCGATCTCAACGAACCCTGCTCGAGCGGGCAGTAATCAAACATGTCATGCGGGCCCAGTGTCCCCTTAAAAGGGCCCGCATGACACTTGTGTATGTTGTCTTGCCCGGCGCTGACTTGACGTAGTTTAGGAAGAAGAGAGTGTCGGCCTGGGGAGAGTCGGCTCTGGGCATTTGGGGGGAAATTTCTATGGGGGAGTCCGCAACGGCACCGCGCGGTAGAACGGCCGTAGCAGTTCGTTGGAACACTTTTTCCATGGGTGTTCGCCAAGTGGCGCAAATCGTGGGCGCTCTGATTATTGCGCGGATCTTGGGACCGGAAGATTTCGGCGTGATTTCGGCAGCCATGATTTTGGTTGTCCTGACACCGTTGATCTTGGATCTTGGGTTGTCCTCCGCTCTCATCCAACGGCCGGAGCTCAGAAAAGATCACATCAAGACCACTACGACCATCAACCTGGTCAGCGCGCTGATACTGGGCGGGGCCGTCTGGGCATCTTCGGGTTGGATCGCACAGTTCTTCGGATCTTCGGCCTTACAACACATATACACAATCTTGGGAATTGCGATGATTCTCAAGGGCTTGGCCGTTACCCCGCGTGCCTTGATCGTGCGCAACCTCAGGTTCAAGCCGTTAGCGATAACGGAGTCCATAGCGGCAGTAGTAGGTGTCAGCGCCGGAATTATTGCTGCACTCGCAGGCGCCCGTTACGACGCAGTGCTATGGCAGGTATTGCTTACCGACCTCATCACCGTTGTGGGGCTGCAGCTAGCAATTAGGAGCGGCATACCCGGCTGGTCGACCGAGGCTTTCAAAGATTTGGTCGCTTTCGGAGCAAGGATCTTCGCGGCCAATACGTTGGCGTACTGTTCTCGGAACTTGGACAACATTCTGGTGGGTCGATTCCTGGGGCTGGATGCGCTGGCCATCTACGCCATGGCTTATCGAGTCCTGGTCATCCCGGTTCAATTCATCGGGCAAACGGTAAACAGGGTGATGTTCCCGCGCTTCTCACGCGCACAGGGCAACCTGCTGGAAGTACGCGAGCTTCTGATGGCCTCCACAAGACTGTTGGCCTTCGTCACCATACCGGCCATGGCGCTTGCCGCCGTAGCCGCTCCGGAAGCGGTCCGTCTGATCCTGGGTGACGCCTGGATGGCCGCAGCCCCGCTCATATCGATCCTCGCCATTGCAGGCGCGCGAGAGACGATTTTTTACATAACACCGGCACTGATGCGCGGTTTGGGTCGCGCGAAATTGAACCTCCGGATTGAGATTCTCGCCACCGCAGTGCAAGTAACGGGTATTTGTATCGGACTCCTTGGCGGCGTGATGGGTGTCGCGGTCGGCTATCTAGTTGCCGGCATGGCCCTCGTACCTGTGATGCTTCTCGTGCAACGAAAACTCACGGGAGTTCAAATAAGAAGTCAGCTCCTCACCTTGGTGCCCGCGCTACATGCCAGTGGTTGGGGAGTCCTTGCCTATCTCGTGCTGCGTTGGTCGGGGTTGTCCGGGATTCCACTCCTTGTGGTTGGCTCGCTGTCCTTTGCTCTGATGTGGGGGGCGGTTAGTGCGCTGGTTCATCGATCCTCGACACGACGGTCAATCCTCGATATTGCGGAGGTCCTCGGTCTGAAAGCCCGACTTTCACGAAGGAAGAATAAGGGAGCTACCTCATGACGCGAATCATGATGATTACCCCCAATTTCGAGAATAACTCGCTGGGGCGCACATGGTGCCTTTGGATGTTGGCACGGAACCTCGGATGGCAGGCAGATATCTACGGTGTGAAGGGCCGCCGGATCTGGGCTCCGCTCGCCGATAGTGACATGGCCGAATATTGCCATATCCCGGACAACGACAAACTGCGAGACCTAGTTCTGGACGACCTGGTTCGCGTTGCATCCCAGGCGGACTTGATCGTGGCGGTGAAACCGCTCTTGACCTCCTACGGTGTCGCGCTAGAAGTGAGCGAACGCGCGAAGGTGCCAATCCTCCTCGACATCGACGACCCAGATATTGAAGTCAGAACGACATGGAAGCCTCGGTGGGAACGAACAGCCCGATGGATCGCCAAACCTGAGTATCGGCAACTTAGAGGGTTGGCCAAGAAAGTGGCTCGGGCACATGGAATCACAGTCTCGAATCCCGTACTGCAGGGAATCTACGGTGGCAATATCATTCCGCACGTCAGAGAAATAGTGCCCGAGCGAAGGGAGTCCACCGGGACGTCTCCGGTCGTCCGATTTGTCGGATCGGTTCGAGGCCACAAAGGTATAGACGTTCTTCGTGCGGCTGTCTCAGAAGTGGCGGATCTTGGGGTCACACTTGAGATCACCGACGATCCCCCCGAAGAAGTTCACGCCTGGGAGACCTGGTTAGGCACCACGGGAATCGCTGAAGGCAAGAGACTTGTTTCAGGTGCAGACATCATTGCGGTGCCCAGCGAGGACTATTCATGGTCCCGCGCGCAGTTACCCGCCAAGCTTCTTGATGCAATGGCCGCCGGCCGCGCGATTGTTGCTTCAGATTTGCCGACCATCACCTGGGCGACGGGGAACTCAGCACTTCATGTGAAAGCCGGATCTGCCCCCGAGCTCGCCGCAGCACTGCGAGACCTGGTTGACCCGGAACTGCGCGAATCCCTGGGTGCTGCCGCCTACGAACACGCGAGCAAGAACTTTACGCCGGAAATCCTGGCACCACAGTGGGGACAGCTGTGCGAACAGATCGTTTGTGACTACAAGGGGAAATAAAACGTGGACAATATTGAAAGCCGTGGCAATTCTGAAGTGGTCATCGCCGTCTTGACGTTCAAACGGCCGGATGACATAGCCCGAATCATCCCCTTATTGATCGAGCAAGCTGTGTCGATCACGCCGTCGGCGTCAGTTCTCGTGGTTGACAATGACCCTGACGGTGGAGCTCGTGAGGATGTAGCGCAGGCCAGTGGCGGGTCTGACTTGGTCCGATATGTTCATGAACCCACTCCTGGAATCGCGGCTGCGCGGAACAAGGCGTTGGAAGAAGCGGGAGGGGCGAGGTATCTGGTCTTCATCGACGACGATGAAACGCCCTCTCCGAATTGGCTACGACTTCTCATGACCACTCTGCGTGACACGGGGGCACAGGCCGTTGTTGGGTCGGTTGTGTCCGACTATGAAATTCCCTTGACGGACTGGGTCAAGGCGGGTCGTTTTTTTGACCGACGTAGACTCCCCACAGGGACTGATGTGTCGGTAGCGGCCACCAATAATCTTCTCCTTGACGTGAACTGGGTCAATTCAATCGGTTTGAGATTCGACAATCACTTTGGTGTCACTGGTGGTTCAGACACACTGTTTACGCGACAGTTGCACGTCGCTGGGGGTCGAATGGTCTGGAACGACGAGGCAGAAGTCATCGATCGTGTGCCTGCCAAGCGAACTCATGCCAAATGGGTACTTCAAAGGGCCTATCGATCCGGTAACGGTTGGAGCCGTGTTTCCTTGTACATGGCTGGTTCTGGAGCCCACATCGGATTGCGTGCACGGCTGGTCGGCCGTGGGCTAATTCGACTTGTGGGTGGCTCGACTCGTGCCTTACTGGGACTGTTGACCAGGGACATGACCCACCAGGCTAAAGGGCTTCGCACCGCGTGTCGCGGGGCGGGTCTTCTTCTGGGAGCATTAGGCCAGCACTACAGCGAATACCGAAGGTAAAGGGTAATGACTGCAACCAGCTCTCGAATGTTCCGGCACACACGTGCGCGGCCGGGTGGCGTTTCGAGCCGTTGGGATGCAGCTCTGATTCTCATCTCGGTTTTGAGTCTTTTTCTGCCTCATGGATTGCTCATCCCGATGTGGGCGGTGATCGCTTTTCTAATCGCCGGGTGGTTATGGGCGAGCCAAGCTGATGCAGGAACCAGGCAAGTTATGTCCGCTACGGTTCTCTTGTGTCTAGTTGGGCTCATACCGGTTAATCTCCTTGGGCTCACCGCTCCTGATGTACTGATCTTTGCCCTGGCCGTCGGAATTCTCACCTTCTCGATGACCAGATTCAGGCAGGTGGCTCTACCAGTCGGAACGTTCGGCGTTGTAGCCCTGTGCACTGTTTGGTTCTGTACCACTGCGATCAACGCAGAGTTAGTGCAAGTTCTCGTCAGGAGCGCCACGGTGCTACTGCCTCTGGCTGCAGTATTTGTTGCAGCTGGCCAAATGCACATGTCGGTCAGAACTCGAGTCGTCAATTTCTTCATTATCTTCGCAAGTTTCCAAGCAGTTGTAGCAATCATTGAGTCCGAATTGGGGCCGGAAGCGCCTTGGCGGACGAACAATAATTACCGTGGCTTGGACATGACGAGTCCCCTTCTACCGACACTACAGAGAGTGGAGGGCACCTTTGGGCACCCTCTAATCCTCTCGCTAGTGCTTCTCGTGGCCATGGGCTTTTTGGCGAGTCGATTCGGTTGGCTGCCATTAGCCCTCCGAGGCCCACTGGGAATGCTGCTATTAGCCGGAGTTGTGCTCTCGGGCACCAGATCTGCGGCCGCCATGGGTTTGGTCCTCATGCTGCTGATCGTCGTCTCGGAGAGTTCCACTCCACGCTATTTATTAGTGACCAGCGGGGTGCTTGTGGCGTCTCCGTTCATTTTCGAATCGAGCTACATGCAGCAGGTTGTTGGGCGCTTGACGACATCCGGGTCTGTCAGCCACCGCCTGGAGTCCTGGGATGCGTTTGGCAAGTTGATCTTCGAGCGACCGTTCATGCAAGTCTTGCTCGGTAACGGTCTGGATTCTACGGCGAGATTATTTGATGAAGGTCTTCTTCAGTCTTCGACCTTCACCGTCATCGATAATCAGATCGTCACAGCATTAGCCCACGGCGGAATCGTGGCGATGCTCCTGTTGGTCGGATTGATGCTGGTGGCAATTCTTAGAGCGGACCTGAGGGACCTACCCGCCGTGGTCATCATTGCCTCGCAGTTTTTTCTCTTCGACCTCTCTACTTGGCCAGCTACAACAGTGCTTATGGCCTTGGCCCTTGCATGGGGCCTGAACCCTCGTACAGAGATTGGCGGCGCGAATACGTGGAGCCGCCGACTCACGCCCGCGGCCATACAAGACGCAGATCGTGGTTGGGGCCCAACAAGCCGCCACGACTCCTTGAAGAAAGATAAGTGGGAAGTCGACTAGTTATCTAGTGACCACTGCGTCGAGTCCGCGAAAGCTGTTGGAAGTGCAGCAAAACCGCAGCTGAAACCGAGATGACGAGAGCCAGTACGCCGCCCACCAGGAGATTGACGGGCCAGCGGGGAGAGACAGGACTCGTAGGTTCTTTCGCGTTGTCGACGGTAATAACTGACACCGGTACCTCCGCCCCCTCATCGGTTGGCTCGGGTCGTTCGATGACTTGGCCAAGGACATCTGCGGTGGTATTAGCTAGCTTTGCAGCCTGCGCGGGCGATGATCCCTCGGCGTCTATCTGAACGAGGTTGACCTCGACTTCGTGCTTTCCACTAATCTGCTTCTTGATTTGGTCGGGAGTCAGGGATTCGCTGTCCAGATTGTCCGCGACACGTGTAGCAACCACTTCAGACGAAACTAGCTCACTGTAAGTGCCCAGGCTCCCCTGGAGATATTGGAGGCGTCGGTTCAACGTGTCTGCGTCATTGCTCGGGGCAGGAGCGATGAGAACTCGGGAGCTTGCTTGGTAACTGGGTTGCTGAAGAAGGGTCAGCCCCACCGTTGCTGCCATGACGGCAAGAAAAATGGCCACCGCGATTTTCCAGCGGTTCCGCAGAGCTGTCAGCAGGTCAATGAGTGTCATCGGTCTTCCCCACTGTGGTCCAGTAAATCGAGGAGATATTGTCCGTAACCACTCTTCACAAGTGGCTCCGCACGTGACCGCAGCTCCTCATCAGTGAGCAGACCCACGCGCCACGCAACTTCTTCAGGGCATCCGATGGACAACCCTTGGCGTGCCTGTACCGTACGAATGAAGTTCGTAGCGTCGGCGAGAGAGTCAAAGGTGCCTGTGTCCAGCCACGCAGTTCCTCGGTCGAGGACTTCGACCTGCAACTGTCCCTGTTCCAGATAAATACGGTTCAAGTCAGTGATCTCGAGTTCCCCACGGGCTGAAGGCTTGAGATCTCGCGCATGTTCAACCACATGCTGGTCATAGAAATAGAGACCAGGGATAGCAAACGGACTCTTGGGGTGAGGGGGCTTCTCCTCCAGAGAAATCGCTTTGCCCGTTTGATCGAACTCCACCACGCCGTACGCCGTAGGGTCCGCGACTCGATAACCGAAGACCGCTGCGCCTTCGATGTTTTCGAAGCGCCTCAGCTTTGTGCCCAGACCTGGGCCGTAGAAAATATTGTCTCCCAGGATCAGGCAGACGGAGTCGTCGCCGATATGTTGAGCCCCAAGAGTGAATGCTTGCGCCAGCCCGTCAGGTGTGGGTTGAACTGTGTACGAAATATTGATTCCGAATCGAGACCCATCGCCGAGCAGCCGTTGGAACTGTTCTGAGTCCTGCGGCGTGGTGATGATCAAGATGTCCTCGATACCCGCCAAAAGCATCGTTGACAGGGGGTAATAGATCATCGGTTTGTCGTACACGGGGACCAGCTGCTTGCTGATGCCCATAGTGATCGGATGTAGGCGACTGCCCGTGCCCCCGGCAAGAATGATTCCCCTCATGCTCCCATTGTTGCAGTAAAGCCTTCGGGAAGCGTGCAGGGCTTCCCTTCGGTCTTGTTTCTGGTATCTTGTGGACACATCTATGGGGCGTTCGAGGGGTTGCTGGGCAGCAAAGAACCTCCCGTTAGTTGTGATCCAAGCTAGGGGCCGGGGTTAATTTGTAGTTAACCTCGGAGTGACAGGGGAGAGCAGGCCTACCAGCCAATTGAGGCCAGGGGATGTATGGGACATCTCTATATCTTCGCCAGTCACTTAAATACTGGGGGAGTAATCAAATGAGTTTGTCCATTCAAGAGGGGACGAATGTAGGTCGCCATTGGCGTGTCGCCAAATTCGCGGTCTCCACTTTCGCCTGTGGTCTGCTGTTGGTGTCATGTAGCGCATCCCCTGAAACAGGGAATGAGTCCTCAGGTGCTGGTGCGCCGGAGGCGTCCACTGCCACAGAGCAGCAGGAAACTCAGGCTGATCAATCACCAACTTCTTCACCGGGCGAGTCAAAAACTACGGCTACCGCTGATGCGGACAATGCCGAGGGATCAACAAGTGCGCAGGGCAGTGAGGCCAGTGGGGGACCTGCCGTCCACGCGTCAAATGGGGACGGACGAACTCCCCCGCCTTTGGCGGAGCCTGTGGAGGCGTCCAAAGATGTCAGGTCCGGAGAACTCACCGTTGGTGTTGGCGACCTCAAGTCAGTAGAACTGGATGACTCGATCCCCGGCGAAGTTGCTGGACCCTCTTCAGCAGTCGAGATCCAACTTCGCAATGACACCAATGAGGAGGTGTCTGTGGAGCAAGCCTTTGCCCAAGCTGAAAAGGGTGACGAGGGCGAACCTGCAGTGGAACGTGATGGTCGCCGTGAAGGCGACTTCAGTTCCCCGCTCAAGCCGGGCGAGAATCGCAACCTTTCATTTGTCTTCGCCGGTTCTCCAGATGAAATTACGAAGATTATTTTCGGATACACACCCGATCAAGAACTACTTCAATTCGAGGTCCGCTAATGTTTACGCGAAATTTTTCATCAAGTGAGACCTCGAGGGCCCGCAGCGCATATCAGGGTTTAGTCTTTATTCTCACCTTTGCCCTGGCATTAGGGTGGTTGACTGCCATGAATTCTCCTTCCGCGGAGGCTGCTGTCGTGACTGGTCAGGCCAAGGCAACGGAGGATGGTCCCTTCTCTGCGCAGGAGCTCAGCACCGTGCAGGTCAACGGGGTGGTGTGGGACCAGGCCATCGTCGGAAACACTGTCTACGTGGCCGGAGATTTTTCGTCGGCCAGGCCAGCAGGGGCTCCTCTCGGGCAGCGAGAAACTCCGAGGGCGAATCTACTGGCCTACGACATCACTACAGGTGTCATGATTGACAGCTGGGCGCCATCGGTGAACGCGCAGGTTAAGGCGATTGAAGCATCGGCGGATGGACAAAGCCTTTATATCGGTGGATCCTTCACTGAACTCAATGGTCAAGTGGTCAGCCGTATGGCCAAGATCTCCACTTCAGACGGTAGGCAAGACACTCGGTTCCGAAGCAATCCGGTTGCCACCGTCAATTCCATCGCTGTGACTGCCAACGACACTGTTTACTACGGCGGAGTCTTCGGCCAAGTCGGGTGGACGACCAGAACACGAGTGGCTGCCGTCGACGCCAACACGGGCGCACTCAGGCCTTTTGCGCCCAATGTGGTTGGAGGTGCAGTGTGGTCGATCGCCGTCGACGACTCCAGTGGAGATGTTTATATCGGCGGAGCTTTTACTTCGGTCAATGGTTCGAACAACCCGGGATACGGGATGGCGAGGTTGCAGGGTGCGGATGGCTCGATCAAGCCCTGGTCAGTTAACTCGGTGGTTCGTAACGGTGGTGTCAACGGCGCAATCACCTCGGTGAAGATCCGCGATGGTGTGGTTTATGGAAACGGCTACATGTACTCCCGCAACGGGAACAATTTCGAGGGGACATTCGCAGCCGACGCTGGTACCGGATCCATGATCTGGTTGAACGACTGTCACGGTGACAGCTACGACAATGTGGCCGTTGAAAATACTGTTTACGTCTCCAACCACGCCCACGACTGTTCGACTTTGGGTGAGTGGGATGACACCACAGCTTATCGGTACACCCTGGCTATGACGACCGAAGCTACCGGAACTCTACTGGCCGACAACAACGGTTACTGGAACTTCGCTGGCCAGCCTGCACCCACGGTGCGCTCGTGGGAGCCGACATTCATCGCTGGTACTTACACCAATTCCAATCAAGCTTCATGGAACGTAGAGTCCAACGGTGACTACTTGATCTACGGTGGCGAGTTCATGTCAGTGAATGGTCGCCAACAGCAAGGCATTGTTCGCTTTCCCGCGAAAAAGCAGTCGGATACCTATCCGCCCTTCTTGCAGGGGTCTGCTCTCGAGCTGACTGCGAATCCCAATTCACGTGGTGGTATCGACCTCACCTGGCGGGGAAGTTGGGACAGGGATAGTCGTAATCTGACCTATGAGCTCATCCGCAATGGCGATGAAGCTAACCCGATCGATGTACAGACCGCCAACTCGACTTCCTGGTTCGTCCCTAACTTCAGTTATCGGGACCTCACAGCAGAGGGGACCAATAGTTACCAGGTGAAGGTGAAAGATCCGAACGGGACATCAGTCCGTTCGAGCACTGTGTCAGCTACTTCGTCCGGCGCAGTGGGCGATCTGGACAGTCGATACGGCCAAGAGGTGATGAAGGGTTCCCCCAGGGACTACTGGCGCATGGGCGACTCCGCTCGGTCTCGTACCGGATACAACGTGGTTAGAGACAATAATCTCTCCCACAACTCCGCCGTAACCACGGGAGCAACCGGTGCGCTGGCAGAGGACGCAGACTTGGCAACCTCTTATGCGAATCCGGGATGGTTCGCATCCGCAGGATCCGTATCAGCAAAGTCGGAGCCTGGGCCCCAGGAATTCACTACGGAATTGTGGTTCAAGTCCAGCTCAACTCGTGGTGGCCAATTGATCGGCTACGGCAACCGGAATTCGGGTAACTCGTCGAGTACTGACCGGAAAATCATGATGGACAGCGACGGCACCCTGGTCGCGGGTGTTTTCCCGGGAAGTGTTCGGAAGCTGACGTCTCCTCAGACGTACAACGATGGTCAGTGGCACCATGTCGCCACTACGTTGTCTTCTGACGGATATGCCATGTACGTGGACGGGGAGCGAGTGGCGTACGACGCTGCGACGACCTCCGCCCAGGCGTACAACGGCTATTGGCGAGTGGGCGGTGACGTGGTCACCGGCTGGGGCATGCGCAGCAGTAACGCCTGGTTCAACGGAGACCTCGATGAGATCGCGGTTTACCCGCAGGCTTTGAGTGCCGAGACCATTGCCCGTCATTACGTTGCTGGAACCGATCCGGGTCAGCTGGAAGAAGAGGAACAGCCTGAACCGAATAAGGCTCCGCAAGCGGTCCTGTCTCTGGCAATTGAAGATTTGACCGTATCTGCGGATGGGCAAGGATCGACCGATGCAGACGGTGAAATCGCCTCCCATAGTTGGGACTTCGGCGATGGGACCGTGGCGAGCGGCGCTACAGCTCAACACACTTACGCGGAAGCAGGTACGTACACGGTGACTCTGACCGTCACCGACGACAAGGGTGACACCGCGACTTCCACCGAATCTATTACGGTGGCCGCGCCTGATGTCGTGGAGGAACCTCAGGTGTTCGTGGAAGACAATTTCACGCGCAATATTGATGGTGGCTTGGGCGCGGCCGATATCGGTGGCGATTGGGTGGTCACCTATCGCGACGCTGAACTCGATGTCGAAGATGGTGCGATGACTGCCGAATTCAGTAGGGCCGGTGTGAGCTCAGCGGCCTATCTCATCCCCTCCACGACATCCACGGATCTTCGATCCAGCGTTGCATTGGACAAGTTGCCCAACGGCGGTGGCACTTTCATATCCATGCAAGGGCGCCGCGTAGGAAATAGTGACTATCGACTGACGGCCAGGGTGCTCAGTAACGGAAATGCGGTTGTCAGCCTGATCCGTGCCAACGGATCGCAGACCACCACGCTTGCCACACAGCAGATCAATGACCTGCGGCTTGCCGCCAACGAGCGGCTCGCCATGCGCTTGGTTGTGGATGGCACATCTCCCACCACCCTGAAGGCGAAGGTTTGGAAGTATGGACAGACCGAGCCGACTAATTGGATGCTCAACGCCGAGGACACTCACGATGCTCTTCAGACGGCTGGTTCCGTCGGGTACATGGTGTACATGTCCGGATCAGTGACGAACCTGCCGTTGACCTTCCTGATGGACAGCTTCGTGGCTAACTCATACGTCGACGAAACTAATGCGGAGCAAATGCGCGAGAACTCTATGCCCGAGCCTGAAGATGCGGGAACAGAAGCTGACGCTGACTCACAGCCTATGGACGAGGGAGCAGAAGCAGACCAGCAACCAGTGGACGGGGCAGCGGCAGCTGATGAGGGAGCCGCTCCGTGAGAATCCGCGGTAGAAATCGTCTGCTATCAAAGGGTCGGCACAGGGGTCATGTCCTCGCGACAGAGGTGGAAGTCCGGCATCCTGGTGGTGAACTCTATGGTTCCGACCGAGTCATGCTTGAGCTAGTGACGGCATGGGCTCGCAAGGGCCACGGAGTCTCATTGGCTCTTGGCGAAGCCGGACCGCTGGAGGGCGAGCTGACACGACGCGGCTTGGACTACGAGCTCATACCCATGCCGGTATTGCGCGGTGAAATTCTCAGGCCGAGACGCCTTCCAGGATTCTTGCTAGACATACTTCAAGATTTGGTACGGGGTCTGGTTGATCGTCAGCGGGGACGTGGCCCGGCGCGGTACATCAGCACGCTCACCATGCCCTCGCAAGTAATTGCTTCGAGACTAGCTGGCAGGCACACCGTCCTCCACGTGCATGAGGCGGAGATCTCTCGCCCGAAGCTCGTGCGCGCGGTACTGTCTGCCTCCGCACTGTGTGCCAATACGGTGATCGCAAACAGTAGGTTCACCAAGGATGTACTTCTCGATTCTTGGCCGCACCTCAAGCACAAGGTCGAAGTCGTTTACAACCCGATTGACGTGCCCAACCCCATGCCAGTAGCCCTGCCGAGTAGGCGCCCGGAGGAGCTGAAGTTGTTGTACCTCGGCAGATTGTCGGAGCGGAAGGGGGTCGACCTGGCGGTCCGAACCGTTATTGAACTTTTGAACCGGGGATTACCCGTCCAGCTCACAATCGTGGGCAGTGCGTTCCGGGGCAATGAGGATTTCGAAATCGGATTGCGAAAACTGGTTGCTAGGAACAAGGTTGATAACAAAATTCGATTCCAGGGATTTGTTCCTGATGTGGGATCTTTTGTGGCTGAGAACCACATGGTGATGGTGCCTTCTCAACGGGAGGAATCGTACGGAAACGTGGCAGCCGAAGCGGCTTTGGCCGGTCGGTTCGTGGCTGTTGCTGATCACACCGGTTTGCATGAGGTCACCAAGGACCTTTCTGCTGCACTTCGAGTGAGTGACATGACTCCTGTGGCGTGGGCGGATGCCATCACGACTCTCTGGGAGCGGTGGGAGGGCTACCAACAACTCATCGAATCCGATCAAGAGACCCTGAAGCTGAGACACGATCCGATAACGATCTCGAAAATGGCCGCAGACTGCATCGCGATGGCAAACCCTCAATAGGACTTTTGATAGTCTTGACTGAACTAGGGGTTACAGTCACTCAAACTGAGGGTGAACTTGGGGGAGTCGAGCGGAGAGGCGTAGGGGTTACGCACTATTGCGGAAGTGGCCCATCCTGAGGGTGGGATGACTGCGTTTTCGCATCGGTTTTTCTAATTCACCCGCCAGCTCTGCTGCATGGGGGAATAATGCGATCACACGTCAATTCAGTCTCGGTAAAAAACAACGGCAAACTGTCCATCGCAATGGTAGGCACGCGGGGCGTTCCTGCTGCCTATGGCGGGTTCGAGACTGCTATTGAGGAGATCGGCTCCAGGCTGGTCGAGCGTGGTCATGAGATTACTGTTTACTGCCGCCGAGGCAATCACGCGAAGCGCAGCGGAGATGCAGCAGCCGAGGACCCCAAGGTCCACCGCGGTATGAAGCTCGTCCATTTGCCGGCGTTGCGGAAAAAGTCCCTTGAGACCTTGAGCCACACCGCCCTGTCCGCGCTCCACCATGTTGTGAAAGGGCGTCAGGACGCTGTGTTCGTGTTTAACGCTGCGAACGCACCATTCGTACCCGCCTTTCGTCGAGGGGGCGCAGGAGTCGCTGTTCACGTGGATGGCCTCGAATGGAAGCGTGCCAAGTGGGGACCAGTTGGCCAGAAGTATTACCGTTCGGCAGAAGAGCTATCCGTTCGTTGGGCAGATGCGCTGATCGCTGATGCTCAGGGAATTTCTGACTACTACGAACATGAATTTTCTGTTCCGACTCGTCTAATTGCGTATGGAGCTCCCATCATGGATGAGCTCCGCCCAGAACGGGTGGCCGAGGTTGGTGTGAACCCAGGCCAGTACCACCTCGCTGTGGCTCGCTTCGAACCTGAGAACCACATCGACGTGATCTTGGAAGCCTATTCACGTTCTGAAGCGAAGTACCCTCTTGTGGTGGCGGGTAGCGCTCCCTACGAGTCGGAACATGTTGCTCGAATCAACCAGATTGCAGCCAGTGACAAGCGCATCAAGCTCTTGGGTGGCGTCTGGGACCAGGACCTTCTGGACCAGCTTTATGCGCACTCCATGACCTATCTTCATGGGCACTCTGTTGGCGGGACCAACCCGTCTCTATTGCGAGCCATGGGGGCAGGAGCCCCAACTATTGCCTATGACGTGGTATTCAATCGAGAAGTTCTCGGAAACCCAGGCCAATTCTTCCAAGACGCTCACGATCTGGCGGCGCAGTTGGACGAAGTTGAGACGTCTCCCGAGACCTTGTCCCGTGCCGGGCAACGACTCCAGCTGCGAGCACGTGAAAATTACGATTGGGATCTCGTGACGGATGGATATGAGGAGCTCGCGTACTCATTGGCTGCGGGGGATGGGCTTGAACGGTCCGCAGCTCGTAAGCGGCGCAGGGATGGTGTCCAATGGCAGGACCGAACTCGTGCTTCGAGTGCGGGAAGCCGTTCTGTGCAAATTCAGGATGTTCGCGTACCTGTATCCGAGCAAGAGCACCAGCGTCAGGAGAAACCAAGGAGGCGTTCTGTACGCCAGTTCGTGCGCTCTGTCCAAAGGGAAGAACGGTAAATGAACACTACGACCACGAGCTATCGGGATACGGTCAGGTCGCTAGCTGCCGCGCAAAAAGGGAAGGCATCCGGTGCTCCTCTATATTCCGTGATGGTGAATCGGCCTGTAGGTCGACTTCTGGCCGCGGCTTGCTTCCGAGCTGGTCTGACACCCAACCAAGTCACTGGTATCAGTGCGCTGTGTTCCGCCATTGGCGTGGCGGTACTTTTTGCGATGGACCCATCCTGGGTTAGCGGAATTCTCGTGTGGTTCCTGCTCGCACTGGGCTACGCCTTCGACTCTGCGGACGGCCAGGTAGCTCGCCTCCGGGGCGGAGGTAGCCCAGCCGGCGAATGGTTGGACCACGTTGTGGATTGCGTGAAGATCAATGCGGTTCATTTGGGTGTATTCGCGGGAGTGTGGCTGAACCAGGACGTCTGGCCGAATTGGACTGCGGTCATTCCCTTGGCGTTCCTTGTTGTAGGCAACACTTCGTTTTTCACGATGATCCTCAACGACTCGCTGAAGCAGATCCACGGTGTGGCCCTGCGGAAACCAGGCCAGTACAACTGGAAACGATCTGTCCTGGCTCTACCCACGGACTATGGCATTCTGTGTTTGAGTTTTGTTCTGCTCGGAGCGCTCCCCTTGTTCCTGGGGTTCTACGCAGTCCTCTTCATCGGGAGCTTGGGGCACTTAACCTTGGCACTGCGAAAGTGGTACCGCGATATGGAAGCGCTCCCCTCCAAACGCTGACTTCGTTTCGAGGGGAGCCTGTTCCCTGCTGGCCGAAAGGTTAGAACCGCTTGGCCGCAGCCTTCAATGCCCGCGCCAGGCGGTCACTGTCCTGCGGGGTGTTGTAGAGGGCAGGGGTCACGCGAATGACCTCGCCCTTGGTCACGCCGCCGCGGCGCACGGTGAACACACCCCACTCGTTGGTGAGGTAGTCGGTGATGGCCACGCTCTGCTCGCGAGTCGTGTTGCCGTTGATCCGGAACGAGGTCAGCGCGCCGTACATGCGGCGATCTTCCGGAGTCATGATGGTCAGGTTGGGCACGTCCAAAACCTGCTGAACCCAGCGGTCGCGCAGGTACTGCAGCCGCGCGAACTTGTTGGCGGCGCCCACCGCGTGGTGGAAGTCCAAGGCCGCGGGAATGGATAGGTAATTGGCCGAGTTGGCGGTGCCGGTGTGAATCCTGGACCGCACGTCGTCGGCGTCGAAATCTTCGTCCGCGAAGTGCCGGTCGATGTCTGCCAGGCGATCCTTCTGGATGTACAGGAATCCGCAGCCCAGTGGCGCGCCGATCCACTTGTGCAGGTTGAATCCCACGAACGGGCTGTTGAGGTCCTTGACGTCGAAATCCACGTGGCCCCATGAGTGGGCGGCATCCACAATGGTGTCCACCCCGCGTTCGGCGGCCATGCGGGAGATCTCTGCGACCGGGACCTTCAGACCGGTGCGGTGCGAGATGTGAGTCAGCAGGAGCAGCTTGATCCGAGGATTGTCCGTGAGCAGCTGGGTGTAGTGGTCGATCACGTTCTGGTACGTGGCCGGCTCCGGGATGGCGGTGGTGACCACGTTCACCCCGCGGCGTTCCTTGAGCCAGTTCATGGCGTACTGCATGGAGTCGTAGTCCAGGTCCGCGTAGGCCACGGCATCCCCGGGCTTGAGCTTGTTGTACCCGCCGATCATGACCTGCAGAGCCTCGGTAGCGCCGCGGGTGATCGCGATTTCATCCACGGAGCATCCGACGGCCTTGGCCAGACGGGCTCGCACCTCGGTGATGTGCTTCTCGTAGTCGTTGCGCAGGAACCAGGAGTTCTGTTCCTGGATGATCCGGTTCTTCTCCGCATAGGTGTCGCGCACGATCTGCGGGTTCGCGCCGAAGTAGCCGTTCTCAAAATTGATCACGGGCATGTCCATCCGGAAGTGCCGGGCCACGCTGCGCCAGTAGCGCTCGTCACGGGCCAGCCGATCCGCGGGAGTTCGGGGCGCGCTGGGTAGCTTGGGGCCACCGCGTCCGTGGCCGCGGCCCTCGTGGGCGTGTGCGGGGGAGGCCACGAGCCCGCCGACCGCCAGGGTGCCCAGACCCGCGGTTCCCTTGACCAGATTTCTACGATTGAGTTCCACGGCGTGCTGCCTTCTCCCGAGAGTGTTGCTGTCGAGCACACTCTGGTGGCGGCACGTCACGCCCAGTCGGACGGCAACTTGCGGGTAGGGGAGCCTTGGATGAAATTCGGGTGACGACGCCGCTGCTTCGCCACCGCTCGCCCGGCCGTTATCTCAGCTCCGCGACCCCTCGTGTTCCAACAGGTCCAGAAGGTATTGGCCGTAGCCGCTCTTGACCAGACCGGCCGCGCCGTCGCGCAGTTCGTCGTCCGAGAGCAGCCCCATGCGCCACGCGACCTCTTCCGGGCAGCCGATCGACATCCCCTGACGGGCCTGGACGGTGCGGATGAAGTTCGTGGCGTCCGCCAGGGAATCGAACGTCCCGGTGTCCAGCCATGCGGTGCCGCGGTCCAGGACCTGCACCTGCAGCTTGCCCTGCTCCAGGTAGATGCGGTTGAGGTCGGTGATTTCCAGTTCTCCGCGAGCGGAAGGCTTCAGCGATCGGGCGTACTCGACCACGTGGTTGTCGTAGAAGTACAACCCCGGGATCGCGTAGGGGCTACGGGGATGGGATGGCTTCTCCTCGAGCGAGATGGCGCGGCCGGCGTCGTCGAACTCCACCACGCCGTACGCGGTGGGGTCGGCCACGCGATAACCGAACACTGCGGCGCCGTCGATCTCGTTGAAGCGGCGCAGCTGTGTGCCCAGGCCGGGGCCGTAAAAGATGTTGTCGCCCAGCACCAGGCAGACCGGATCATTGCCGATGTGGTCGGCGCCCAGGGTGAAGGCCTGGGCGAGCCCGTCGGGGGAGGCCTGCACGGTGTAGGTAATCGTCACCCCGAAGCGCGAGCCGTCGCCCAGGAGACGCTGGAACTGCTCCGAATCCTGGGGCGTGGTGATGACCAGGATCTCCCGCGCCCCGGCCAACAGGAGGGTGGAGAGCGGGTAGTAGATCATGGGCTTGTCGTACACGGGAACCAGTTGCTTGCTGATACCCATGGTGATCGGATGCAGACGGCTGCCCGTGCCACCCGCCAGAATAATCCCCTTCATACCGCCCATTCTCGCAGTAGTCCGTGCAGACGAATGGATTTGGACACAGCTGTGGCCCCCGTCCGACAAGGAGCGAGGGCCACAGCTGAACCGGTGGAATCAGGCGTCTCCGCCGGCGTTGCCGGAGGTGCCGGCGTTCGGGTTGAGCAGGTCGTACTTCTCGATGGCCTGCTTGGGAGCCTCAGCGTCCACTTCACCGGAATCCGCGAGCATCTCCAGCGTGCGCACCACCATGGAATGGGCGTCGATGTTGAAGAAGCGGCGCGCGCCGGCGCGGGTGTCCGAGAAACCGAACCCGTCCGCACCCAGCGACGCCCACTCGTTGGGCACGTACTGGCGGATCTGGTCCTGCAGATCCGAGGCGAAGTCCGACGTCGCCACGACCGGTCCCTGGGTCGCGCCCAGTTTCTCGGTCACGTACGGCACGCGACGGGCCTCACCCGGGTTGAGGAACGCGTCCCGCTCGGCTGCCAAGGCGTCGCGGCGCAGGTTGGTCCACGAGGTCACGGACCACACGTCAGCGGAGACACCCCACTCGTCGGCGAGGATCTGCTGAGCCTCAAGAGCCCAGGCGACACCCACGCCGGAGGCGAGCAACTGCGCCTTGGGGCCCTCGTTCTCCGCCGGCTTGAGCAGGTAGATGCCCTTAATGATGCCCTCGACATCCACGTTCTCCGGTTCCGCTGGCTGGCGGATCGGCTCGTTGTAGACGGTCAGGTAGTACATCACGTTGTGGTCCTCATCCTTGGACCCGTACATGTGCTCGATGCCGCGCTTGATGATGTGCGCGATCTCGTAGCCGTAGGCGGGGTCATAGTGGATGACGGCCGGGTTGGTGGCCGCGATCAACGGAGAGTGACCGTCTGCGTGCTGCAAACCCTCACCGGTGAGCGTGGTGCGACCGGCGGTGGCGCCGATGATGAACCCGCGGGCCAACTGGTCCGCGGCAGCCCAGAAGGAGTCACCCGTGCGCTGGAATCCGAACATCGAGTAGAACACGTAGAACGGAATCATGGCCTCGCCGTGCGTGGCGTAGGACGTGCCGGCGGCGGTGAACGCCGCGGTAGCGCCAGCCTCATTGATACCGGGATGCAACAGCACACCCTGCGGGGATTCCTTGTAAGCCAGCATGAGCTCGCGGTCCACGGAGAGGTAGTTCTGCCCGTTGGGGTTGTAGATCTTGGAGGTCGGGAAGAACGAGTCCATGCCGAACGTGCGCGATTCGTCCGGAACGATCGGCACGATGCGGTGGCCGAACTCCTTTTCACGCATGAGGTCCTTCAGGATGCGCACGAAGGCCATGGTGGTCGCGGCCAGCTGCTTGCCGGAACCCTTCTTGCCCGAGGCATAGGCCTTGTCGGACGGCAGCGCAATGTCCTTCTGCTCGTGCGGGCGGTCCGGCACGAATCCACCGAGTTCCTTACGCCGCTCCAGGAGGTACTTGATCTCCGGGGAGTCCGGTCCGGGGTGGTAGTAGGGCGCGTTGTAGAGATCCTTCTCGAGCTCTTCATCGCTGATCGGGATGCGCAGGTGATCGCGGAAGACCTTGAGATCGTCCAGGGTCAGCTTCTTCATCTGGTGGGTCGCGTTGCGGCCCTCGAAGTGCGTGCCCAGACCGTAGCCCTTCACAGCCTGCGCCAGGATCACCGTGGGCTGACCCTTGTGCTCCGTGGCAGCCTTATAGGCCGCGTAGACCTTGTGATAATCGTGGGCGCCGCGCTTGAGCTTCCAGATCTCGTCGTCGGACATTTCCGCCACGAGTTCCTTGGTCGCGGGAGACTTGCCGAAGAAGTGATCGCGGACGAAGGCACCGTTCTCGGCCTTGTAGGTCTGGTAGTCGCCGTCCAAGGTCTCGTTCATGATGCGGACCAGGTCGCCGGTCTTGTCCTTTTCGAGCAGGGCGTCCCACTCGCGACCCCACACGACCTTGATGACGTTCCAGCCGGCACCGCGGAAGAAGGCTTCCAGTTCCTGGATGATCTTGCCGTTGCCACGAACGGGGCCGTCCAAACGCTGCAGGTTGCAGTTGACCACGAACGTCAGGTTGTCCAACTTGTCGTTGGCGGCCAGCTGGAGCAGGCCGCGGCTTTCCGGCTCGTCCATCTCACCGTCACCGAGGAACGCCCACACGTGCTGGTCGGACGTGTCCTTGATGCCACGGTTGTGGATGTAGCGGTTGAACTGTGCCTGGTAGATCGCGTTCATCGGGCCCAGACCCATGGACACCGTGGGGAACTGCCAAAAGTCCGGCATGGAGCGCGGGTGCGGGTAGGACGAGAGTCCCTGCGGGGCCTTGGTCTTCTCCTGGCGGAACGCGTTGAGGTCCTCCTCGGTCATCCGACCTTCCAGGAACGCACGCGCGTAGTTACCGGGGGAGGAGTGACCCTGCCAGAACACCTGGTCGCCACCGCCCGGGTGCTCGGGTCCGCGGAAGAAGTGGTTCAAACCCACCTCGTAGAGTGTGGCCACACCGGCGTACGAGGAAATGTGCCCGCCCACCCCGATCTCCGGGTGCTGCGCACGGTGCACCATGACCGCGGCGTTCCACCGCAGGTAGGCGCGGTAGCGGCGTTCGATCTCCTCGTCGCCGGGAAACTCGGGTTCCTGGTCGACCGGGATCGTGTTGACGTAGTCCGAGGTGGTCACCATGGGCACACCCACGGAGTGGGTGCCCGCGTGCTGCAACAGTGCACGCATGATGTACTCCGCGCGCTCGGTGCCCTGGGCCTCGATCAGCCCGTCGAAGGATTCGATCCACTCCTGAGTTTCCTCGGAGTTGGCGTCTTTGAGGTTGTTGGTCAACCCGCTCAGAATGTGGTGATTGCTTGAAGGCTGCACAGTTTCTCCTGCAGTGTCACGGTGGTTCACCGTTGTGGCAGTGCGGCTGCCAGGCTCCGGTGGGGGCCTGGCAGCCGCAAGTTCTTTTGAGGTGACGACGCCGCTCGGTGCGGTCGCGTGCGACGGTCGCGAGCGGCGTCGTCCCCGTGAATTAGTGGTCGCTGGTGGAGGACCCTGAACGATTCTCCACGACCGGAGCCTGGACGACCTCGCCCGACGCCGTGATGGCGGGAATTTCCTTGCCCTCGGAATCCACGAGCTTGCCGTTCTTGATGGTGTCGCCCTCGCGCAGGGAGCCCTGCAGGTGCTCGAGCGACTCGATCCGAACGTAGCGAGGTGGCGCCGCGGTGAAGACAGAACCTTCGCCCTTGGGCGGGTTACCCAGCTTGATCTCGTTGAACAGGATGTTCAGGAGGACAGCTGCCACAGCGGCGGAAGAAATACCGGAGTGGAAGATGGTCTCGAACCACGTGGGGAAGCCGCTGTAGATGTCCGGAGCTGCAATCGGCAGCATACCGATACCAATGGCGGTGGAAACGATGACCAGGTTGGGAGTGCCCTGGTACTTGACCTTGCCCAGCGTGCGGATACCGGAAGCCGCCACGGTGCCGAAGAGCACGATGCCCGCGCCACCCAGGACCGGCATGGGGACCGCAGCAACCACGCGACCCAGGATGGGTAACAGGCCCAGGATCAGCATGATCAAACCGCCGGCCGTGACCACGAATCGACTCTTCACGCCCGTGATCGCAACCAGACCAACGTTCTGCGCGAACGCGGACTGGGTGAAACCGTTGAACAGGGGAGCCAGGAAAGAGGCACCCATATCGGCACGCAGACCGTCAGCGATACGACGGCGGTCCACCTTGGTGTCCACGATCTCACCGACGGCAATGATGTCCGCGGTGGTTTCCGTGAGGATCACCAGCACCACAATGGTCATCGAGATGATGGCCGCGGGTTGGAAGGTGGGCGGGCCGAACGCGAGGGGCTCGGGGAAGGCGAAGATCGCGCCGTTCATGACCTGAGAGAAGTCGGCCATGCCAATGGCCAGGGCGAAGAGCGTGCCCAGGACAATGCCCAACAGGATGGACAGTCGCGAGATGATCGCGCTGCGCACCTTGGACAGAAGCATGATGATCAGCAGCGTGGCACCGGCCAAGCACACGTTCTTGAAGATCGCGTTCTCGTCCCCGGCATTCGCGACGGCGGCACCACCCATGGCCCACTGTGCGGACACGGGGAAGAGCGACAGACCAATGGTCGTGATGACCACACCGGTGACCACCGGCGGGAAGAATCTGATGATGCGCGCGAAGAACGGTGCAATCAGGAAGCCGATGGCCGCTGATGCCATGACCGCGCCGAAGACCGCCTGGATACCGCCGTCACCGTTGACGATCGCGGTCATGGTGGCCACACCGGCGAACGAGGTGCCCTGGACCAAGGGCAACTGAGAGCCGAAGAACTTGATGCCGAAGGACTGGAGCATGGTTGCCAGACCGCCGACGAACAGACAGCAAGCGACCAGGAGCGCTTGCTCATTGGTGGACAGACCGGCTGCGCCACCCACGATCAACGGCGGAGCGATGATGCCGCCGTACATCGTCAGAACGTGCTGGAATCCGTAGCCTAAGCTCGGGCCCGCGCCGAGGTACTCGTCCTCGGGCCGCTTGACCTCGGTCGTAGCGGTTTGTGACATTGGGAAGCCTTCCTAAGAATGAATGAGCTGGTGTGTCCCCGCCTCGGCCTCAAGAGGCGGGGACACACCGGCGGTGGAGCAGATGGCTCAGCAGAAGCCGGTGATGCCCATCCAGGCGTGCTCGTCCTCGGCAGCGTCCTTACGCTGCACGGTGGCCTCGATCAGGCCGAAGGGACGATCGGCCGCGTAGTGGGTCTCGTTGTTGTTGCCCAAATCGCAGAAGCTCAAGTCGTAGACGAAGTGGTGCTTGTTCGGGCACGAGAACTTGATCTCGTCGATCTCCGGGTGCGCCTCGATCACGGCCTTGCCCATGAGGTACAGGGTCTCCTGCAGTGCACGCGAGTAGTGATCGGTGAACTTGGTGAGGATGATGTTCTTCACGCTGTCGTACACGGCGTCGAAGTCGACATCGGTGGTGTTGTAACGCCAGCGGGTCGCCACGTCCGTGGACATGATGCGGTCCGTGGTTTCCTTCAGGGTCGTGTACTTGTCCTTGGGGTAACCCTCGAAGCCGGACTCGGTGGACTTCAGGACGGTGAGGTCCTTGAAGCCGGAGATCACGGTCTTCTTGTCACCGTCCGTGACGAGCACGGAGGTGCGGACTTCCTGCTTGTTCTGGACGAAGCAGTGATCGTTGTCGTTGATGCGATCCCAGCGGTACTCGTCCGCTGCCCAACGGCCACCGGAGATCCAGTCGAACTCGCTCGTGAAGTGATCGGAGAGCTTGAGGATCAAATCCTCGGGGGACTTGATGTCGTACTGCTGAGCGAACGCGAACACCGTGTTCTTCTGGGTGTCGGTGGGGACACAGTGGGCGTTGTCGCCCTTGGTGTGCACCTCGGTGAGATCACCGCGCAGCTGGGAGGTGACGACCAGGTCACGAATGATGTGACGGTCGCTGTCACGGTTGATGCGAACCACGTGGTTCTGCGCCTTGCCGTACTGGTTCTTTCCGAGAACTACTTCGGTCATTTTCATCTACTCCTGTGTAGAAAATTGGTGTGCTGTCTGAGTGGATCGGCAATCGTCGACTGGGTCGGCTCCTGGGTCAACTGCCGCGGTATGTGGAATACGCAAACGGGCTCAGCAGCAAGGGCACGTGATAGTGGCCCTGCTCCTGTTGCACCGAGAAATCCACCGAGACGAACGGGTAGAACGTCTCAAGCTCGCGCCCGGCAAAGTACTGCTCGGTTGCGAAAATGATCCGGTAATGGCCGGACTCCAGGGTCTCTGGGCCGAGTTCGGGGACTCGGCCGTCCTCGTTGGTGACAGCGGTGCCAAGTTCTTGGCCTTCACCGGTGAGGAGGGTGACGTCGATTCCTTGGGCTGGGCAGCCGTGCACGGAATCAAGGACGTGTGCGGAAATAAAGCTCATGACAGGATCCCTTCGAGGCGGAGGAGTGCAATCTGACGAAGCTGGTCGGCAACTTCGGTGCGCTCGTTCTCCGGGGTGTTCTGCAGGCGACGCTGCAGTTCGGACAAAATTTCGGGCAGTGAACGGCCGGCCGCGCGGATCAGGAAGACCTGTCCGAAACGCTCCTCGTACTCGGCGTTGCCCTTGGCGAGCTCAGCCTTGATGTCGTCCGTGGACTCGCCCAGACCGGCCTGCTCGTTGCGGGAGAGATCGGCTTCCTTGGATTCCCCAGCGGCGCGCTCGCCGATCTTGGGGTGGTGCGACAATGCCTGATCGACCTCTGCATCCGTGAAAGGGTTGGCAGCATCGCGTGCGGCAGACACGGCGTCCTCAGTGTTTTCGTACGGACGACCGTCCACGATCTCTTCGATCCAGCGCTGGATGTCCAGAGCGGGGCGAACGGTTTCCACCGCCGTCTGTCGATCCGTTTCGTTGAACTCGCTGAGCGTCATTGCTTCCCTTACTTTTTCGCTATGTGAAATCTAAATTCCATATAAAGATAGTGAACTGGATCACAGGTCGGAAGTCAAGAGGGCGGAGCCGGAGTTTTCAGAACTGAAACCAAGTGTCACCCCGCTGTAACGCGTGACGTGCTGTGACGCACAGTGAAAGGCGCACCAGGGGCGCTGAAACGGTGCCTACGATGAGGTCATGAAACCGTTTGTACTGCTGGCCACCCGGCCCGAAGACGATGTGGCACTGGAGGAATACGACGCCGTGCGGCGGTTCGGGGGCCTGCAGGAGTCGGAACTCGAACACCTGCGTCTGGAGAAGGGGCCGGTTCCGCAGTTGGACCTGGACCGGTACAGCGGAATCATCGTGGGCGGCTCGCCCTTCAACTCATCCGATCCCGCGGAGGAGAAATCGGCCACGCAGCACCGGGCCGAGCAATGGATCAGCACTCTTCTGGACGAGGTCGTGGCCCGGGACTTCCCGTTCCTGGGCGCTTGCTACGGGGTGGGCACGTTGGGAATCCACCAGGGAGCAGTGGTGGATCGTACCCGCAGTGAAGAGGTGGGACCCATTACCGTTACGGTCACCGAAGAGGGCGCCAAAGATCCGCTGCTGTCCCAATTGCCGGGGAAGTTCACCGCATACGTGGGGCACAAGGAAGGCACTCGCTCGCTGCCGGCCAGTGCCGTGCTGTTGGCCAGCGGAACCGTGTGTGAGGTGCAGATGTACCGGGTCAAGCAGAACCTCTACGCGACACAGTTCCACCCGGAACTCGATCCGGACGGCCTGATCAACCGGGTGATCGCGTACAAGGATCTCGGTTACTTCCGGCCCGAGGACACCCAAACCGTGATCGACCGCGTCAAGGACGGCCCCGAGGTGGATCAGCCCCAAAAGATCTTGGCCGCGTTCGTGGACCGTTACGCGGTGCGGACATCACCGGTCTGCCGGTCGGCCTCCGTTTAAAGACAGCGCACGGTGGGCGAGGGTGGCGGTCCAGTTTCAGGGTGTGAATTGCCGGAAGGGAGCGCGGCACACGCCCTCCACAATCACCTCGCACATCACCGGCGACCGATAGCGTGGAACCATGAGCCAGCACCCCGCGCCCTGGAGCCGACCGCCCGCATCGAATTCGAACCCGGCCACGCGGCCCGGTGAGGTGAGAGGCGAGGGCCGGGGAGCGGCGTCGTCGACCATGAACGGCGGACCTGTACCCGCGCCGGTGCCGGCTCATGACCCGTCCCAAGTGCCGCCCGAGCGGATGCGCACGCTGGCGTATCACCGCCTGGGATTCGCGGATCCTCGACACGAATGGTGGAAGCCCCTGGTCGAGGGTGCCCTGCTGTTCTTCTTTTTCATTGTGCTGTCGGTGCTGTTCACCATCCCGGTCCTGTTGTTCATGGACAACCCCATGGACCTGGACAACGTGGCCACCATGAACCAGCTGGACCCGCTGATCTTCTTCTTCCTGTTCGGGTCCATTGCACTGATGGCCCCGGCCGCGTACCTGGCCAGGAAGATCATGGGCCCGCGGCCGCTGGGCCTGCTCCACTCGGTCACGGGGCGGCTGCGCTGGAAATGGATGCTCCAGTGCGGGCTCGCGGCACTTGCCATCTTTGTGGTGATCAATGGGCTGTCCATCCTGTTCGACCTCATGACCGGCGGTGAGGCCATTGAGTTCACCCTGGCGCCCCAGTGGGGCTGGCTGCTGCTCATGGTGGTGCTGCTGGTGCCCATCCAGTGCTTCGCGGAGGAATTGGTCTTCCGCGGTTATCTGATGCAGACGGTGGGGCGTTGGTTGAAGCACCCGGCATGGGCCATTCTCCTGCCGGTTCCGCTGTTCGTCGCCGGACACCTCTACGACGTGTGGGGACAGACCTCCATTGCGATCATGGCGATCACCATGGGTGTCCTCACGTGGCGCACCGGCGGGCTGGAGGCGGCCGTTGCCCTGCACGTGGTCAACAACTGCACGGTGACGCTCATGGCCATGGTCGGCCTGGCGGACCTGAGTGATACGAGCGGCGGCCCCGTCGAGGTGCTGTTCACCCTGGCGATCAACGGGATCTTCCTGCTGGTGGTGTTCCGGATGGCCCGCAAGACTCGGATCGCCACCTCCCGCACCATCATCCTGCCGCCTCCGCCGCGCCTGCCCGCGCTGGCACAACGACAGCGCGTGATCGGCCAGAACGGTGCGAACCTCGCGGCGTTCGTGGTGGATCCGCGCACCCAGAACTACCTCTCTTTGCCTGAGCAGTACGGTCCGTACACGGTGCGGGACGGTCAGGGGCGTCCGGTGGGCCTGTTGGACGTGCGCAAGACGTCGAGTCCGCAGGCACCCGGCGGACAGTCCGGGAGCGGCTCTGACACCAACCAGGGGTGCACTCCCTAGACTGTCCTGCATGACCCATCGCAGCGTCTCTGACTTGGATTCCCACCGCGCCCCGTTCGGCTACGCCCGAGCCCTGGGCGATTACGTCATGGCCTCGCCCAGTTCCTATCACGCGGTCGCGGCCGCGGCGGAGCTGCTGCGTGGGGCGGGGTTCACGGAACTGAGCGAATCGGAGGCTTGGAGCGATGTCGTCGGGCGGCACTTCACGATTCGCGACGGCGCTCTGATCGCCTGGGTGGCCCCGCGCGGGTGTCGCCCGGGCGCGGGGGCTCGCATTCTGGGCGCGCACACAGATTCTCCGGGATTCAAGTTGAAGCCCAAGCCCACCACGGTCTCCAACGGTTGGTACCAGGCCGGGGTGGAGGTGTACGGCGGTGTGCTGTTGAACTCGTGGCTGGACCGGGACCTGCGACTCGCCGGACGCATAGTGGTGCGCGGCGATAACGGTGAACTCACGCAGCACCTGTGCGCGACCGAGGCGGTTGCGCGGATCCCGCAGCTGGCCATCCACCTGGACCGCGGCGCCAACGAAGGCCTCAAGCTGGATAAACAGCAGCACGTACAGCCCATTTGGGGAACCGGTTCCGTGCAGGATGCTGATGTCCTGGGACTGCTCGCGGACATGGCGGAGGCCTCGGTGGCTCCGGAGGACATTGTGGGCTTCGACATCGTGCTGGCCGATACCCAGAAACCTGAATTGATCGGGCAGCGACGAGAACTGCTCGCGAGTGGGCGATTGGACAACCTGTCCTCCGTGTACGCGGGGCTGCACGCCTTGGTTGAGCATGTAGAGGAGCTCGAATCCGCGTCGCAGATCTCGATGCTGGCCGCGTTCGACCACGAAGAGGTCGGCTCCGCCACGCGATCCGGTGCCGCGGGACCGTTCCTGGAGGACGTACTCGTGCGGATCAGCGCGGCCCAGGGCGAATCTCAGGATGATTACCGGCGATCCTTGTCCGCTTCGGTATGCCTGTCCGCGGACGCCGGGCATCTGGTCCACCCCAACTACCGCGGGCACCACGACCCCGTGAACACCCCCGAGCCCGGGGCGGGGCCCCTGCTCAAGATCAACGCCAACCAGCGCTACACCACGGACGCCATGGGTGCCGGGCTGTGGGCCGACGCGTGTGAGCGCGCGGGCGTGAGCTACCAGGAGTTCGTCTCCAACAACAACGTGCCGTGCGGATCCACCATCGGACCCATCACCGCCACCCGCCTGGGTATGCGCACCCTGGACGTGGGCGTGGGACTGCTGTCCATGCATTCCGCCCGCGAACTCGCTCACGTGGACGACCTGCACGCGCTGTCCCAGGTGACCGGAGCCTTCTGGCGGTCATAAACCGTCATGCGCGTTGACAGTCATTCGACGACCGTGATGCTCTGAACCCGTAACGCCATCAAGAGCGGCCGAGAGACGTGGCTCGTCAACGCCGCAGCAACCACCCGGATACCGGGACGGTGCTTCCGCCACGACCGATGGACAGCTTTTCAGCTTCTGCGGTTCGCACGGTCACGCCCGTGCGTCCTCGTGTTCCCCGTCGGTCTGGTGCGGGCACCGTGATTGAACGCGAGGGACTACCGAGAACATGAGCACTGACACCGGCATCAAGGAAGAGTTTGACACCGCAACCGTTGACAGGGATCCGCAGCGATCCCTGAGTACCCGCGAATTATTCGACGTGTTTCAACCGGTTTTCGACCGGATTGCCTCCGGTGCCGTGGAGCGTGAGCAACAGCGCATCCTGCCCTACGAGCAATTCTCATGGCTGAACGAGCGTCGCTTCGGTGCGCTCACGGTTCCGCGCTCGCGGGGTGGTTATGGTGCGACGCTGGAGCAGGTGGCGGAGCTGCTGATTGCCCTGGCCGCGGCGGACTCCAACGTGGCGCACGTGTACCGCTCGCACCTGGGATTCATTGCGAGCCTCAGCTCCGAGGAATCCGACGTGTGGTTCCCGCGGATCGCCGCCGGCGAGACCGTGGGCAATGCCGCGACCGAGCGCTCCGGCGCTGCACTGGGCACCGCGGCCACCACACTGACCCAGACCGCCGACGGTGACTGGGAGCTCAACGGCACCAAGTTTTACTCCACCGGGTCGATCTTCTCCGACTGGATCCAGGTCACCGCTCAGATCCCCGGTCAGGAGGCCCGTTCCCACGCGCTGGTGAAGAGTTCGTGGGAGGGCATCGAGCTGGTTGATGACTGGGACGGCTTCGGCCAGCAACTCACCGGAACGGGCACCACGCACTTCCGTGAGGTCACGGTGCCGGCGGCTAACGTGCGCAACCGTGACGGCCGCGCCACCCAGGAGACGGCTGTCTTCCAGCTCGTGCTCCTGGCCGTGGAGGCGGGGATCGCCAAGGCCGCGATCGACGAGGGCGTGCACTTGGTGCGTTCACGGACCCGTGGCTTCAACACCGGTACGGGCTCGGTCGCTCGCGAGGATCCGCAGGTGCTGCAGCGCGTGGGCGAGCTCAGCGCCAAGGCCGCCGCCGCGAGGGCAATCGTCCTGCAGGCGGCCCGTGAACTCGACGCCGCCATCGGAGTTCTCGGTGGCGACCCCCTGCTAAACAACCCGCAGGAGTTGACCAACGCGTGCGAACTGCCCGTGGCGCACGCCCAGGTGGTCGTTCCGGAGCTCGTTCGCGACGTGACCGACGGGATCTTCGACCTGCTCGGCGCCTCTGCCGTGGGTAAATCCAAGTCCCTGGACCGCTTCTGGCGCAACGCCCGCACCGTAGCCACCCACAACCCCACCATCTACAAGGCCCGCATCGTGGGTGACTACCGCGTCAACGGCACCCCGATGTTCGGCCTCAACGCCATTGGCGAGGTCAAGCAGTCGAGTGAGCCCAAATCGGAGCAAAGCTGACCGTCTGGCGCTCTGCGATTGCCCCGGCTACCTTTGGCTGACCCTTGGCCGCATAACTTGTAGGCCCCGATCGGACCCTGGTTGCCCCGGACGGACCCTGGCGGCCCTGGTCGGGCCTTAGCGGCACAAGTTGCAGGCCCCTGGCTGTGCGCCGACACGTTTCTCGCATCTCTCCCTGCGCCTTCCTCACCTCCGGTGCCGGTAGAACCTCCGCGTACACATCAGGTGTAGTTAGAGCCTCTGGCGGCGCTCAAAAAGGTTCCAACTACGCACCAGATGCGCGGCGGGGCGCTAACTCCACCTGAGATGCGTGGGTCGCTGGTGGTGGGGGTGCGGCTGCGCGACTGAGGCGGCGTCGTCGGCGATGGAATTGCTGCGGGAAGACGACGTCGCCCACTTCACCGCGCTCATTTTTCCTGGCCACGTGGCCTCGGAGTCTGTGGCGCAGAAGGTGGGTCTGCATCCGACCGCACAATTCGTGGATGGTGAGGTCGTCTGGGCCACCGATGTTCCCATTGACGCGTGAATTCCCCGCAAGGACGCACCTCAAGGGCCGTTAGAACCCTCGCATACACCTCATGCGTCATTAGAACCCTAGGCCGAGCTCAGAAAGGTTCTAATGACACACCAGGTGCGCCGCAAGGCTCTAACGGCGCACCAGATGCGCGGCAGGGCTCCAAGCATGCATGAGGTGCGCGCGGCCCCGCGATAGCACCCAATGCACCTCTGCAACAACGTGCACCCCACCAACCAACGACGCCGCCCCCGCCCCCGGGCGGGGGTGGGGGCGGGGGGGGGGGGGGTGGTGCGGCCGGTGACGTACACCGTCGCGCCGGCGGCGCCCAGCTCCACGGCGATCCCGCGGCCGCCGCCGCGGCTGGCGCCGGTGACGATCGCCACCCGTCCGGCGAGTGGGCGTACGG